>JBEIRZ010000217.1:0-7486 GCA_040375695.1 Planctomycetaceae bacterium
CTTGTCTTCGTCCTTGTCTTCGTCCTTGTCTTCGTCCTTGTCTTCGTCCTTGTCTTCGTCCTTGTCTTCGTCCTTGTCTTCGTCCTTGTCTTCGTCCTTGTCTTCGTCCTTGTCTTTTGTAGCCGTTTCGTCCTCCTTCGGGTTCGCTTTTTTCACTTCGCCGCTCCATGAGCCTCGCGAAACGGCGGATCGTCCTTGGAGCTTGAGCGACAGGGAGATTGGGCCCATGGGGCTGGGTTCCGGATCGAACTTCACGGCCCATTGGCCGGCGGCCGGTGACGTCGGTTCGTTCGACGGGGCGTCGGGTTTGACCCGATAGCGTCGTCCGGCGACCCAGGTTTCCAGCAGGTTGGTTTTGTGGGCCAACAGGTCGCCGTCGGTGATCACGAGGTTGGCGAGTTTTCCGATTTCGAGCGTTCCGACGCGGTCATCGACCCCTAAGAGTGCTGCGGGTGTCGTCGTCAACGCGGCGAGGGCGACATCGGGAGCGAGCCCTCGGCGGACGGCGGTGCGGACCGCGTCGAGGAACTGATCGGGCTTATCGAGGCTGTGGGTGGTGAGCGCGAAGCGGACGCCGGCGGCGGCGAGTCGGGCCGGGTTTTCGGGGGCGAGGTACCAATGCATCAGCGTTTCGAGCGACACCTCGTCGGACCCTTCGATGCTGGAAACGTCAGGCGTCGAGGGGAAGTTAACCGGGATCAACATCGGGCGTCCCGCGGCGACCGCCGATTCCAACAATTGGTACTCGCGGCCAGACCCGCGAAGGATGGTTGTCAACGCGAATTCGCGGGCGACCGCTTCGGCGCGACCGACGAAGCGTTCGTTGGGGCAATCGACGATGAACTTGCCGTCGCGACGGACGTTGGCGATCAGTTCGAGCGCGCCGTCGGCTTCGGGTGCGGGAAGTTTCGGGTCGGCCCTGTGTCGTGACATCGCTTCGTCGTACCAGGCCGCGTCGATGAACGTTTGGCGAACCAGCGCGACCGCACCCATCGGCGACCGCGGGAACTCTTCCGCCGCGTCGCCTTCGGGGATCGTCAGCCGAAGCACTTGTGCGACGTGGCCGCGCAGGAGCGGCGATTGCGAAGCAGGGCCACCGACCAGGACGACATGTCCCCAGCCGCCGAAGATGTTGCCGCTTGGCGCGACCAGCCTCGCCGTGATCCCCTGGCCTCGAAGCGTGTCGGCCGTTGGGATCAGGTCACCTTCTTTGGGGGTCGGCTGGATGACAGGGGCATGTTCGGGGCGGACGAAGCGGTTCCAATGTCGCGTCGCACCGCGGGCCGATTCGTTGCTCGCCGATGCCGTGCTGGCGCTGAGCCCCCCCAGTCCTTCGGCGGGATCGATCAGCCCCGCGTAGATCGAACGGCCGGTGACGTCGATGACTTCGGCACCCTTGGGGATCGGCACGTCCTTGCCCACAGCGACGATCGTTTCCCCATCAATGATCACCGTCCCCTGATCGATCACCTGTCCCGGTGCCGTAATGATGCGACCGCCGACGAGCGCACGCGGTCCTTCACCCGCTTCGCGAAGCCCTTCCACGGGTCGGGTCGTCCGTGGGGATGACGTTTGTCCGACGGCGACGCTGTCGACGGTCGCTAGGGTGATCGCTAGGGTGATCGCGAGGGTCAGCGAGCTCACGAGCAATCGGATCGTCGGGGCGGGTACCAGCGGCCGGGTGAGAAAGGGTCGGCGGCTTCGGTGGCGGTCCGGGTCGGCGGGCCAAGGCATTGCGGGTTCCTACGGGGATCGGTGTCCACGGGGGGAATCGGTTCGAAGCCTCGATTGTAATTACCGTGGCCGGCGTTGCTCGATCGGAGGGGGCACCTTCCGAGCGGTTCTTCGTTTTTCTGCTGCCCGCAACAGCGGACGCGGCGGCGATGAGGCGCGCGGGGTGGCGGATGTCATCGATTTCGCATCGCCTCAGTGCCAAACCTCAGTGCCAAACCTCTGAGGTAGTGGCGGCTTTTCACGGGGAATCGACCGATTCGAAGCTGTCCGCAGGTCGGGTGACCCGTTCGATCGCCCACCCCGCCAAGCAAGCGGGGATGAAGATCGCCGCGGCGTCGGCGAAGCGGCCGATCGGTGGGCTCGTCGCGATCACCAGTGCCAACGACATCGCGGCATAGGTAATGGCGATGACCCAGAGGGCGTCGAGGCCAAGGTCGACGCGCGGTGCGGCGTGCTTAAGGCCGGTGATCGCCCGCCACAACGACCAGATCAACATCAGAATCCCGGCAGCGAGGAACGGGGGATGCATCGTGAGGTCGGCGGCGATCCCCCATGCGGCGCGGCGGGCACCGAGCAAAAGCCAACGGAAATACCGGAGCGGGAATCGCTTCAGCAGGTCGCGGTTCAAGTCTCGGATCGCGTGATGGGCCGCGATCGTGTCGTCGGGATAGAGCCGATCGGCGGCGGGGACAACGACGTGCCACGTGTAATCGTCCCATCGCGATTCGATCGTCATCGTCGCCCGTGGGTCGGCGCGAACGTACTCCGGGGGACGCGATTCGAGGAACCGCTTTCGGCCACGGATGATTTCCGCGGCGAGTTCGCCCGATTTTCCGGGTGCCGCTAGCAGCTCTTCGTCCGACACCCACTGGATCGTCAGCCCCGCGAGGTTCTGGTGCCCGAACGGCAACAGCGAAGGGTCGCCGACAAGTCGCCCACGCAGCGCCACCCACATCAACAGCGGGATCACGATCATCATCACCGGCCAGATCGTCCAAAAGATCGCCCGCCCGGCCGATCGATTCGTTGACACGCCACGTTCGAGCCCGCGGGCCATCGTCCATAGGACCGGCCCCGCGATCGCCACCCAGGGAATCAGGAAAAGGTAGGCAGGCCGCATCGCGATCGCACCGAGCGCTGCTAAGGCGACCGCCGCGCCATCGAGAGGGCAGCCGCCGCATCTTGCCCACCGAAGCAACAGCATCGCCGTCAAGACGCCGAGCGATGCGGCCGGCGCGTCGGTGGCGACGTTCGGGGCATTCGCCGTCGCGGTGCAGCCGATCGCGATCGCCGCGGCCACTCCCCAACATCGCCACGGTACTGTCCCCCAGCGTGACAATTCATTCGCCAGTCCCAGCGACGCGCCGAGGTGCAGTGACCATTGGACAAGCGGCACCATCGCCAGCCCGAGGGTTGATACGACGCACGCCAGGAAGATCGGATACCCGGGAGGACGCTGGCTCCGCAGCGCCGCGTCGAGTGACCCCAGCGGATAATTCAGATAGCTGGGTGAATCGGGGACCTGTCGTACCGGCATGAGCCCACAGGCCCAAATCGCCAGCAAGAAACCTGCGGCGACGGGGATCAGAAGTTGCCATGGCCCGATCGGTGACCGCCATGCCCGAAACGGAGTGGGTTCAGACCCGCGTGTCATCACGTTCAGGCCGAATTGTCGTCGGCGGGGTGCGAATCACCGACGCAGAACGAGCGTACCAGATTTCGGGTCCTGGCCAGCAACGTTTCGACTTGCGACGGGGTCGGGTCGGGTGGTGGGGAGACGAAATAATCTTCATCGATCCCCATCGCCCGACGGCGGGCGCGTGCCGCGTCGGGGTCGGCATCGAGGAACGTTTCGGCATATTCGAAATCGCGGTCCCACAAGATCGCCATCGACAATTGATCGATCCAATCCTCCCAGACCTGAAGCTTGACCCATGCGATGTCTTCGTCGGAATGGATCTTGTTCCAATCTCCTCTGCCCAACGTCTCGCGGCAGCTCTGCAGGACCCACCTTCGCCATCGCGACGAAGAGGGCAGTTCGGGATACGAACCTAATTCGGTTGGGTCGTGTGCCGACATGATATCGATCTCGATTTCGACCCGGTCGCGGATCTCGCTGTAAATCGCGGCGATCGCCCCGTCGAAGGCCGCGGTGATCGAGTCCTGATGGAAGATGCTCGGGGTGAGCAGGTGCTGGGCGACGAGGTTCAAGACCGCGACTCGCTGACCGATCCGGAGCGAATCGTAAACCGAGATCCCGGTGTGCAGGGCGGCCGCAGAAGTCTCTTCGTCGGACTGATCATCCAGTCCCATGTAATCGATGATCAGATCGAGCATCGTGTCGATCGCGTTGGCGATCAAGACCGCTTCGGTCCCCGTCAATGTCCGATCACCTCCGCTGGTTGGCCACATTGCAAGGGACTCCGTGAGAAAGGTTCAGGCGACGAGCGGCCTTCCGTGACCGCCGTATCGGGCGACCAACGTTGATCGCCATGATACTTGGCTGGCGGCAACAAAAAAGATGCGAGCGGCGGTTAAAAAAATAGGCAAAATTTGTCCACCCAGATTTTTTTCGGATTGGTATCTTTTTGTGCGATTTGTATCGCATCGGGATCCTCGGATCGTGTAAACTTTCGAGCGGTGGTCTGGTCCACCAATGCATTTACACGTCGGGGAAAGTTTCTTTTCAACAACGCATTCGCCGTTACCTCACCGCCGTCTCGGTCCATCGCCGAGGGCTTTTCGGGTAGCCAGCCTCTCAATGATTTCGGTCGGCCCCGTTTTTGTCTTCGTAAGATTCGCCGCTGCGGCAGCGTGGTTTCAGCAACCCGTGCCAAGGGGCCACAGCGTCTGAATGCTGCAGCGATTTGATTCGTTCGCGGTTTTCATCGCTCAAGTGATCGCTCTTCCCGACCGTGTTGCTGACAACGGCCTTGCGCTGTCGCGAAGGGCGTTTTTCGGCGGCGGGTGGCGGGCGTGTCTTCGGCCGTGGCCCGTTAGTTTGGCCTTCGGTAGGGGTCCGCATTACGGGCCCAAGGATTGAGAGATGGGTAAGAGAATCTACGTTGGTAACTTGTCGTTCAGCACGACGTCGGATGACCTCCGGCAGGCGTTCGGCGAGTTCGGTCAGGTTTCCAACGCCTCGGTCGTTTCGGACCGAGAAACGGGTCGCAGTCGCGGTTTCGCATTCGTCGAGATGGACAGCGGTGCCGACGAAGCGATTGCAGCGCTCAACGGACGCGAGCTCTCGGGCCGTACGTTGACCGTGAATGAGGCCCGTCCCCGCGAAGAACGCCGCAGCGGCGGCGGCGGTGGTGGCGGTGGTTACCGCGGTGGTGGCGGTGGCGGTGGCTACCGTGGCGGCGGTGGCGGCGGTGGCCGCGATCGTGATTGGGATCGTGATCGCGACTATTGATCGACGTCGCCCGATGGTGCAAAGAGTACGGATTCGGCGTTGATCCTCCCGAACCGATAGGCCGGTATCGAAGACAACTCAAACGATCGATACCAACTGCAGGTCGCTCAGGCGCGATGGTCGCAGCCGTCCAATATCCCACACTCAATCCGAAATCCTCTCCGGGCCCATTCGCACGGAGGGGATTTTTTTTGACCTTCAAACTCGCCGATTCGCACTTCACTCTGGCGAGGGCGTTGCCTGCCCCTCTGATGGACCGGCGATGATGGCGATCTTATCCCCCCGCGAGGATCATCTCCAACCGGCTGTGATTGAGTGGCTTGACGAGGTGTGCGTCGAAACCCGCTTCCAACACCCGCGCGTGGTCCGAGTCCTGGCCATATCCGGTCAACGCGACCAACCTCAAGTCGCTCGCCGGAACGACCTCGCGAACTCGCCTAGCCACTTCGTAACCGTCGAGCTTCGGTAGCCCGATGTCGACAATCGCTAGGTCCGGACGCTCCTTCAGGATCAGCGCCAGCCCCGTCTCGCCGTTAGCCGCCGCCGTGACCTGGTAGCCATCGCTCTCCAGCAGCGCGACGAGCATGTTGCGGGCGTCATCGATGTCTTCAACGACAACGATTCGCTTGACCTTGGGCTTGCGTGATGCGGATGCCGTCCCGGAGGGCTCGCGCGACTCCGGAGTTTTGCGAGTCGACAACGGCAACTCGACAACGAACTCGCTCCCTTTGCCGATCCCTTCGCTGAAGCCGCGGACCGTCCCCGTGTGGAAGCTGACGAGTTTTCGTACCAGGTGCAAACCGAGCCCCATCCCCCCGCCGGAACGATCGAGCGTCGAGTCCTTTTGCGCGAACATCTCGAACAGCGATTCGATCTGATCCGGTTCGAGCCCAACCCCCGTGTCACGGACGCGGATCACCCCGTGGCGGCCGCGGCGTTCCAAGATCACGGTGATCCGTCCCCCTTCGGCCGTGTACTTGATCGCGTTGTTCAGCAAGTTGACGACGACCTGCACCAAACGGCTGCGGTCGCCGAAAACCTGCAGCGGTTCGTCGCAATAAGTCACCGTCAACCTTTGGCCCCGTGTGGACGCGAGCGCCTGCTGCGATTCGATCGCTTCGTCGGCGATACTGGCGAGCGTGACGGGCCCTTTCTCGAGCTTGATCTTTCCCGTCGTGATGCGGCTGACATCGAGCAGGTCATCGAGCAATTCGGCCATTTGCCTCGCTTGCCTGGCGACGACCGAGATCGGTACCTGGACCGATTTGGCCATCAGTTTGCGTTTGCCCAGCACGGCACAGGTGTTGAGGATCGCCCCCAGCGGGTTGCGGAGCTCGTGCGAGAGCATCGCCAGGAATTGGTCGCGCTGACGGATCGCCTGGCGGAATTCGTTCTCCAAGTCTTCACGTGAATTAGCTTCATCGTTGGACCGCTCGCTTCTGGGACCTTTGCCGGTGAGGACACCGGCAACATCCCGCTCGATCGTCGACACCCCGATCACGCGGTGTTCTTCGTCCCGTATCGGCGACATCCTGACCGAAACGCGGAGCACATCTCCCCCCTTGGTCTTCCGCGACGAGTCGAACCGCTCGACCCGTTGGTCGCGGCGGAACGCCTTGAGCGAGCTCTGCAACCCATCGCTCTCCGTCTCCGGGATGATCATGTCGGCCTTCGTCCCGAGCACCTCTTCGGCCGAATAGCCATAAAGCTGTTCCGCGGCGGGGTTCCACGCGACGATCCGATTCTCGACATCACGCCCGATGATCGCATCGGTGCTCCAGCGGACGATGCTCGACAACCGTTGTTCTTCACGCCGCCGCCCTTCGATCGATCCCAGGTCGATCAGCGTCAACATCACCCCCGCCTGGCCGCCCGCAAGATCACCCAGCGGCACGACCCTCGCCAAATGCCAGCTCCCTTTACGATCCTGCCGGATCTCGAACTCGTCGGCCTCGCCGGTGCCGACGCACCGCATCAACCGGTCGACCACATCTCCCGAATCGATCCCCCCGGCGAACGTGCGAAAGTCGCGGCCGATGTCCTGAGGCAAGAGCCCGAATTGAGACGCCGCGGCCGCCGAGAATTTTTGGATCCGCAAAGCCGGATCGAGGGTCATCATCCCCAGCCCGTTGACATCGCAAAACGTCTCCACGTCGACGAGCTTTGCCTTGACCTGACTGCTCGCTTCGGCTGGGGTTTCGGCGCCGGCTTGCGAGGCCACCCCCCCAATCGCGACACCGTGCGAGCTTAAACGTTGTGAGGTCACGCCGATTGTCGGCATCTTACCGGCCTGCGTCTCTCCGGCCTGCGTCTCGCGGACCATCGCGGCGGCAAAAC
>JBEIRZ010000658.1:0-1491 GCA_040375695.1 Planctomycetaceae bacterium
CCGCAAGGAGCCAGGCGCCTAAGATGAACTCTGCAATTGGGACTAAGTCGTAACAAGGTAGCCGTAGGGGAACCTGCGGCTGGATCACCTCCTTTCTAAGGAATCTTAGAATAAGAAGTCCTCGGGTGACCGAGGCTTCCGATACGTGGAAGCGGTCTCACACTCGCTCAGCAGAAATCGGCCTCCCCTCAAAGGAGGCTGACATCACCAGATTGATTCAAAACCGAAAACCCGCTGAGGCCTGTCGCCTGCCTCAGCGGGTTTTTTCGTTTCTTCACCGGCTTAACCAGAAGTCTCCCTAGCCCTCACGTTATGAAAATCTGGATCGATGCCGATGCCGCGCCCCGCGATGTCAAGGATCTCGTCTTTCGCGCCTCCCGCCGACTCATGATCGAAGTGACCCTCGTCGCCAATCGACCCGTCCCACTCCCCCCCGCCAACCGACTCGTCAGCGCCATCACCGTCCGCGAAGGCGCCGATGTCGCCGACCGCTTCATCGCCACTCACGCCCAACCGGGCGATGTCGCGATCACCGCCGATATCCCGCTCGCCGCACAGCTTGTCGCCAAAGATGTCTTCGTCGTCGACCCCCGCGGCGAACTCCTCGATGACCGAAACATCGGCGGTCGACTTGCCGCCCGCGATTTTTTTGATGCCGCACGCGGCGCCGGGATGGAAACCGCCGGCCCCAAGCCTTACAGCCAACGCGACCGCATCGCCTTCGCGGCAACCCTCGATCGCATCCTCACCCGGGCGATCAAACGCCGAGACGCGTCACCCCCAAACCCTCCCCCAACCGATGCACCCTCGACCCTCGAGCCGACTCCCGACTCGCCACAACTTCCCAACGCCTGAACCTCTTCTTCGCCCGGACAGAAAATCGGCCCCCCAGCGCCAACCCGATCGCCGGATAGCGATCCCCCAGCCGCGAAATCCTGGCTAAAATAGGCTACACGTCCTCGCCGATCCCGCCCCCCGAATCGCCCAAGCTCCCCTGGGATGACACGCCATGCTCCAGATCCTCGGTCGCAACGTTTCCAGCCACTGCAACGGGCACTCGCGGCGTCATTTCCTCCAGATCGGGAGCCTCGCGATGGGCGGGCTGTCGATGCCCCAAATCCTTCAAGCCGAGGCCTCGGCTCCCCTGACGACCAAAGGGAGCTTGGGACACAAGGCCGTGATCATGATCTACCTGTCGGGCGGGCCATCGCACCAAGACATGTATGACCTCAAGATGGACGCCCCCGTCGAAATCCGCGGCACCTTCCGCCCCATCCCGACGAACGTCCCCGGGATCCAAATCTGCGAGCACCTCCCGCGGTTGGCGAAGATGATGGATAAGGTCGCCATCATCCGTTCGCTCTATGGCTGCCCCGACCAACACGCCTCCGACCTCTGCATGAGCGGCTATCCGATCGGGCCCCGCGGTCGCCAAGACAACCACCCGTCGCTCGGCTCCGCCGTTTCCAAATTGCAAGGGCCGGTCGACCC
>JBEIRZ010000601.1:0-2047 GCA_040375695.1 Planctomycetaceae bacterium
CGATTGGCGAGGCTCAACGCGCTGGAGCAGTCCCAGGAATTTTTGCCCCAGCGGGCCGAGCTCGAAGCGAAACTGAAGTCGCTCGGGCAGGACGTGCCGATGCTGGATGACGATTTTGTGAAAAGGCGGAGGGGGCTTGAGAGTGAACTGCAGGGGGCGCTGCAGCGTGTCACGACTTATCGCGAACAGATCGCCGAGCGAACCCGCCGCCGCGACGCGATCGTCATCGATCGGCGGTTCGTCGAAGCGTCGGGCGTGATCCGGACGTTGATGAATGAGCTCGGCGAGATCGAAGGGGTCGCCGAATCGATCGCCGATTGGCAGCGGGAAGAGTCTGCGTTTGGCGAGCGGATCGAATCATTAACGCGATCGCTCCGTCAATCCGCGGCGGAAGGGGCGGGTGCTAAGGGCGATCGGGATGTTGGGGGTGATGACGAGACGCTGCTGGCGATCGATGTCAGCGACACGTTGACGGCCGAGGTCGACCGGATGCTCGGTGACCGCGCGCGGTTGGCGGAGAAGCGTGACGCGGCGAAGGTCCGCGAGCGTGGGCTGCAAGAGAAGATCGCCAAGCTCCGCCAGCGGCTGGAAGGGCTCCCCGATGCTATTGACCCCAAGCCGCTAACGCAGGCGATCGCGTCGGTCGGCAAGCCGGGAGATTTGGTCGAGGATTTGACGCTGGCAGAAGAGGAGGCGGCGGGTTTGGCACGCCGTGTCGAAGAGCGAGTATCGCGGTTGAGGGGGCTCGCAGGGGGGCTCGATGCGGCTCGAAGATTTCTCCCGCCCGACCCGATGACGCTGAGGCGGTTGGAAGGTGAGATCGCCGACGCGGACGAGGCGATCGCGGAGATTAGGCGTGGGTTGCTCGAGGCACAGCGGTCGCGCGAAGAGATCGAAGCGAAACTGCGTGACGGATCGTCGGGTGATCCGCCGCCGACGCGCGAGGGGCTCGAAGAGGCACGCGAGTTACGTGATTTGGCGGTCGATCGGTTGCGGTCCTTGGCCGCGAAGGGCGGGCCTTTGCCGGAGGGTGAGATCGAGAAGGTGGCGCAGCGGATTCGTGCCGTCGACCGGATCACCGATGCGCTGTTTGCGGCGCATGACCGTGTCGTTAGGCACCAGCGGCTGGTCGAGGATTTGAAAGGGGCCGACGAAAAGATCGCGGGGCTGAGACGCAAGCAAGACGAATCGGCGGAAAGCCGCGAGACGCTGCGGTCGCGGTGGTTAGGTGTGTGGCGCGAATGCGGGGTGGCGGCGGGCGAGCCCGAGGCGATGCGCCGATGGCTCGAAGACCACGCGGAACTGATGGGGCAGATCGGCCAATTGGATGCCAAGCGTACGGCGGTCGTTTCGGCCGGCGAAAAGTTGCGGGTCGCCATCCGAACGCTCAAGGCCGCGATCCGGATCACCGGTGGCGAGGTGCAGCCAGGATCGCCAGCCGATGATCGGCAAGGTGAGCGGGATGTTTGGGCCGCGGAGCTGATCGCTACCCACGCGGTTGCCGAGTCGTGGCATGATGCGATCGCGCGGCGGGCCCAAGAACGGTCGCGGGTCGTTGAAGAGCTCGAGCGGGCGACGGCTGAGCTCGACGATGCGATCAATCGTCGGGTCGATAGCGAAGGGGAGTGGCAAGGTTGGGAAGGGCGTTGGGAGGCGTTGACCGGGCCGCTGAAAGGTTGGTCCGATTCGGAGCCGATCGTGTTGCCCGCGGTGCTGCGACGGTTGCGAGATATGGGTGAGGCCCGCGGGTCGAGGGAGCAGGTGCGGCAGAGGATCGCCAGGGGGATCGGCCGTTGCGAGCGTTATTGGGATAAGGTCGCGGATGTGGCGGGGTTGGTCGGGACGGGCGATGGCAAGGGCGATGGGAAGGGCCTGATCGCGGGGCGTGATCGATCGGGCTTGGTCCATGAGATGGCCCGCAAGGCGACGGAGCAGTCAGAGAAGCTCGTCGAGCTGAAGCGATTGGAAGAAGACATCGAGACCCTTGGCGGACGGCTTAGCGAGGCGGTTTGGGCCCAGGAGACGGCGCTGGCCAGCCTGCCGCGGC
>JBEIRZ010000072.1:0-17149 GCA_040375695.1 Planctomycetaceae bacterium
ATGCTCCACGGTCGCTTCTATCTGCCGCCAGATCCCAAGCTCTCTTCCGTACCGGTCATCGACCAAGGCAACCTCAAACCCAAAGACATCCCCACCCGACCCGCCGAGAACCACGCCATTCTGCTGGAGGACGAGCCCAGTTTCTGCCTCCGGGAAGGGAAGGTCTGGAGGTTGAAGGACGTTGAAATCACAAACGGTAAGACGGGGATGATCGTCGCCCAGCGTGAATCCGTCGCCGGCGGCGGGGACAAGGAAGACGAGCGGAAAATGACCATCGATGCGGCCACCCGTTTTTGGCGTGGCAGGGAAATGCTCGCGCTCGAAGACTTGATCGCAGAAGGCCTGTGGCCTGCTGATGGGAAAAAATCCCTCGATGGTCAGGTTGTCTACCTGGGCATCGGCTGGAAGCCGGCAGGGCACTGGGAGCGTCGTGTCGGCAATCGGATGCATGTTTCAGACATCTGGCTCGACGAGACGGCGATGCGACGAGCCGGTCGGCACCAGGTTGAGGTGCACCGGGAGCTGATCCGCAGTCGCTGGATGCCCGCGTCGGTGGATCGCGTCGAGTATGGCGAGTTCGGCAGCGCCGCAGTGACCGTGACCTTGTTCGGAGGGATGGACCCCTCTCTCTATGCCGATTTCCAAAAAGAGATCAAAGGACAGGTCGCCGCGTCAGAAACGAATTTGAAACATGAGTATGGAACGGTCAGGCAATCTTTGGTGGCCATATCGGGGCCCATCCTGGATGTGATCAAACAGGATAAGGAGATCCCGCTGGGTAGCAGCGGGATCCAAGTCCGAATCAATGTCGACCAGATCATTGAGGGCATCCGTCCCGGGAGGATCGTCCGAATCCGTCCTTTAACCTGGCCCGACGACGCGGTGCCGCGGGAAGAATACACGGAAGGCCACTTGGAAGAACGCTTCCCGTCCCCGGACATTTTCCCCAACTACGGGGGAATCAGTTTGAATTGAATGAAGCAAGCAAGGGCAGGTCGAACCCGGGAAAGGCTTCCCGAGCCCGGCAATTACCCCGAGGTGCTGACGCCATGAAATCGGATGACGTTTGATGGTACGTCGAACACTGTCCGCAATGGTTGTGATGTTTCCTCGATTCCGGCAAGTCGACCGTCACGCGATTGCGTCGTAGCCGATTTATCTGCCTCGGGCTACCGCATATCAAGCGCGGACAAACCAACTCCGGTGACGATCTTGGCGGAGTGTCGCGAACTGTTCGACACGAGGCTTTAACCGGATCCGGGAAACACGGAGATCCGAATGACGCCGATCCGCGAGGAAAATATCTTCGCCGCAAACGACGATTTGACCACGCGTGTGAACGCCAGCCGCTAAATTGCGAGCAAAGGAACGAGAACCTGACCATGAAACCCGCCCTCGCACTCTTCATCGCACTGACTCACGTGTCGTTGGCCGCGGTTGCCGCCGACGACGGATCTCCCAATCGGAAGAAGCCCGATTCGGAGGCACCGGCGGCACGAGCCGAGAGGGCGAATTGGCCGCTGAACGAAGTCGGGGACACGTTGATCGTTCACGGCAAGGTACGGTCGGCAACGGGCGCTGTCGGGAAGGGTTTAACGCTCGATGGCGAGTCGCTCATCGAGCTCAAAAACAGCGCCCAGTTGGCCGGTGGCGAGTTCACGATTTCGCTGTGGTTCAATCCGTATGACCTCGCGGGCGGGCAGCAAATGCTCGCCGGTAAAAACCGTTACTCGCTCGATCAGCGGCAGTGGAGTCTCACGATCGAGCCCGATGGCAAGCTGAAGGCACACCTTCGTCAGAACGGTTGGGGCACGATCCTCTGCGACGAACCGCTGATCCCTGGCAAATGGCATCTCGCGACGTTGGCGGCTGATGCCAGGAAGGCGTCGCTCTACTTGAATGGCAAGCTCGTGGGTGAAGTGCCGCTCGATGTGCCGATCGTGCACACCCCGGCCCCGATCACGCTCGGCGGCATCCGGGACGCAGGCGCGGTGCGGCAGCCGTTTCATGGTGCCGTGGACGAGTTCACTTTCCTGCCGCGAGTGCTGAGCGCTAGGGAAATCACGGAAAGTTATCGGCCGGTTTCCGTGACGCATGAGCTGCCGAAGCCCACGGCCGCAGTGCCGATCTGGGACCCCGCGCAGACGCTGCCCAGAGCGGCCGATCTGCCGCAAGTGAAGGGGGCGGAGTTCCATGTCCTCACGAAACAGCGACCCGATGAAGACGAGTGCAATTTCACGCTCGGCGTTGGGCTCGCGTGGCACAAAGGGAAGCTCTTCGCGTCCTACGGCTTTAACAAGGGGAGCGAGAACACGGTCACCGAGGAAGCTCATGTCCGAGTCAGCGAGGACCGCGGCAGGACGTGGGGCGAGCCGATCGTGATGGATGCGGGCGAAGGGAACCTCGGCGTGAGCCACGGCGTGTTCCTTTCGAATGGCGGCAGGCTGTGGGCCTTCATGGGGGCGTTCTACGACAACTTCCAGCGCACTCACACCCGCGTCTACCTTTTGAATGAGACGTCAGGAACGTGGGAACCGCATGGCGTGGTGCTCGATCAGGGCTTCTGGCCGATGCAGGAGCCGCAGCGGATGGCCGACGGCAATTGGATCATGTCCGGCTTCCGCGTTGCCAACGGGCTTGAGCCGAAGGGCAATTTGCCGGCAGTCGCGATCAGTAAAGGGGACGACTTCACGAATTGGGAAATGGTCCTCATTCAACCTGATGAGAGTTTGGGACCAAACCTTTGGGGCGAATCGACGGTGATCGTGGACAAAACCCAAATCACCAATATCGCTCGCTACGGAAGCAAAGCCCTGGCGATTGTCTCGACCAGTGTGGACCACGGTCGCACCTGGACGCCAGCCGCCGCGTCCAACATGCCGATGGCGACCAGCAAGCCGTACGCGGGCACCTTGAGCACCGGCCAGCGCTACCTCGTCTGCACGACCACGGCCGATACCGGAGGCAAACGCTCGCCGTTAACCATCGCGGTCAGCAAACCGGGCGAGACACTCTTCAGCCGAGTTTTTCTGATCCGTACGTCGGTCTCCGAGCGAACACCCGGAGTCTCCGCCGCGAACGCCGACTTCAGCTACCCCTACGCCATCGAACATGAAGGCCTGCTCTACATCGGCTACACCCACAAGAGCCACATCGCCAACGAACTCGCCGTGATTCCCGTGAGCAGTTTGGACATGACAAGATGAAACGAATTGCTCTCAGACAGCGAAAGTTAAACCCGCGGAGTAAGACTCATGCGATCAACATCAACGCGACGTGAATTCCTGCGACAGACATCGCGGACTTCGCTGTTACTGAGCGCGACCGCCACGCTGGGTGGCGTGCAGGCGTCCGGCCCCACAAGCGGGATGTGAAACCGAGGGTAACCGAATGGGCGATGAGAGAAGATTGCGGCGGCATCATGTTAGGAAATGAAACGATATCGCAAAAATAACGCCATTTTAATGCGTTGGCACCGTGATAAACTAGAGAAGTGGCGGGGTGTTCATAGGATCTTCCGGCCGAAGTGCGAACCGTTCTTGGGTATGATAGGTTCTTTGTCAAAACTCCAATTCGGATCGAATGCAAACCGCTGGTTCCGTCAGCATCCTCCCGTTTGCCGTGATGCTCGGTGTCCGCCTCACCTTCCGCTTCGGCGGCCGCGACCACCGGCTGGCCGATGTGCATGGGCATGTTGTCAAGGAGATTGTCGCATGAAACGCTCCCTCCCTTCGCTTAGCCCGCATTGGTTCACGGCCGCCTTTCTGCTTGCTGCCGCTTCGACCAACGCAGGAGCGGACGATGACTTTTTCCGCGATCGCATTGAGCCGATCCTGCAGCAGCGGTGCTACGAATGCCATTCGCACGCCGACAAGATCAATGGCGGGCTGGCACTCGATTCGCGTTCGGGTTGGCAGACGGGGGGAGATAGCGGTCCGGCGATCGTGCCCGGCTCGCCGGAAAAGAGTCGGCTCATCGAGGCGGTGCGATATGGGAATCCCGAACTGGAGATGCCGCCGAAGGGGAAGTTGCCGGCAAACGAGATCGCGTTGCTCGAAGAGTGGGTGAAGCTCGGCGCGCCTGACCCGCGTGAGGCGACGAAAATGGTCACCAAGCAGGGCGTCGATGTTGAAGAAGGCCGGAAGCACTGGGCTTATCAACCGGTGCGTGAATTTGATCCGCCGATTGTGCGTGAGGCCGACTGGCCGCGGAATGCGGTGGATTCCTTTATCCTTGCCAAGTTAGAGGCCGAGGGACTCCGTCCCGTCGCGGACGCCGATTCGTATACTTGGCTGCGGCGAGTGACATTCGACCTGACCGGTCTGCCTCCGACGGAAGCGGAGATCACTTCTTTCCTAAATGACAAGTCGCCGCAGGCACACGGGCGGGTGGTGGATCGACTGCTGAATTCGAAAGCGTATGGCGAACGATGGGCGAGGCATTGGCTCGACCTCGTCGGCTATGCCGAGCAGATCGGCACCGAAGGGAAAGTCTTCGCCGAACACGCGTGGCGGTATCGCGATTATCTCGTTGAGGCCTTTCAAAATGACAAGCCTTTCGACCGATTCATTCGCGAGCAGGTCGCGGGCGATCTGTTGCCCGCTGCGTCGCAGCCGGAACGCCGAGAGAATCTCATCGCGACCGGCTTCATGGTGCTCGGCGACGTCGACATCAACGCCATCGACAAGCTGAAGATGGAGTACGATTTCGTCGACAGCCAAGTGACCAAAGTGGGCACGGTCTTTCTCGGCATGACGCTCGGCTGCGTGCGTTGTCACGACCACAAGTTCGATGCCATCGGTTTGCAGGACTACTACGGCATCGCGGGCATGTTCCGCGGCACCAAGACCACCTTTCAGACCCGTCACGGCATTTGGAGCAACGTCAATCGGGTGCCTTTGCCGGAAACGGATGAGGAACGCGAAATCGCGGCAAAGCACGACCAGAAGTTGGCCTGTTGGCGGCAGGAGAAAGAGGCACTCCTGAATGAATCGAAATCCCTCGGCGACGAGCCGGATGCGGAGGGGAAGAAACGTCGAGACGAACTGGCGGTTCAAATCACGGCGATCGAACTTCGCATCGCTCACGGCGAGTACTTTCATCCGGGCAAACCGGAAGCCCTGGCAATGCGGGACGCGGAACAGCCGGCTGACATGCGGCTTACCATCCGAGGCAATCCTCACGCACTCGGCGAGACGATGCCGCGTGGACTTGTCCGGGTGGCCATGTGGGAACCGCAACCAGAGATCCCCGCCGGGCAAAGTGGTCGCCTGCAACTGGCCGAGTGGATCGCCGACGTGAGGAACCCGCTCACCGCTCGGGTGGCCGTGAATCGCATCTGGCAGAAGCTCTTCGGTGAAGGCCTGGTTCGTAGCGTCGATTACTTCGGTGTTCGCAGCGACGGCCCGAGCCATCCGGATTTGCTCGATCATCTCGCGCACCGTTTCATGCATGACGGTTGGTCTCAAAAACGACTCATCCGCACGCTGGCTCTCTCACGGACTTATCGGTTGTCGTCCGATAGTTCAAAGACAACTGGCGATACCGAAAACCGGTTCCTCGCGCACATGAATCGGCAGCGGCTCGATGCCGAGTCCATTCGCGATGCCATGCTCGTGGCCAGCGGAAGCCTCGCGGCGTCTGCTGGGGGCCCGGGACTGCCGCTGGAGTTTCCCGAGAACATTAGCGGCCTGCCTCTCAAAGAGCGTCAGGACGTTCATCCGCAGTTTGCCATCAAGCAGGAACGCGAGTCGCAAAACTTTGAGCGGACACTCTACCTGCCCGTAGTCCGCACCGGAACGCAGCCCGGCACCGCCCGTTTGCGTGACGTGTTCGACTTCCCGCAACCCGCACAGTTCACCGGCAAACGGGGCGAGACGACGGTACCGACTCAGTCGCTATATCTGCTCAACGCCGAGCCCATTCGCGAACGAGGCGAAGAGTTGGCGAAAGTCTTGCTAGCCGAAGAAAACGGCGATGCGGGGCGAATCGAGCGGCTCTGGTTGCGCGTGTTGAGCCGACCGGTCACCGCCGCCGAGCAGGACGATGCGCTCGCCTTTCTTGAATCCTCCCGCGCCGCGGGAGAGGTTCCGGCGTGGACGGAGTTGGCGCGCGCCCTCTTCGGCACCAATGAGTTTCTCCTTCGACTATGATCCCTTGATTCAACGTCTCAAGAGGCGTTCGAAATGATGAGCGTTCCACGAATCCCATTCGCTTTCAATCGCCGCGCCTGGCTGAGGCAGTCGTACGCGGGCTTTGGCGCGATGGCGCTGCAAGGACTGTTGCAGGCTTCGGAGCAACCCGTGGCTCCGAAGCCGGCGGGACATGTCCCTCGCGCGAAACGAGTCATCCTCCTGTTCATGGCCGGGGGACCGTCGCAGATGGACCTCTTCGACCCCAAACCTTTCATCCAGAAAATGCATGGGCAGGGAATCGATGCGCCGCTGCCCGAGCAGTTCCGGCACGAGAGCACTTCAAAATTTCTGGCGCTCGGCACCGAGGTTCCCGTGCGGCCACGCGGCGAATCCGGGATGACGATTTCCGACCTGTTGCCTCATACCGCTTCGATCGCGGATGAACTCTGCCTGCTCCGCGCCGTGCAGGCCGACAACAATCAGCATGGTCCCGCCGCTCTGCAGTTTCACACCGGAGTGCTCGCCGAGGCGCGGCCTTCGCTAGGCTCGTGGGTCAGCTACGGACTCGGCACCGAGAACCAGAACCTGCCCGCGTTCCTCACCATTCATCCCGGAATCGACACGCGGAACTACAGCTCGTCCTTCCTGCCTGCCGTGCACCAGGGGACACCAGTGACGCTCCCGGCGAAGCCTAGCGACCCGGCGATCGCATTCCTCAACGATACCGCCACCGACAGTGCTTTTCAAAGGCGGCGCTTCGACTTCATCCAACGCATGAATCAGCGATTGCTCGACAAACATGAGGCCGACGCTCGCATGGAAGGAATGATCCACAGCCTCGAGATGGCCTTTCGGATGCAGACCGCAACCCCAGACCTCGTCGATCTGTCGAAGGAGACCGAGGCGACCCAGAAGTTGTACGGGATCGGTGATAAGACGACCGACCGAAACGGCCGAGCCTGCCTGCTCGCGCGGCGTCTTAGCGAGGCCGGCGTCCGCTTCGTGCAGGTCACGATGGATGGCTGGGACCATCACGGCGACATCCGCGAAAGCCTTCCGAAGAGCTGCGCCGCCGCCGACCTCCCCTGTGCCGGATTGATTCAAGATCTGAAATCGCGCGGGCTACTCGAGGACACGCTCGTCGTCTGGAGCGGCGAATTCGGTCGGACCCCGTGGAGCCAGGACCTCAGCGGCACCGCCCCCATCGAAAAGCACGGCCGCGAACATCAGCCCGACAGCTTCTGCGCCTGGCTGGCCGGCGGTGGCGTGAAGGGCGGCTTGATGCACGGCGAGACCGACGATTTCGGCTTCCGTCCCGTCTCCGGCAAGGTCCATCTGCACGACCTGCACGCCACCATCCTGCACCTGCTCGGCCTGGATCACCTCAAGCTGACCTGGCGTCACCTCGGCCGCGACTACCGGCTGACCGATGTCTTCGGCAACGTGGTGAAGGAGATATTGGCGTGATCTACGCCGAACCTCGAAAGCTGACCAAGGCAATTGACTGTCACGGCCCTCACTCGATTAATGTGCCGTTTTCGTCTCTTGCGGACAACTCGCGACCCGCGAAAACCATCCATTGCGTCCAGAGACCTAACGGGCGTGTCGCTCCGGGTTCACGAAATAAAACGAGTACCCCCGATAGGATTCGAACCTACGACCTCAGCTTTAGGAAAGCCGCGCTCTATCCAACTGAGCTACGAGGGCGGATGCTCCCAACTGTGTGAATCACTTCGAAATCCGATACCGATCGACCGGCATCTTGGCCGGCATGTTGACCGATATCTCGATTCGCAGGGCCGTGAAATCCCGGCGACACAACCACCCTTTCGGCCCCCAAAAGGGCTAAGGGAAAGGCAAAAGCCGGGGGAATTCGGGCCAAACGACCGAAGAAACCCGCTGACAAATCGGAGCATTTCCATTACTGTCGTTGATTCGCCTTGGGGCGTCAATGTCCCAGAAAATCGGCACGAAAAAGGACCGGCGAAATGCCCGGCGGCTCGGCCGATCAAAGGGTCCGTGGCCTGGCTGATCAAACGGTCCGTGGCTTGGCCGATCGGGCGGGATCGATTGCGGTAATGATGCATGGGTTGGCGATGAGCGGGGTGCGTGGCGATGAGCGGGGCAGGTGACGAAGCGGCGGTGATGCGGATCCTCGACGCATCAGCGAATCGCGCGGCCGAAGGGGTGCGAACCTTGGAAGAATACGCCCGCTTCGTCCTGGAAGATCGGGGCCTGACCGAAGAGGCCAAGGCGATCCGCCACGAATTGCAGTCGGCCCTCGCCGAACTGCCCCATCGCGATCGGCTGAACGCCAGGGCGGTCGAGACCGATTGCGGGACGACGCTGACAAGCGATACGGAGCGGAGCCGTGAAGACCTGCTCGCCGTCGTCGGTGCGGCGTCCGGCCGCGTGCAAGAGGCACTCCGCTGCATCGAAGAGTTCTCGAAACCGCTCGGCAAGACCCTGTCGGGCAAAGCGAAATCGCTTCGCTACCGCGCCTATTCACTCGCCGCGACGCTGATGCTGATGCGGCAGCGGTGCGAGCGGCTCGTCGACGCGAGGCTTTACCTCCTGATCGGTACTGGGGAACTGACCGAGGAAACTTTCGCGAGGCGGCTCGAGGAACTCTTCGAGGCGGGGGTCGATCTCGTCCAGCTTCGCGACAAGGCGGCCGATGATTTGCGGCTCTATCGATTCAGCCGAATCGGTGCCCAGACGGCCCGGCGAAACGGCAAGCTCTTCATCGTCAACGACCGTGCCGACATCGCCGTCGCGGCGGGGGCTCAAGGGGTCCATGTCGGTCAAGAAGAATTGCCGGTCGAAGCCGTGCGTCGTGTCGTCGGGAGCGGGTTGATCATCGGCGTCTCGACGCATGACATCGACCAGGTCCGTCGCGCCATCGCCGCTGGGGCCGACTACATCGGGTGCGGGCCGACCTTTCCCAGCCGCACCAAGTCGTTCGCCAATTACCCCGGGGTCGAATTCCTGCGGCAGGTCGCCGCCCAGACAAAACTACCCGCGTATGCGATCGGCGGCGTCTCATCAACGAATGTCGTCGAAGTGGTCGCGACGGGTATCCACGGGATCGCCGTCGCCGATGCGATCACCGGCGCCGAAGACCCGCGATCGGCCGCCGTCGAACTCAAGCGTCTCTTGACGGCCGGCCTCGGTTAACCTTGGTTTCGACCGTGCAACGCCCCCACCAGCGCGCGTCGCGGTTCGGTCGCCCGACGCCCGAGGTTGCCGTAACGGTGGTAATCGTGGGACACGCTTTGCTCTTGCAGGTACCACAACAGTTCGACCCAGCCGCTCGCGACGACCGGTCGCCGGATGCACGGGACGAAGCGTTCGATACAAGCCTCGCTTACCGAAGGGGGCTCGACGCGATCGCTCAAAATCCGCAACCGATCGACCTGATGACCCAGGATCGCCGCGACGAGTTCGTCATCCGACTCTTCGATGACTTCGATCCGCCCCGCCCACGATTCGGTCGCTTCGGCGAGGATCGCAAGTGCCTCTTCGCACTCGCCGTCGCGATGCGAAAAGGCGACGCGGCATTCGACCGCGACGGCGGCCGCGGCGGCGATCAGGATATCGGTAACGGAGTCCTCCGGTTGGAGCCGGACGCGGAGATGCGGCACGGCGAGGTAGCGACGTCGGTTGTCTTGGCCGAGCAATTTGGCCGTGTCGTGTTCGGTGTTGAATTCCTCTTCGGCTGCCGAGGCGATCGAGCCGATGGCGATCGTCAGCCGCGACAAATCCCGCAGATCGAATCGGCCCTCATCCGCCATGCGGCCCACGGCCACGAGCAATTCGTCGAGCGGCTCGGGTAAAATCAACTCGCCATCGGCAGGGCACTCGGGCAGCGTCTCGGTGAACCGCATCAGCGGCACCACATAGTGCGGCCCGCCCGCCTTGACACCCGGTCCCAAGGCGCTGGCCCCCATCCCGCCGAAGGGTTGGCGAAGGACGATCGCGCCGGTGGTGCCGCGGTTGATGTACAAGTTTCCGGCGCGAACGCTTTCGACCCATTGCTCCTGCTCGCGGTCGTCAAGGCTTTGCAAACCGCTGGTCAAACCGTAGCCGGTAGCATTGACGATCCCGATCGCCTGACCCAGATTGCGAAACGGCATCACTCCAAGGATCGGGCCAAAAAGCTCTGTCATGTGGGTGAAGCTTCCGGGCCTCACGCCCCACTTCACCCCCGGCGAAATCAGTCGCGGGTTCCCATCGACGACCCGCGGTTCGACGAGCCACGATTCGCCGGGCTCGAGGCGATCGATGGCGCGAAGCAGCGGCCCGGCAGGGGGACGGATCAACGGCCCGACCCTGGTCGACAAATCCCAAGGGGTGCCGACCCGCAGGCTACGGACCGCGTCGGCAAGCGTCTGGCGAAAATCGGCGTCGTCGTAGATTTCTTGTTCGAGCAACAGCAGCGACGTCGCACTGCACTTCTGTCCGGCATGACCGAACGCGGATTGGATGACATGCTTGATCGCCAAATCGCGATCGGCAAGGGCGGTGACGATCGTCGCGTTCTTGCCCCCCGTCTCGGCGAGAAGCTCGATCCCGTGACGGCTCTGCAAGATCGCGCGGCCCGTCTGGGTACCACCGGTCAGGATGACGGTGTCGACCTCGGGGTGACTGACCAACCGCTGGGACGTCGGGACGTCGACGGTCGGCAACCACTGCAGCGCGGCCGGCGGCACCCCGGCGTCCCAGAAGCAGCGGCAAATCGCATGCGCGACCATCGGGGTATCGGAAGAGGGCTTCAAGATGACCGTGTTGCCAGCGGCCAGCGCGGCGGCAACCCCGCCACAGGGGATCGCGATCGGAAAGTTCCACGGGCTGACGACAACGATCGTGCCGCGGCCTCGAGCGACTAGGCCGCAACCCGATGTGTCGATCAGGTCGTGAAAGCGACGGACGCTGAGCCGATAGAATTCGGCGAAATCGATCGCCTCACTAACCTCCGCATCGGCCTCGCTGACCATCTTGCCACCTTCCGTCACCGCCGCCCCGATCAGATCGCGGCGACGGCGACGCATGTTCTGCGCCGCTTCGCGAAGGCACTGCGATCGCTTTTCGAAATCGAGCCCGCGCCACCCCGTCGGGTCGTCGACCGCCAGCCGCACCGCGGCATCGACATCGCCCGCCGACCCTTCGAAAAAATGGCTTACGACCACACCTGGCCGCGACGGGTCATACGACTTCCCCGTCAATCTTCGGTCAGGGCCACGGCCGGCCAGGAGCGGCGAATCGGCGATCGTTGCGCGATCGTCGCAGCGCTGCCGCCAATCTTCGACCAGCCCCTCGGCCCAGCGGACGTTGTGCGATAACGCCCAATCGGTGTCGGGTTCGTTGGTGTAATTCCGCCAATGGTCGGCGTCGGGGGGCTGGCAAGGTTCGAGATCGCGATCCTGGGTCCTCCGCGGCGCCGAGGAGACGGTGGGGACCCGCTTGCAAGCCTCACGAAAATCATCCGCGAGCCTCTTCCAGGTGGGGCTATCGGGGACCAACCGATAGGCATGACGCAAAAAGTTCGCCGGCCCGGTGTTCTCGTCAAGCCTGCGGATCAGGTAGCCGATCGCGTTGAGAAAATCCTCGCGTGAGCAGACAGGGGCATAAAGCAGCATCGAAGGGGAGGCTTCGACGAGCGCCCGGCGCTGATGATTGGCCATCCCTTCGAGCATCTCGAATTGTACCGAATCGGCCACGCCCGCTTGCCGGGCCCAGTGAAGCGCTAGGGCGATGTCAAAGAGGTTATGCGAAGCGACCCCGACACGAACGCTCTTGGCGACTTCAGGGTCGATCAACCGCCGGAGCATCCGCTTGTAATTCGCGTCGGTATCGAGCTTGTCGTCATAAGGTGCTTGTGGGAACCCCGCGATCGCCGATTCGACCCGTTCCATCTCCAGGTTCGCCCCTTTGACGACGCGTACGGTAAGCGGCGAACCGCCGCGAGCGGTCCGACGCCCGGCCCACTCGATTAACCCTTGCAGGACGAGATCGCTGTCAGGAAGGTAGGCCTGCAGCGCGATCCCGGCACGGGCTTGTTCCAAACCCGGCAGATCGAGGACCCGCATCAACACCTCGGCCGTCAACCGCATGTCGCGGTACTCTTCCATGTCGAGGTAGACGAATTTCGGTACCGCAGACATGCCCGAATCGGGCGACCCGGAGGATCCGGCTGGGCCTACGGCTTGCGACTGGGCGACCGCTTCACGAAGGAGCCTCGCCAGACGTTCGGAGAGGACTTCGACACAGTGACGGTAAGATAGCGGCGTGATCTGCGAATAGATCGTCGAGACTTTAACGCTGATGCAGGTGATGTCGGGATTCGCGAGTGCGGTGAGGTATTTTCTGAGCCTGCGGTCGGCTTCGTCCTCCCCAAGGATCGCCTCGCCAAGGTAATTGATATTCATCCGGATCCCTTCGTGGGCCCGGTCGCGGAGGTGTTGGCGGAGCGACAACGCTTCGGCCGGCAGGATGACGTTGGCCGTTTCGCGGCGCATCTTTTCCTTGACCATCGGCACGGCGACCCCGGGGAGGTAGCTGCCGAAGGACTGGAACCCGCGAAGGAGCGTGTGATCGAGCGGGTTGAAGAAACGGGGGATCCCTTGCAGGTCGAGGATATGCGTCAACTGATCGGCAACCCGCCATGGGGTCCGTGTCCGAAAGGCCTGGTCGGTCATCTCGACCATCGTCGCCTTGTCGTCGGGGTTGGCGATCATCCGATCGAGTTCGGCCTGTTGCCGCCGCTCGTGGGGCGTCTGCAATTCACCGGCTCGCCGCAGCAACCGCTCGGCCAATTCGATCGCCGCTTCGCCATCGCCACCTGTTGGCCCTTGAACCATCTCGCTGCTCCTTACCTCGGATCAACCAGCACCTCGGATCAACCAGCGGTGCCGATCGGTCACTCGGCTCCGGCGATCGATGATCGCACGACTTTAACGTCATACCGGCCCATGAAACCGATCACCGACGTGATCACATCGAACTCGTTACCGCTGGCGAGGTCGTGGGTACCGAGCGTGATCCGATCGGCCCGGGCGACCCCCCCGGTTCGGGTCGCATCGACATGGATCCATTGGCCGTCGACATAGGCGAGGTTCCACATGTGATAGACCATCCGCGGCCCCGTATCGACGGGGATGTAGACCAACCCCACGGCGACCCGAGAGGGGATCCCTTTCGCGCGGAGCATCGCGGCCAAAAGGACGGCGTGCGACGTGCAATCGCCCGAACCGCGGGCGAGGATTTCGGAGGCCGTGGCCCAACCGTCCGCATACGTTTTTTCCTTCAGCAGGGCGTTGACCCCCGTCGCCAGATCGAGCGCCATCTGAGTCTGGGTCCCCTTCGCTAGCAGCGAAGCTTCGGCCTGTTGCGCGACGTTCGGCTGGTCGCTGGTGATCAGCGGCCCGGGCTGACGGTCGGCATCGGTGACCGCCAATTCGGACCCTTCGAACCCCGTGTAATCGGAGGTCGGCGCGACGCTCGATACCAAGACCTGATATCCGCCCCCTTCGATCTTGCGGACCCACTGTCCCGGGAGCGGCTGGACGGCTTCGGCCCCTTTCGAATCGGGCTGCTGGCCACGGGGGGTCAATTGAAAGACGGTGAGGGCGACCTGGTCTGGGTTCTCGATCGCCCCTTCGACACGAACCGCTGTGGCGGTCAACACGTCGTCGCTGACTTCGATCCCCGACGTCGCCTGGTCGCGGGTCGTCGTGAAGGAGACGAGATCGACCGCCGGGTTGTAGGTCTTCACGATCCGCCCCTTGTCGTCGGTCCAAATCACCGAATCCAAAGGTGTGGAAGTCCCTTCGGGGGTAATCGAGACATCGATTTCGAGCGCGTCGGAGACCGTACTATCGGGCATCGCGATCGCCGCACGGCTGCCACACTTCAGCTTCGCCTTGGAGACCTGGAACCGGATCGGCAAGAGCGTCGTCAGGCTGCGATCTTCGCCGACTTCGATCGGCTCATTGAGGAGGCTCTGCTGGACGGCGATCGACCCGGCGGCGTCATAGGGCCAAGGGATCGTCGATCGGGTCAAACCGGTCCCGCGGATCGTCTGGAGGGCTAAGCTGTCGTTGCTGATGTTCCCCGAATACTTGGTCACCGTCGGGCCAACCCGCAATTCGGCCTCCATCGAAATCACCTGGCCGTCGCGCGCTTCGATCGTTCGTTGTTCGTAACGCTGCAGGATGTTGGCCGTTCCCCTCCGGAGCAACACCTGATCGATCAGGGTGACCCGCATGTTGCCATCGGAACGGTCATCGGCCGGTTCGACCTTCACGTGGCTGTAACCGATGTGCTTGCCGCCGACGTAAAGCGATTGCCAGGTCTCCCAGGCTTGGGTGTACTTCGGCTTCCGCCAGACGAATTCTTCGTTCCCTTCGGTATTCACGGCACCGGCGGGCCTCGATGCCGCCCGGATCTCATCGACCAGCGGCGCCTCGGCGTCGGTGCTCAACAGGGGGCGCGGTGGAGGATCGCAACCGACGCTTGCCGCGATCACCCAAACGAGCAGAGCGACCGCGATGCGCGGGCGTGAGTTGGAAACGATCATGGTCCGGATTTCCCTTGACGAAGCCGATCAAAATATTCACGGGTGTGTTCACGTTCGATCCTTGGCAGGGGCTGATTTTCGAGCGGATCATCCTCGGTCTCCGCGGCCGCCATCACCGCGGTCTTGATCGCTTCACGCGATACCCCTTGGCGGTTGGGGCCATCGGCAGGGCCAACGATCATCCCGGGCCCCGCCTTCGGTTCGGTCTTCACTCGGGAATCGAACGCCCCCTCGGGAAGTTCTTCCGCGGCGCCATCTTTCAAATCCGAACCCGTCCCATAACCTTGCCCCCCGGGGGTCCTGACGCTGCGGCCGGCGACCGCGCTGCCTTGCTTGGCGCCACGCTTAGAACCGCGCGACCCCTCCGAACCCTTGCTGCTAGGCGAGGACGCAGAACTTTTGCATTTCTCACACCCCTTCCCCTGACACTCATCACAACGCATTTGTTGCTTGGTCTGATCGAGCAAATCGATCGCGACCTCGAGCTCTTCCAACTGTTGCGAATCGGCATCCATCTGTGCCATCTGATCCGCCAACTCATTCAACTCGTCACTCGCCTCACCCGCCTTCCCCTGGTCGAGCTTCGATTTGGCCGCCCCCATCGATTGGGATAACTTTTCGAGCGGCGACTGCTGGGCCTGAGCCGATCGGAGTTCGGCGATCTGTTGGTTCAACTTCGCTTCATCGGCCGTCCGTCCTTCGGAACGGGCCTGCGCCAATTGCTGCTCCAACCCGGCCAACTCCTGGGCGATTTTTTGTCCCTGCTCGTCCACACGCTGGCTGAACTTCTCGACCTGGTCCGCCAACTCCTTTCGCTCTTCGACGCTCAACTTGTCATCGCGTAGCTTCTCGGCAAGCGATCGCAATTCCCGCTGGGCCTCTGCGAAATCGGACTCCTTGATCGCATCGCTGAGATCCTGGAGCGGCCCTTTTTCGATCGGCGGTATTTTGGCGAGCGATTGGCGTAACTGCTCGCCGCTCCCTAATTGTTTCCGCCGCTGCTCCAATTGGTCCTTGATATCGTTCATCGCGACGAGGGCATCCTTCGGATCGAGCGATTGACGCTCGGCCAACCGATCGAACTCCGCTTCGAGCCGTTTGAAGAATTCGTCTTGGTCCTTCAGCCCGGTCGCCTCGGCCTGCTGCCGCTTCTGCTCGATCTTTTTCTTGAGCGTCGCCGTCGCCGACACCAAGGCCTGCTTCTGGGTCGCGGAAAACCCGCTGCCGACCGTCGCCGCACCCGAGGCCGAGGGAAGGAACGCCGCCAACCCCATCAACGCCGCGGGGACGAGCGGCAACCAGGCGATTCGCCCCGGGGCAACCCCAAACCGCTCGCGCATGTCGATCGGCGAGGCGCACTTCTCCGCGTCCTCGACGAGCGCCCGGCCCACCGGTGACTCGCGAAGCGCTTCGGGCAACCCCCAAACGCTACTGAGCCGCTGTTGCAGCCCGAACCTCGCGTCAACCTCCTCCGCAGCGGCTTGCAGCGGCGGTGCCGACCAGAACGTCCAAACCAACGCCCCGACCACACCCAAAACCGTCGACCCGACCAGCCACGCGCTATCCCAAAGTGTCGCGGGGATCGGCACCGGCCAAAGGGCCCGCACCAGCATCCCGACCGCCGCCAACGTCCAACTGACGCACAGCGCGATGCAGACCGATCGACACAACCGGCCGATGATCAGCCGTTTGCGGGCCCGACGGACTTGTTGCGAAATGGTATTCACGTTGAACGCGCACCCCCTCGCGGGGGCAATCCTGGGGTCATGCCGGTGGATAAGACGACTAGCGGGACCGCCGATTCGTCGATTCGGCTCACTTCTCGTCCTAAATTGTATACGATTCGACTACACTCGATAGGTTCGAACCCGATTTCCTCGCCCCACAAATCGCCATGAAAAAGCTCCCCGATCCCGACGAATCGCCAGGGAGCGACGTGGTGATATTTGACGGCCAGTGCCGCTTCTGCCAGGGCCAAGTCCGCAACCTCCGGCGCCTCGATTGGGGCGGAAAACGGCTTAGTTTTCTGTCGCTGCACGACCCCCGCGTCGCCCAAAGGTACCCGTCGCTCACCCACGAAGTGCTGATGTCGCAAATGTTTGTCGTCCGGCCCGACGGGTCGATGTACGGCGGCGGCGACGCGGTCCGTTACCTCAGCCGCCGGCTTCCGACGCTCTGGTGGGCGATGCCGATCCTGCACATCCCCGGCACCGCCGCCCTGTGGCAATGGGCCTACCACCAAGTCGCCGCGCGTCGGTACCGCATCGCCGGCAAGACCCCCTGCGATCAAGATGCCTGCGCGGTCCACTTCGGCACCCAAGCCAAACGCTGACCGAACGCTGAACCACGCCCCCTGAATCCCGTCGCGTCAGGCACGTCGCGCGAAGCACCGCTGGCACCTTCGCGATGATCCCGGCCGCATTTGCCGACCGATCAG
>JBEIRZ010000619.1:0-1883 GCA_040375695.1 Planctomycetaceae bacterium
CCGTGGCGGTGACGCTGCGGGTCGTGTCGCCCTAGAGGGCTTGGCTGCGCGGTGCGAGGCGGTTCGTCACGCCGAATCGCTTGGGCCACTTTTCTCTCGCGGCTTGTTTGGCCCATCACATTGATCGCTGACCCCGGGTCGTTCATCATGAAGCGTCGTTGAAGTCATTCCCCATTCGAAAATACCCCATGGCATCGGCCGATGAGCGAGTTCATACATGCCTGCTGAAATGACGGATGTTGCCTTCCGGCGGGGGATGAAGAACGCCCTCCTTTGCCTGATCGGCGTCTTTGCGTCGGTCGCGATCCTTGCCCAAGTGTTGACGACACTGACCGGCCAGACGTGGCGAGACTCGGTCGCGACTAGCTTCGCGATCTTTTGGGTCGTGGTCTTCGTCGCCTTCATCGTCAACGCGGTCATCGGGCGGCAGCGGCGCGGCGAGGTGTTGCTCGATTGCGGCCCCCATCCGACGCGAGTCCTCTTTTTGCTCAATGCCGGAATCTTTGGGTTTCTCGCGTTGGCGCATGTTTCCTTGGCAGACAAAAGCGACTTGAAGGGGGTCGCGTCGCTGATCTTTTGGGGGAGCTTTTGTGCCTACTGGGTCATGATGGCGCTGGGGCGATTGCAACTGACCGAAAACGGCATCTGGCAGTACTGGAGCCTGCTCAAATGGGACAAGATCGCGTCTTACGCGTGGCAAGGTGACACCCGTCCGACGTTAATCCTGCAAACGAAATCGAAGTACCCGATCCTCGGCCGCGGTGCCCTTCCCGTCGGCCCGGAACATCGTGAGGCGATCTCCGAATTGCTCGAGCGCCACGTATCGAAGGGGGATTGAGCGTGGCGAACTTGGTCCTGGGCGGTGACGGCTGGCACGCATGATCGATATCGATTGGGGGCTGCTCTTTCCGGATCGCGCCCACCGCTGGGGGATGGGCTTGCGCCGCGGCGATTCGGTGGCGGCGTTTTTCGCTCCCGGTAGCACCGCGCCCCGGGTGCTTGAAGAGCGACGGCGTCATTTGCGAGAAGCGCCGTTGTTGTACGCGCTCGCCCTTCCCCAAGCGACCGAATTGATCGACGCGACGCTCGGCTTGGCCGAATCGTGGGGTGTCTCTTTTGCGGATTTCGTCGAACCGCCATCGTCACCGGTCGAACGTTTGATCGCCTTGGGAGGGCGGGTGGAACCGGACGTTGTTCTGCTGCGGGGTGATGATCAGGGGACGCATCGGGTCGTCGCCGGGGTCGTCTGTTTCCCGAGTTCGTGGGGGTTGGCCGATAAGCTTGGCAGGACGATGTTCGATGTGCACGGGCCGGTCCCCGGATTGAACGAGCCGCTCGCCAGGCCGATCGAAACGTTTTTGACGAAGCTTGAGGCGGGGGTTCCTTGGCTGCGTGACAATTGGGGTTTGTGTCGCGATGGGAGGCTGAATCATCACCCGTCGATCCCGCGGCGGCCGCTCGACGAGACGGTCACGGCGGACGAGGTTTATGTTCGGGTCGAGCGACAATTGCTCGTTAGGCCCTCGGAAGCTGACGGGGTCTTGTTCGGGATTCGGGTCGAGCCGATCCCGCTGACAAGCTTATTTGCGGACCGGGCGGCGGTCGCCGGTTTAGCCCGGGCGCTGGGGACGATGTCGGACGAGGCGGCGCATTACAAAGGGTTGCTCCGCGCCCGTTCGCGGCTGCTATCCATCCTCGATGGCGAGTCGTCCGTGTGACAAGCGGTCGCCCCGACGGTCCTTCGACCACATACCCCAACAAAGGGGTCAGGCCTCTTTGCACGTTAAAGAGGCCTAGTATCTAGCAAAGAAAGACGATTCGAATCACTGCGATTAGGATTGTCATTGGAAACAGATGCTTCCAAACGCCTTGCAGATCGAATA
>JBEIRZ010000205.1:0-7831 GCA_040375695.1 Planctomycetaceae bacterium
ACCGAGCCTCCACATGGCCTTCGTCGGCAACCCCGGCACGGGAAAGACGAGCGTCGCGCGGGTCATCGCCGAAATCTATGGCGCCCTAGGGATCCTCGAAAAGGGCCACCTCGTCGAAACCGATCGCACCGGGCTGGTCGCCGAATACGCCGGCCAGACAGGTCCCAAGACGAACGCCAAGATCGACGAAGCGCTCGACGGTGTCCTCTTCATCGACGAGGCCTACACGCTGATCGATGAAAGCGGCCAAGACCAATACGGCCGCGAAGCGGTCCAAACGCTGCTCAAGCGGATGGAGGACCAACGCGATCGCCTCGTCGTGATCCTCGCCGGCTACACCAACGAAATGGACCGGATGATCAAGAGCAACCCCGGGCTCAGCTCCCGCGTCGGGACGACGATGGAGTTCGAGGATTACACCCCCGAAGAGCTTTGCCGGATCTTCGCCCTGATGGCGGCCAAGGCGAAGTACGAATTGCCGACCGAATCCCGCCGCCGACTTTTGCACGGCTTCACGTTCCTCTACGCCACCCGCGATCGGCACTTCGGGAACGGACGCACCGCCCGCAACAGCTTCGAACGGAGCGTCAAGAAGCTCGCCAACCGACTCGCCGACATGAAGGAAGTCTCCCGCGAACTCCTCACCACGCTCCAGCCCGAAGACATCGAACTCGCCGGCGTCGCCCCAAGCTTCCTCGCCGAACTCACCCAAGAGACGATCAACGTCCGAGTCACTTGCCCCCACACCAAAAAGACGATGGTCATCGATGACCATCAGCTCGGTACCGAAATCAAGTCGGAGCATCGTGACAAAACGTTCTTCGCCGATTGGGGCTCACCCGTAATCGTTACCGAAGACGAACCGGGCAAGGACGCCGCCACGACTCCGTCAGCTAGCGCAGGCTCGGCCAACAAGCCCGCTGATCCTAACAAGCCCGCTGATCAAGGGGCCGCGTCTGTCCCCGATTCGAATCCCGGGTCTGTCCCCGATTCGAAGCACAGCTCAGACTCGAAGGAGACTGGCACCGGCCCCACGCCGAAAGGGCCTGAAGGGAAATTACCCTGACCTGCGAAGTGCGAAAACCGAGCACGCTAACCGATCGCGGCACGATGCCCGCGATTGGAATAACGGGACCAAATGCCCCGTTGCCGTGTCCAGGGTCGACTTGGCGGCCTGGTTTTGCTCTTAATTCTGGTGCCGTGAGGCGGCGTTTCGGTTGTCGCGCCGCGTGATCGGGTCACGCGACGCGGCGGGGTCGAGTCCCCTGCGTCACGCCGTTTTTCATCCGCTGAATCCCGTCCGCCCCCGCGGCGATCGCGTCGTCGTGGGTGATCATCAGGATCGTCAACCCGTCGTCTTGGTTCAGCCCCCGCAACAGCTTCAAGATGTCGTGGCCCGTTTCGGCATCGAGATTCCCCGTCGGCTCATCGGCCAACAGCAGCGAGGGGTTGTTCATCAACGACCGAGCGATCGCCGTTCGCTGCATCTCGCCACCGCTCAATTCACGCGGCTTGTGCGTCGCGCGGTGCAACAGCCCGACGCGATCGAGCATCGCTTCGGCGCGACGCTTCGCTTCCTTGCGGGTCGTGAAGTATTGCCACGTCGACTTGCCGATCATCATCGGGGCGACGACGTTTTCGACGGCGCTCAATTCGGGCAACAGGTGATAGAACTGGAAGATCACCCCGATGTCGCGGTTGCGATACGCATCCCGCTGGGCCCGTGAAGCGGTATCCACCCGGCGGCCGCGAAACCAGATCTCGCCCGCGTCGGGGGTATCGAGCGTCGCCAGCAGGTGCATCAACGTGCTCTTGCCGCTGCCGCTCCGGCCAACCATCGCCGTGATCTGGCCCGCAGGGACGTCCAAGTCGACCCCGCGCAGCACCGGGACCTCGATGCTGTCCTTCTGGTAGCTCTTGTAAATCCCTCGGGCTTGCAGCACCGGTTCCTGTTCGATCACGGCTCGTTTCCGATCAAGGGTAAAGTGGGATTGCGAAGTGGCAGGCAGGTCGAAACGTCACGTCCGAGAGACCGCCTCTCGGACGTTCAGACGATGCTCATTCGAAACGGAGCGCTTGGACAGGATTCATCCTCGCGGCCCGCAGCGCCGGCAAGACGCTGGCCGTTGTCGCGATCGCGATCGATCCGGCGACGACCCAAACGACCGTGAACGGCTCGATGATCGTCGGGATCGAACTGAAGTAATAGACCGTCGGGTCGAAGACCTCTTGCCCGGTCACCTTTTCGATCAGCGCCGCGATCGAGTTGATGTACTTGACGAACAGCAGGCCACCGATCGTCCCGACACCGCTTCCGACGACACCGAGCAACACGCCATAACTGAGGAAAATGCTCATCACCCCCGTCCCGGAGGCCCCCAGCGCCTTAAGCGTCCCTATGTCGCGGGTCTTCTCGACGACGATCATGAAGAACGTCGCCAAAATCCCGAAGCCCGCCACCGCGATGATCAGGAACAGCAGGATGTTCAGGATCGTCGTTTCCAAACGGACGGCGGCCAGCAGTGGGCCTTGCATATCTCGCCACGTTTGGATGTTGAAGGCGAAGACGTCCGGGGGGTATCGCCTTCGCAACAGGTCACGGGCACGGTTCAAATCGGCACCCGGCACCAATTTCAACTGCACCGTCGTGACGCTGCGTATCCCCGTCGACGGGTCGATCATCCCGCGGAATTCTTGCAACTGGTCCAATCGCATGAAGGCAAAGGTGCTGTCGTATTCGCTCATCCCCGATTCGTAGAGGTCGACGACGGTGAATTTTTGGTTGACGACTTTGGCGTTCTCCGAGGCGTTGGGGAACATCATCCGCACGTCGTCGCCGGGGCGGCAATAGTAGTGATCGCGAACGGCCCCTTCGCTGTCGCGGAGCCGCGAGCTGCAGGTCGAGATCCCCAGCACGATCCCTGGGAATTGGTCCTTTGCCGGGTTGAACGTTTTCGGCCCCGTGCCATCTTCGCTGGTGAAGAGCTCGGAGGTCACACCCGACATGCTCGGCCCTTGCGCGGCCGCATCGGCTTCGCCCTCTTTGGACGCCTCTGCCAAGCCCGCGGCCTGGCGTGCCTTGCGAAGCTCCCCGTCGACCCGGTTGCGCTCGACCTCGAGCAGCCGTTGGTACTCCGCCTTCTGGCGACGATAGCCCCAACCGGCGGCAGGAAACTGCTCGCGATCGGGCGCATAACCCGCTTCGCGAAGGTCGAACGTCACCTGCTTTTGGTTTTCAGGGTGGAGCAGGAATTGGCCGAACTGACTCACCTTGCCATAGCTCTCCGAATCGATCCCGACCAGGTTGACGTGGCGGGTGATCAATTGGCCGTTGAATTCGATCCCAAGCATCGCCGGGACGTGGACGCTGACGGACGCACCTTCCACCGTGTCGCCCAGGACTTCGCGGATCTCGCGCAGCCTCGCTTCGGGGTCCGGCATCCCGCCGCTGGCGTGGCACTCGATCAAGATGTCCGAAGCGAGCCCGTGCAGGCGATTGTGCATCTCCGCCGCGAATCCGGCCATCACGCCGTTGACCACGATCAGCGTCGCAACACCCAACATCACGCTGACGATCGAAGCCAACGCGATGTAGCGGGTTCGAAGGTAGCGAAAGCAAAGCAACCAGCGGTACATGGCCGTTCCTTCGGCGTGACAAATCCTTAAACGGTGGCAACCGCCATCCGTGGCCGAAGGTTAGATCAGATCATGCCGCGGCGTAAAGGTCGGAAAATCGGCCGTTTCGATTTAAGGCTACCCGCGCGAGCCGCGATGTCGGGCTCAGAATCGGAAGTCGGCACCCGCGGTAAAACCGTGGGCAAAGAAGTCGGTCTGGCGAAAGAGGAATCGCGGCCGCAGCGCCCCGGACAACGGGTCCTGTTCGACCGGCAATAGCCCCGGGTTAACGTCCGTGTCGATCTGGTCGCCGGCCCGCAAAACGTTGCTGATGTAGACGAACGAATAACCGCCGTTGATGCTGAACCGCGGGGTGACGTGGAACCCGAGCGTCACGCCCAATTCCGGGACGACGCAGAACTCGCTCCGGGAATGCCCGCCGATGTTCGTCCGCTGGGCCAATAGCCCCCCTTCGAACGTCTCCGGAACGCCCGCTTCGACCAGATCGGTCGAACCGTCGATGATCACCGATTGCGAATTCGTGCCCAGCGCCAATCGGCTGTTCGTCTCGAACCACCATCGCCCCATCGGGATCTCGCGGACGAAACCGAGCTCGATGCCGCTGAAGCTGTTCTCGGTCTGGAACGAATCGCGAACCTCGATGTCGCCCCCTGGCGGGACGAGCGCTTCCAAGTCCTCGAAGATGCTGAGCGAATCGTCCAATTGCACGTTGCGGTAACCGACGATGAAATCCATCCGCGGCTCCCGCGCGCAACCGTTGGCGATCTGGCTGGGGTGGTTCTGTGGGTTGATCGCGTCGGCTTGGATGTTGATCCCGAACGATCGCAGGTGCGTGCTCGAATCGACGCTGACGCTGCCACGAACGACCGAAGGGTAACTGACGAGCTGTGCCGATTCCCTCCCGGCGACGATGTCATAATAGGGCCGGGCCAGGATCTGATAGTCGCTCGAACCCGCCGTGAACGAATCGCCGTCTTCGAACAGTTCGTAATAATCGCCGCCGATCGCCCAGAAGCGCGAGGGGTCGGTGTACCATCCGCCGCGGAACCGGACGCCGCTGCGGAAGTCGCCGTTAATCTCGCCGCCAAAGAGCGGCTCGGTTTTAAAGCCGCCGATGAAGCCGGCTTGATTTTGCGGCGTCCCCGGCGGGTTCGTCGTGACGAGCACCGGGGTCTGCATCGGGTCCATCCACCAGCCGAGATAATCGCCGCGAAAAAAGAGCCGGCCTCGGTAAGGCGTCTGCGCCTGAAACAGCGAGCGGGGATAGGCCAGCATCCCGTCGATGATGTGGCCGTCAAAAATCGGTTGGTCGATCAATCCCGCTTGCATCGTCCCGTAGGGTGCTTGCCCGCCATAGGGCGAAGCCCCCATGCCATAGGGCGAAGCCCCCGTGTTGTACGGGGCTTGGCCGTAGGGGGCTTGGCCATAAGGGGACTGCGTCGTCGCGTAGGGCGAAGCCGATCCGGGATACGGTCGGTAATTTTGTAGCGAATACGGATCTTGGGCCGATGCCGCCGTCGGGTCAGGTAGGTTCACCCCGGCGGTCTGGGCCGCAGTTTCGACCCTGATGGCCGTCACGGCCCAAGACGCGCAAAGCAGGACGAATGCTCGCTTGGCGTTCGGGGGGATCAACGTGGTTCACCGATTGATTTGGAATTCTCGACACTTTGGCTCAAGTGGAGCCGATCAAGCGTCGGTCTTCCGAAAACAGGGGTGGCCGCGTCAAGACGAAAAGCGGTCAATCTCGGACTTTATTCACCAAACGCGTCACGCACTCGGCGATCCGGTCCTCGATCCCACCCTCCCAACGGAGCGCCGGGCGGCCGTATTCGTAAAGGTTCGAACCCCCCTCATACCCGCCTTCTTCCCACACCCGCCGCGATGGGATGTAGGCGATCATGTCGTCGACATAACCGAAGACCCACGTCCCGGCCCCCAATTCACGCTTGAACCGGAGCGAATAATCGACAACCGTCTCGGCCCCCATCCCGATGATCGTGAGCTCCCGGCCAAGCCGCCAAGCATGGATCGGGTAAGGATAAGCCGCTTCGAATTCCTTCCCGTCGTCGAGCAACCCGATCATCCGGTTGGCCCACCGCGCCCGGATCGCATTCTTGTCTTGCGAAAACTCGATCAGCTTTACACGCGACATCACCTCGTCATATCGCAACGGCAATAGCTCGAATTCGCTAGCAAACCCGACCGAGATCGGACGTAGCGGTCGAGCCAGCGTCTCCTTGACCGCCTGGGCGAGCATCCCGCCATACTTTTCGCACAGCTCGACCGTCCGTCGCGGTAACGGGTTTTGGTCGCCGCCGCAGGTGTTGACGAACATCGCCATCGATCCCGGATAAGCCTTCTCGATTTCGATCTGCGCGAACCCCGGATAATCGCCGCACCACTGCATGAAACTGAGCGTCGTCGGGTGGCAGGCATACCCGAACAGGACCGCCGACAACTGCCCTTCGCGACGAACGGTCAACACCGGGACGGCATGGTCGACCACGCCCCGAAGCCTGACCCCATCGGCGAGCATCCGCGGGACATCCGCTTCGACATTGTCCCGACGGTTCACGGCAAACGTCGTCTTCCCTTCCCCCATCGCCAGTTCCGCCGGCGCGAGGTCCGCGATCGCCTCGCCGACAAGCCCCACGACAAGCGTCTCCATCTCGAGCGTGTACTTGCGGACCAATTCGACCTGCTCCGCTTCGATCGGATAATAATCGACGAGGTCATCTCCCAACCTCGGCCCGCAATGGTTGTGCGAAAAGGTGAACATCACCTGATGCCGATCGAGCCCATAGTCGGCTTTCAACCGCGCGAAGACACGGTCGCTCATCGAACGCGGTACCCCCTGAAAATCGCTCGTTAACAGCACACCGCGTCGACCCTGGTGGTCTTCGATCGCGATCCCCTTGATCCACAAGTCGTGGATCTTCCCCTCCGGGACCCGCTTCGATCCATACCCCGCCAACCACACGGCATCCCGAGGGGTGATGATCGCCTTCGCCAAACCCGCTTTCCACATCCCCTTGGCGGTCGCCGCATCTGCATCCGCTCCGGTTTGACCGGCCGCCTGATCGATCGCCCCTTGCCCAAAAGCCGATCGAACCGGGACCAGGACCCCAATGAAGATTGACCCGATCACGGTTGACCCGATCAATGCCGGCCCCAGCACACACCCCACCGACAACACAAACATCCTGACGAATAGATTTCGGTTCATCACGCTCCCCTGTCGCATTCGGTTGGCGCACTTTGACGGCGTATCATCTTGGCCGGCTACTCGGCTCATGATATCCGATTTCGAATCGATCGATTCGTATCGGCAAAACCAGACCCGACCGTCGCGGCTGATCAGTTCGCCTTGGGGTCGGCTTCTCCCTTCCCTTCACGCCCATCGCTGGGCTTCCCCTTCCCCCGCAAGAGCACCGACAGCGGAGGTGGCAGGTCGGTCCGGTCTCTCAAGTCCGATGGCCGGCGCTGCGGCGGCCTCAGCGGCCCCTTGATCGGTGTCGCCGATCGCTTCGGCACCGACGGTGACGATTCGCCATCCGATGAGGCGACGCCGCGCACGCCGCCAAGGCCGCGCGAGGCCCCCTTCGCCGACACCGAAGGGACCTTCACCGGTTCGTCGCGCCTCACAGCTTTCCCTGGCGGTCGCCCGCCTTCCGCTCCGTCTTGGGTGTCCGCCCCGTCTCGGCCCTCCGCCCCCTTGGCGATCTGGCCGCTGAAGACGAGTTTGGCCAATTCGAGCCAACCGCGTCCTGAAGGGTCGGCGATGTCGAACCCTTCGGTCGGGACGTAGGCCCGTTTCGCATCAACGACCCGCACATCGATCGGCGACCGCTTCGCCAACAGCTCGATCCGCCTCCGGTCGCCATAATTGAGGATCATGAACCGCGGCTCGCTCTGGATCGACGCGATCTGCCAGACGGCGGCGTCCAACCGCAACTCGGCGAGCTTGAGCATGCGGATCGCGGGCGGCGGGAGCGGCCCGAAGCGGTCCCGCAACTCGTCGGCGATCTCGCGGATCTGGTCGAGATGGTCGATCTTGCCGATCCGGCGATAGAGATCGATCTTGTGCCGCAAGTCGGCCACATAATCGGGTGGCAAACAGGCCTCGACCGGTAAGTCGATGTCGACGTCGGCCGATAACTTCGGCGGCAAGTTTTGTGCCTGGCGAACCGCGTCT
>JBEIRZ010000627.1:0-1814 GCA_040375695.1 Planctomycetaceae bacterium
GCAGGCCTGTTCGAGCGTCGTCTGGGCTTCGTTATTCGGGTCGGGGTAGAGCCCAAAGATTTGGCTGCAATTCGTCTGGCACGCCTTGGTCAATTTCAGTCGGTCGACCTTCGCCTTCGGGAGCGTCTCTTCGTGGGGGTAGATGTTCCCCTCACCGAATTTGCTCAGCCGGACACGGCACATGAAGCCGCGACGCAGGATCGTTTGACCGTCGTAATCGAACTCTTGGTTGTAAACGTAGATCGCGGGACTCGGGTCGCGCTTCAAAATCCCTTCCCGTTGCCACTTGTCGAAGAAGTCTGCGGCCCGGCGGTACTTTTCGTCTTCGCCATCGGCCGCTTCGGGGCGATTCAAGATCACGCGGATCACGTTCGCCGGGTGCTGGGCATAGAGTCGGTCTTGCAGGGCCGGGTCGATGACGTCGTAAGGGGGGGCGATCACGTCAGAGAGCTGGCCGACCTTGGCGAGGTCATACCGGAGTCCGGCGAATGGGGCGATGATGGGCATGTCGAAGCGGCGTGATGCCGCGGTGCAAGGGCCAATGGGGGCGATCGACGTTCGAAATCGGCGTCCACGCCGGTCGGTCGCGGGGATCGTCGGCAAGGCGAATCGGCACAAGCGACGAGGCCGAAGTTTAAACCGCCGCAAGCCGCCTGTTAACGGCCCCAACCGCCAACAAAAGCGGCACGGCGCGAGCCGTCCGGTAACACGCGCCAACCCCAATCCGCCCCGAACGCCCGCCAACAAAAGCGGCACGGCGCGAGCCGTCCGGTACTTCCCGCATTGACGACCCAAAATCCCTTCCAACTACCTGCCGTCCGACCCAGGTCTTACGGGCAAAAATGCTTCACTGGATTACCCAAAAGGGATAACTCCGCCCGTTTTCGGGCCCGGCAAGGAAAAGTCGCGCCAGGGACTTGGCCTCGCCCCGCCATCGGCTAGCATAAGAGAGTTGCGAGACGGTCGAGGAAACATTTTTCCCGCCCAGATCCGCGGCAAACTGATGTTTTGACAATTTTTCCATCCCTTCGCCCTCCGGTACGAGCCGTTACCGTCATGACTGAGCAAGAGTTAGCGGACCAGAAGACCGCCATCCGCACTGCAGCCCATGCCGCCCGCAAGGCGCAGCCCGACAAGGAAGCCGTCAGCGCTCGGATCACCGATCGGGTGATGGAGATGCCGCAGTACCGCGACGCACATTGCGTCATGTGGTACGTCGACGTGCGAGACGAAGTCCGCACCCGGCACGCCCTCCCCGAAGCTTTGACCCAAGGGAAAAAGGTCGTCGTCCCGTACTGCGTCGACGGCGAACTGGAACTCTTCTGGCTCGAATCCATGGACGAGCTCGAACTGGGGATGTACCGGATCCTCGAACCGCGTGCCGAGCTACGATCGGTTCAAGAAAAGAAGGTCCTGCCGCAAGAGCTCGATTTCGTGATGGTCCCTGGCGTCGCGTTCGATCGCGAAGGTGGCCGCACCGGCCACGGCAAGGGATATTACGACAAGCTGTTGCAGCACGCCCGACCCGACGCGCCATTGGTCGCCCTGGCCTTTGAATGCCAGCTTTTCCCCGAGATCCCGATGCAGCCCCATGACATTTTCATGGACGCCGTCGTTACCGAAGAAGCGGTCTATCCCGGCCGCGGCCGCGGCTGATCCCTGTCGAGTCCTGCCCCGTAAAATCCCGCTACAAGACGGGTGACGATTCATCTCGAAACGAGTCCGCCGACGTTTCGACAAAGGCCGCGACAAACCGGTGATTGTCGGTCATCGATCTTGATGACTCCCCCTCCTTCGTACTCGTACTCAATGAA
>JBEIRZ010000442.1:0-3618 GCA_040375695.1 Planctomycetaceae bacterium
GGAGACTCACGACGGTAGTCGCGAGGTCGAATCGCGTGAGGGCTTAAAGCTGGCGCCGCATCGCACGGCGGGCCTTGCGGCCGACAAACGCCAACGCTGACAGCCCGAGCAGAAATGCGGTCGGTTCCGGTACCGCTGCCGGTGGCGAAGAACCGTTGACCGTGATCAACCCACCCGACAGGTCGGAATCTGTTAGCGGAATGGGGTTTCCAGCCGTCGCGGTGTAGTCATAATCGCTGCTAAGCAGGCGCAACCGATACGTCCCGGCGGTCACCCCGGTGATATCGAGTGTCGTCCACAGGCGGCTGCCATTCTGCAGATAATCGAGACCGTTATCCGTCGCATCGGTGAGAAAGTAAGAATCGTTCGCCCAGGCGTCCATACCGACGCTGGCCGGATTGCCACCCGCAGTGACCGCACTGGAATTACCCGCAAAGAGATAGTTGCTATCGGTGATCGGGGGCATCGGAGGAACACCCGCCGTTTGGGTGAAGACGGCCCCGGCAGTGGATCCGGTAACGGCCCGCAGGACGAATTGGGTGTTGAGGTAGTTCAGCGTTTGGGTGCTTGACCAGGTGACGTTGAGCGTCCCGTTCTGGCCGACGTTCACGGTTAAATTCTCAGCCGTCAATAAACCCGCATCGGCGGTTGTCGCCAACTGGCTTAAGCCGATGGCAAAGAAGGCCAGCCGAATGATCGTAGATGCTCGCATGTGGATACCCTTAGGTGTCACCAAGGTTTGAGGCCAGGTCGTAAAATGCCGTCTTGCCAGGACCTTGTGAGCGTCCCGGACGGGGCGGACAAAGTCCTTCCAACAACAGCGTTGCCGATCACGGCCGTGGCATGATGAGGTCTCTTCTTGACGATGACAGCGATCGCCGGTCGCGATCGGGCAACGTGGTGAGATCATCCGCTTTGACGCGACGCGTTTCGTAGCCGCCGGGGTGAAAGCTTTCCATCCCGAACGACCACCGAATCGTGCCAGCCAACAACCGTGATCCCGATCAAGAGAATTGTCTCATCGGAACAACACGACCGAATCGACAGGTTCGGTCAACGTGGGGACCGAGCATAGCAGAAGAAAAGCGAAAAGTGGCCAAGAGAATTGTATCAAATTGTATCAAGACTTTTTTGTATCCAATTGTATCAAACGCCCAAAATACCCCGACGACTGTGGTATGGTGTGAACGGAACCGTCTTGATCGCACGTTCCGTAAGCAGGTTACCGTGATCAGCACTTGGTCAGTGATTCATCAATAAGCATCGGTCTCAATGTCGACCGCAAAGTGAGCGTATTTTGACCCTTTTGGGGTCGTACCCGGGATTCGGGATTCGCTGTTTTAGGCGTTGGGTGTTGCTCGGCATCTCGCGATTCAACACCAGGCACCAGCGGTGGCTTGAGTCGTTGAAACGTCGCCTCTCGGCACTACGTTCAGTGCTTATCTTCTACTCCAAGTAGGAGTCGAAGCGTTTCGAGAATCTGCACGTCCGCGACCATGTTCGTGAGTACGAGTACGGGCATGAGTACGGGCACGGCGCGAGCACGGCGCGAGTACGAGTACGAGTACGAGCACGAGCACGAGCACGAGCGCGAGCGCGAGCGCGAGCGCGAGCGCGAGTACGGGCACGGCGCGAGCACGGCGCGAGTACGAGTACGAGCACGAGCACGAGCACGAAGCATGTGGGAGCCATACGGGATGGGGATCACTTTTATTCACCCCCGTCCCCTTTTGTCACATCCCCTTTTTCAGGTGTCAGCCGATGATGGGGGGAGTTGCTTACGTGTGATCGGGTTGGTCGCAGCGGGGGTCGAAGCCGTAGTAAAGTTCGAGCATCGCGTAGAGCGCGGGGTGCTCATGCCGCAGCGGCCATGGATCTTCGAAAAATGCCTCGCTCGCCACGGCGAAGAATTCCGCCATGTTCGTCGCGCCGTACGGGTCGAGCAGCGTGTCGTACCCGTCCTCGACATCTTCGCAGAGCCGTGCGAACTCTTCGCCCGAGATCTCGTTCCAGCGGAGCTGGTCCTCGCGGCGCGAAAAATGGAGCGACCCGCCCATCTCGCCGTCGAGCCCGTCGAGGTGGTGCGCGAATTCGTGGATCACGACGTTCCGCCCCCGCCGGTGATAACCGGTCGCCCGCACCTCGGGCCATGACAAGACGATCCCGCCGTTGGGCCACGCCTCGCCCAGCGTCAAACGGTCGTCCCCTTGTGACCTGACGATCGTCCCGGGAAAGACGATGATCGAGCCGACCTTGTCGAAATAATAATCGTCGCTCCCGAGCAACATCACCGCCGCGTGCCCGGCGATCAACGTCCGGATCTCGTCCGTGATCTCCAACCCCTCGCAACCCTCGAACCGGCACCGCCCCAGCATCACCCGGACGATCGCTTCATGGCGCTCACGTTGCCTGACGCTCATCCTGCGCCGCATCGAAACGCGACGGTCGATCCATTCCGTCTGGCGCGGATCGAGCTTCTCCCCGATCAGCCGGCGGATGTGGAGGCGTCGGAAAAAACGGAGCATCGCAAGTGGCCATGGGGTGAAACGTGGACGATCGGCCACAAGGGGTTCGCGACCACCCCATCGAGACCGTGCCAAATTGTATCATGGTTCAGGTCGGATTCGACGAAAGGGTAACGATCGCGCTCGCACCCAACAGGTCGCGATCCCGATCGTCACGTGGGATCATCGCGAAGGCCACTGATGTTGAAGACCTGATGTTAAAGACGCAGTGACTTCGAAGGACCAGTGACTTCGAAGGACCAGGCTCTTTGACGGCTCGCAAGGCTTGAACCAAAATCCCCTCCGTCAAACCACAGCAACCTGCACTTCCCTTGTTCTTCCTCCCTCCTTTTTTCCCACCCACCCACCCATTCATCCCCGGAGTGATCGCGATGCAGAGAATGATCCCGGCCCTGTTGCTCATCATCGGTATCGCCTCGGGAGGCCCTGCGAGCGTCGGGCGATGCGAGTTTCGCGCCGGTGCGGCGACCAGCAACATCACGCCTCCATTGGGTGGCGATGTCGTTGGCGGCTTCGTCCCGTTCCCGGCGACGCACATTCATGACGAGCTTCATGCCCGCTGTTTGGTGCTGGACGATGGCCAGACGAAGCTCGCCTTCGTCGTCTGCGATTTGCTCGGGCTGCACCGCAGCGTTAGCGACGCCGCCCGCGAAGCGATCCGCGAAAAGTTGTCGATCCCGAAAGAAAACGTCTTGATCTCCGGCACGCACACCCATTCGGCCGTCAGCGTTTTGGGAAGCAGCCGGTATGCCATCGCGCAGGAGCTCGACGATTACCAGCGGTTCGTCGTCAACCGGATCGTCGACGGGGTCGCCCGAGCCGTGAACCTGTTGCGGCCGGCCGAAATCGGATTTGGCGTCGTCGAGATCCCCGAACACCTCTTCAACCGACGCTGGTTCATGGCCGAGAGTTACGTCGCGAAGAGCCCCTATGGCGAAATCGATCGGGTCAAGATGAACCCTCCTGGAGGGAGCCCGGAATTGGTCAAGCCCGCCGGCCCGACCGACCCGCAATTGTCATTCCTTGTCGCCCGTGAGCGTAACGAAGCGGGGAGCGGTGCGTTGATCGGGCTCTTCGCCGCCTATTCGCTCCA
>JBEIRZ010000233.1:0-6938 GCA_040375695.1 Planctomycetaceae bacterium
GACTGACGATGGCAGCGGCGCCGGTATCGTTGCCGGACAACGCTACGAACTCGTCCTCAGCGATACCAGCAGCAGCCTTGAACAAAAGATCGACGGACGGTTCGTGATCTACACCGAAACGACACGCGCCGGTTGGTGGGCCCTGACGGCTCTCGAAGTCGTTGTTGACTCGATGGGTGGCGGCGGTGTCGACAATGCCGACGCCCCGAGCATCATTTTCCTTCCCGAACTGACCGTGACCGGCTCGACCGCCAACGTCATCAAAGAGGGATGGTTCGGAAGGACGACTCGCTACACTTTTCGCATCGACGAGTCCGACCCCAACCTGTTGCACGCCGAATGCTCGTGGATCAAGGGGCTCGAATCGCTCCCCTTCCGTCGGCAATGAACGCGTCCCATTGTCCGATCGATCGGCCGCTCACCCCCGGTCCCGCGGGGTTAACCGATACAACTTATCGAGCATCTCGCTGGGCAACGGGTGCGGCTGCTCCGCCGGGTCGATGACGACTTCGATGTAGACCGCCCGATCCCCACGCGACGCCGTTTCCAGGGCCTGCTCCAATTCGCCAAGCGTCGTCACGCGTACCGCATACCAATCTTGGCAACCGAGCGTCATCGGCAAGTCGGCGTACCGCCACGGGGCCAGGATGTTGTAGCGGTGCCCCGTCGTCTCGCTGATCAATTCCTCGACCGCGTACGACGTGTTGTTCAAGACGATCAAGATCGGCATCGCACCGTAACGCGACATCGTCCCCAATTCGTTCGCCGTCATTTGGTGCGCGCCGTCCCCGGTCACCATCACCGTCCGATTCTCCGGCGCGGCCAGACACATCCCCAGCGCCGCCGGGGTCGCCCAACCGACGCTCCCCCACAACGTCTGCGTGTAAAAATTCGCCTTCGGAGGCAGCGGCAATTGCGTCAGATGCAACATGCAGGTCCCCGTGTCGCTGATCACCGTGTCCCCTTCTTTGAGGAACCGACACAGCCTCGGATAGAGCGCCACATACCGAATCAGATCCCCCGCCTCGCCCGGTACCGCCGGCAACCGTCGCTCGCTGACGAGCCCTCTCGCGGCAAACGGCTTCAACCTCGGCGACGAGGTAAGCGTTGCCAACATTTCTCCCAACCAGATCGGCCCGTACGAGTCATCCCCGATCTGCACGTCGTGCGGCATCATCCGGACGAGCGATTTCTTGTCGACCTTATCGGTCCAAAAGCCGGTGTTCAGATCCGACCAAATCACCCCGCCCAGATCGAGCACGCAATCCGATTCCGCGACCGCCCGCTGCACGTCGGGCGCCCCCGAACCGCCGTTGTACGTGCCGATGAAGAGCGGGTGATGCGGGTCGAGCGCCGTCTTGTCCATCGGGGTCGTCGCGAACGGGATATTCGCGGCCTCCAAAAACCGCGTCACCTCAACCTCCAATCGGTGCCGCGATACCTTGTGCGATACGAACGCCAACGGGCGCTTGGCCCGCGATAACCTTTCGAGCACCGCGTCCGCGGCAACTTCCAACTCCCGCGGGTTGGTCAACCCTCGCGGGATCTCGTCGAGATGACGCATCGCAGGGGGCGTGCCGAAGATCGGCATCAACGCGTTGTCCTCCGCGACGTAAAGGTGCGCCGGCTGCGACCTCGATATCGCCAGCTCGATGACCCGCTCCAGCTCCGCGATGCAATTCCTAGGGGTCAATTCGGCCGACACACACGCCGCGGCCGCCGACAACGGGATGAAGTTCGTGAAATCACCGTCGCCAAGGCTGTGATGCGTCACCGCCCGGATCCTTTGCAACCTCCGGCTGGGGTGCCCCACCAAATGAAAGACCGGGACGTGCTCCGCCTTCGATCCCATCACGCCATTGAGCGCCGACAGCTCACCCACCCCATACGTCGTGCTCAACAGCGCCGCCCCGCGGATCCGTGCATAACCGTCAGCCGCATACGCCGCGTTCAATTCGTTCGCACAGCCGACCCACTGGATCGTCGGCGAAGCTTCGAACGCGTCGTCGATCGGAAACGAATAATCCCCCGGGACACCAAAGATATGACCGACCCCGAGCGCCTCGAATCGCCGCACGACGTACTGCACCACCGTCGGCTGATCCCCTTGGAGCGCAAATTTTTCACTCGCTAATCCTACGCCACTCATGCCCGCTGATCCTGCCTCGTTCATGCCCGCCCTCCCCGTGCGATTGTTGTCCCTTCCGAAGCGATCCTGTCACCTTCACCAGTCACGTCTCGAAGCGGCACTCCCTCGCATCGCTCGCCCAGTGCCATCCTCCCTTCGATCCGCTCGCCCCCTATCCTATCGGCACCAGCGACAACGCCCAACCGGGACTCCGGCGTTCACCGCACGCTATCGATCGGCGTGTCCCCAACCGCCACCTCCCGGCGTCTCGATTCTTAACCGATACCCGGCAGGCAATTCACGCGTCACCGCCGCTGGAAGCTCACTCTCTTTCCCGTCCAGATCGACCAAGACGTTCCGTCCCGCCTTCCCGGGCTCGCCACCTTCCATTCCCCAAGGGCGATGGTCGCCTCGACGGTTGGTGATCAACGACAGCGTCACCGGGCGCAGGAATTCGATCTCACGGATCAACCCGTCACCCCCGCGATGCCGTCCCCCACCACCGCTTCCCTGCCGCAATGAAAACTGCCACAGCCGAACGGGGTAACGTGTCTCGTAAATTTCCGGATCGGTGATCCGCGTGTTGGTCATGTGGCAATGGACGCCGCTCGCGCCATCCGCTTCGGCCGTCGCACCCGACCCGCCGCCGATCGTTTCGTAATAACCGAACGTCGCGTCGCCGATCAGCACATTGTTCATCGTCCCCTGGCTCGCCGCCGCAACCCGAAGCGCCCCCAACAGCACATCGACGACCCGCATGCTCGTCTCGACATTTCCCGCCACGACCGCCGGCGATCGACTCGGGTCAGCCCCCGCTTGCGGGTTCAACAACCCGAATGGGATCACGAAATCGATCCGCGACGTGATCCCGCCGTTCATCGGCAAGACCCCTCCGATCAAACACCGGATCACATACAACGTCGCCGCCGTGGTGATCGCCTGCGGCGCGTTGAAACATCGCGGGTGCACCCCCGCCGTCCCCGTAAAATCGATCGTCAAACGCCCGTCACGCGGGACCAAACGGACCGCGATCCGCGTCCCATCATCGAGCGTGTCGCTGAAAGAGCGGGGATCCTTCCCGAGCGTCTCGATCCACCGCCCCACCGCGTCGCTCGCCTGACCCAACATCCTTCGTGCCGCGCTGTCGACCAACCCCCGCCCAAGCCTCGTGACCATCTCGATCACCCGCCGTGACCCGGCCACACCCGCCGCCCGCTGCGCCGCGATGTCGGCCAAATTCAGCTCCGGCGCACGCGACGGGTAACGATGCCCGGTCAACAAGTCTCTCAACCCCGACTCGTTCTCGACCCCGTCGCGTGACAAGGCGAACGAACTGATCAACACCCCCTCCTCTGCCAAATTATTCGCGTCCGGCGGCATCGAACCCGGCGTCTTCCCACCGATCTCCGCATGGTGCGCCCGACTGGCGACATAAAAATCGGGCCGACCCGATGACCTCAATCCCTCACGCCCGATCGCCCCTTCGGATCCCCGATCACAAAACACAGGGGTGACCACGGTCACATCGGGCAAGTGCGAGCCCCCCGCATACGGATCGTTCGAAACGTAAACGTCCCCCGAAAACATCTCCGGATAGGCCGACATCAAATGCCTCACCGTGTGCCCCATCGCACCCAAGTGCACCGGCACATGCGGGGCGTTGGCGAGCAACGTCCCATCCGCGTCGAAGACCGCGCAGCTAAAATCGAGCCGCTCCTTGACGTTCACGCTCACCGCGGTCCGACGAAGCAATTCCCCCATCTCATCCGCAATCCCTTGCAACCGCCGAGCGACGACTTCGACCATCACCGCATCCGCCTCCTGCACAGCCGAACCGTTCGCGTTGTACCCCGAGCCATCAACCGCAGCGGATGCACTTTTTGCTTCGCGAATCAATTCGAAACTATCGCCGGGCAACTTGATCCCCACCCAACCCCGATCGATGACCAGCGTGCTGGTGACGTCAATCACTACGCACGGGCCAACCAAACGGGTCCCCTCAAGAACCCGCCTCCGATGACGGATCGGCATCACGGCTTCCCTACTCCCTTCTGCGGCGTGCGAAACGTCTGCTTCATCACGCTTGCCGCTTCTTGCTTCCAATGCCGCTGGCGGATCGAGCTCCGCTTCGGACGGCAGGATCGCTTCGCACCGCACCGCCGCGATCTCGACCGCGCGGTGCCGCTGGTCATACCCGAACGCATCGCGATGGGCCGAGTGAAAACGCTCCGCCAGCGTCCCAATCGGCTCGATCTCGAGCGGCAAAGCCGATTCGACCCCTTGGTAACGAACGTCCGCTTCGAACCGCATCGTTACCGCAGCGTTATCGCCCAGCAATTCCCCTTCCATCGCCCGCAGCGCACGCCCCCGCAGGTCATCGCGGATCTGCCGCCAAAAATCCGCATCGACACCTTCCAGCGGGCGGTAGACCCCGATCGAAACGACCCGCCCGATATCGGCCAACCCCATCCCCAGCGCGCTCAGCAAACTCGCGTCGCGATGGTCGATCAGCCGCGTGATCCCGATCTCATCCGCGATACCGCACAGGTGCCCTCCGGCAGCCCCGCCGAAACCGACCATCGTCATCCCGCGCGGGTCGGCCCCTTGCGCCGTGCTGACCGTCCTCACCGCCTCCGCCATGTGCGTGACGGCAATCTTTAAAAAACCCTCCGCCGCCTCTTCGATCGTCGCGAACCGCCCCGACCCCATCTTCGCATTGACCTCTTCCAACCGCTGCCGCGCGGCAGCGACATCGAGCGGGAAGGGGAATCGATCGGCGGGCAAACGCCCCAGCACCACATTCAGGTCCGTGACCGCAAGCGGCCCGCCACGGCCATAACATGCCGGCCCCGGATCAGCCCCGGCGCTCTGCGGACCAACAACCATCCGCCCCGCGAAGTAATCGCAAATCGACCCGCCACCCGCCGCCACCGTGTGGACGGCCACCATCGGGGTCAACACCCGCACCCCCGCCTTACGCGACTCGTATTGTCTCGCGACCCGGCCTTCGAACCGGCTCACATCGGTGCTCGTCCCCCCCATGTCCAAACCGATCGCCGCCGGCGCGTCGTACCCCTTGGCGACCTTCCCCAACGACACCACCCCACCCGCCGGCCCCGACAAGATGCTGTCACAACCGCGAAACGCCGACGCATCGACAAGGTTCCCGGCACTCGTCATCAGCCGCAATCGCGATCGACGCCCCGACCGATCGGCATCACTGCCCAACTGCTCCGCGATCCGCGCGATGTACGATTGCAAGATCGGGTTCAAATAGGCATCCAACACCGTCGTCTCCGCCCGCGCCACCAGCTTGATCAAGGGCACGATCCGGCTCGACAGGCTGACGTTCGCAAAGCCCAAGGGTGCGGCGAGCTCCCCGATGCGTCGCTCGTGCGCATCGTTGACATGGCTGTGCAACAAACAGACGGCCAACGAACTGACCCCTTCGGCCCGCAACCCCTTAAGCGCCGCGATCACTTCCTCTTCGTCGAGCGGCCGAAGTACCTTCCCTGCACCATCCATCCGCTGGTCGACTTCGATCACGCGGCGGGTCAGCGGCTGCGGCTTGCGGATCGATAATTCGAACAGCTCGGGGCGGGACTGCTCGCCGATTTCGAGCAAATCGCCGAAGCCGCGGGTCGTCACCAGCGCTACATCCGCGCCGCGGCGGGTTAACAGCGCGTTGGTCCCACGGGTCGTCCCCAACCGCATATCGATCGGGGGCAACGCCTGGCCCAGCGGGCAACCGATCAACCGCCTCGCCGCCAAAACCGGCGCTTCTAACCCCGCGTCCAGCTCGATCACGTCACCTGGCTTTACCCACGACGGGACATCACGGTCAAGCGTCAACCGGCGGTTCGCCGCATCGTAATGAACGACCTTGCCGACCCAAGGGATCGACCCTGACTTATCAAAACCACCACCCGCAGCACCGCTACTACCGGGGACCGTTTCCCCATGCCTTAGGAATTCGACCTGAGCGCCGATCCAAAAACCGTCGACGTCATCGAGCGCATCGTCGGCGGTGACTTGCCCCCCTTTCGCGTCGACGACGCCGGCCCGAACCCTTCCGGTACTGAGCAATTTGGTTGACTTTCGGGACCTTCCTTGGGTGACGAAGCAGTCGGTACAAGTCCCGCCGACGTCGGCCCAAACTTCGATCGATCGTTCCATGTCCAAACCTGTTCTGCGGCGGCGAGCGGGCCGTATTAGTTCTTAAGCAAGCGATCGCGCTGCAAGCAGAGCGATTCTCAGGCAATCAATCGCGCCGCAGCCCCAGCGATTCGCCTAGCCTAAGCCCCAGCTTAACCATTCGCTCCGCCCCGCCAAAAGGTGCCACACACATTCCGTTCCCCATCAATGCGGCGCAAATCATGCGTGGCACAAAAACCTCAGGGAGGCAAATCTGAGGGTGGCACGCCCAGAGGCTCGGCGATGGGCGTGGCGCAGCCTGTTGCACGCGCCCCAGCGGCGGCTCAAACGCATGTCTGGTGCCGACGGCAGACGCGTTTGTTGCTAACCGCATTTCGCAATCGTAAGCTTGATGGGTGGCGCGAAGTGGGGCGGATGAGCCTTTTCGTCGTTGTCCCAAACACACCAAGGAGGCAACCACATGACAGTTCAAGGCAGAGCGAAGGCACGAAGCGCCGCCCTCGGTCAAAGAGATGCTACTACTTATTCCCAAACTCTCAACATAAGTAGGGACGTTTCTCCGAGACGTCCGAGCACCCACCCCCGCGTCTCAGAGAGACACGACTACTTATTCCCAAACTCCCAACATAAGTAGGGACGTATCTCCGAGACGTCC
>JBEIRZ010000343.1:0-4859 GCA_040375695.1 Planctomycetaceae bacterium
ACACCGAGGGACTTGACCAGGAATTGGCCGACAAGCTTCGGGCCGCGACCCAAGAGATCGAATCGGTCCTGAAAAACTAAAAGGGGTTGGCATCGGCCGAACCGGGTGTGATCGATCAACTCCGCGCTGCGGCCGAGCAATTCGAAGATTCGCATCCGGCGCTCACCAACACCGTCGGGCGGATCGCCCATGCGTTGTCCCAACTCGGGATCTGACGCGGGGTGTTGTTCTTGAGTCAGCGGACGTGCGGGCCCGCGATTGGGCTCGCGATCGCTATGTGATTGGTGGCCTTCGCATGACGAAGCGCAAAGCCCGTGCATCGGGAAAAAAAGTTGGGTCAGGAGTGGGCTTGTAAGCCGGGTTCTGTGACGCCGCTTTGGGCGGCGCCGGTGACCATTTATCTGGGACGGCGATTGCTCGCCGCCTCGAGCGATCTACCCGGGTGTCGATAGCGAAGCGGGCCGCCTCGCGACCACGTTCCCCTCGCGAGGTTCGTCGGTCATGCACCCTGTTTGATCTAGCTTCGGATGGGGTTTACCGAGCCGACCGAGTCACCTCGGCCGCTGGTGCGCTCTTACCGCACCGTTTCACCCTTACCACGCGTCGCGCCGAAGCGCGACCGTTCGGCGGTTTGCTCTCTGTTGCACTTTCCCTAGCCTCGCGGCCGGTCGACGTTATCGACCATCCCGCCCTTGCGAAGCCCGGACTTTCCTCCCGCCGGCAAACCAACCCCGAAGGGATGGCCGGCGACGAGCGATCACCCCGCCCACTCCTGACCCGCACTAAGAATCGACCAGCGAGACGAAATGGGCAAGTGCCCTTGTCAATCGTCTTCCGGCCCGATCCCGATTTTTTGTCCCAAGGTCGGCTCTGTGACCGATGCCGATGGGTCAAGTGACGGTGGGAATGGTGACTGGGTGCGAGGGACCGCCGGGAGGACCCTAGCGATCGCGGCCCGCTGCAACACCGAATCGAGGTCGACCCAACCGACAAGGCGACCGTTCGCGTCGACGACCGGATATTCCCGTTGCCCTTTCCGCCCGCTCCCCATCATCCCTTCGAGCGATTGCTGACTTTCGAAGCTGACCGCCTCGTGGTCGACCAGATCCATCGCCATCCCTTGCAGGACCCACGATGGGTTTTGGCGGGGTGCGGCTGGCGAAAGTGTGGCAGGTTCGCTCGGCAGCACATCGGAACCGTTTATCGGGGCCGGGCCCGTCGCACCCAACGACCCTTGCGGGACCGGCCTCAAGCCTCCCGTCGCGGCGATCCCTTTAAAAAATTTCGCCAAGTCTTGCAACCGGACCAGACCCAAAAAGATCCCGTTGACCCCGACGACGGCCGCCGTCTGGCCGGTGTAATTTCGCCACCACCGCCAGAGCTGATCGAGCGGCATGTCGGCCCGCACGACCGGCGCGTTGACCGACATCACGTCGGCGACCTTGAGCCCCGACACCGCGTCACGCAATTCGACCTGACGCACTTCCGCCAACCCCGCGAAGGCGATGAAGCCCGCGATCAACCCCATCACCAACTTAGGCGGGTCGCTCATCAAAGCCGCCGCGGCCATCAGCACCGCACAGACCATCCCGATCCGCTGCGCCAATCGCGTCGCCGGAAGGTACGGCATGACCATCGCCAACAAGCTCCGCAAGACCCGCCCGCCGTCCATCGGGAACGCCGGGATCAGGTTGAACGCGACCAGCATCATGTTGATCAGCAGCAGCGAAAGCACGAGCGCCAGCGGTGACGGGTCGCTGATGACTTCCGACAACTTCACGTCCAGCGCGGTCAATTGCTCGGCCGAGGCGTTGCCCAGCAGCACCTTTATAAACGTCGTGAAGATCCAACCTTGACCGATGGCAAAAATGAACGCGAAAAGGAGCATCGCGATGACGACGTTCACCGCCGGGCCGGCGATGGCGATCACGAATTCCTGCAGCGGCACCCTCGGGATACGGCTGAGCCTGGCCACGCCGCCGATCGGAAGGAGCGTGATGTCGTATGTCCCCACGCCATATTGCCGCGCCGCGAGGGCATGCCCGTATTCGTGCAGCGTCACACACAGGAAAACCGCCAACAATTGGACGATCGCGAAGATGATCCCATCCCGGTCCGCACCCGACCCCCATGCGGTGTAAACCACAAAGGCCAATAAGAGCGCGAAGGTCCAGTGGACGAAGAGGTCGATACCGAAGTAGGTGCCGAGTCGAAAGCGTTGTTGGTACAAAGGTGTCTTTCAGGGGTGGAAATAAGTCCTAACGATCGGCGGCAGCCCCGCCCCCCGAGCCCTTCGGTCGGCGCTGGCCACATCGCCCTGCCGTCACATCATACCTCAGGGAGCAACCACGGTTGACGGTACTCCGTGCGGGTCCGCATCGCATTCGCCTCCGGGTCGTCGCGGAACGTTTCCGTCGCCGGGTCGAGGAATAATTGTCGCCCGAGCCTAGCGGACAAGTTGCCGGCATGGCACAGGATCGATGCCGGGTGCCCGACCGTCTCGAGGTCACAGTACGGTTTTTGCCGCGAACGCATGCAATCGAGGAAGTTTTGCACGTGCGGCTTTTCGCTGCTATCCCCCGCCACTTCCTTGATCAATTGGTTCTTCGGCCCGAAAACCCGCCACCGGCTGTTTCCCACCACCATGTAGGCCTTGTCGCCATAAACCGCCGCCCCTTCCCCTTCGCTTTCGAGGCTGTAGGGGGCCCAAATTCGCATTTCATACGTAAGAAACTTGGGTGCCGGGCCGCCGTAGTTGTAATTGACCTGCAACGTGTCGGGAAATTCCTGCATGTCGTCAAAGTACCACTTCCCGCCGCTGGCTGCGATCGATGCGGGCAACCCCAACGGCGGGTCCCCTTGGGCCAAGGCGGCTTCGTTCAACAGCGCCACCGCCATGTCGAGCCGATGCACGCCGTCATTCCCCAAATCACCCGTGCCGTAATCGAAGAACCATCGCCACCCCCCATGAAAACGGCGGATGTTGAAAGGACGCAGCGGGGCGGGGCCGAGCCACATGTCGTAATCGGCTTCCGGCGGTGGCGTGCTGTCGGCGACATGGCCGATCGAACCCTGTCGGGTGCTCTCCCACGCCTTCGCGACGAGACATTTTCCTAACCCCCCTTCGCGAATGAACCGCATCGCCGATTGCAACCGCTCGGTGCTGCGGTGCTGCGATCCCATCTGCACCACCCGCTGGTGCTTCTTCGCCGCCGCGACCATCCGTTGCCCCTCGACGATGTTGTGCCCGTCCGGCTTTTCGACATAGACGTCTTTCCCCGCCTGACACGCCAGGATCGTCGGGATCGCGTGCCAATGGTCCGGGGCACCGATGACGATCGCGTCGATCGATGGGTCGTCGATCAACCGGCGAAAATCCTTCATCGTCGGCGGGACCTTCCCCTGATTCGCTTCGGCCACCTTGAGCGCTTCGGCGAACTTGCGGGTGTCGATGTCCGCGATCCCCACAATCTCGACCTCGGGGTTCGCCGAAAAGGTGCTGATCAGGCTCAGCGCACGACCTCCGGCGCCGATGCAACCGACCCGGATCCTTTCGCTCGCGGCGGCCTTCGCGACCTGACCCGCGGCGAGCGTGCCGACCGCTGCCGATGTCAAACCGGCGGATTGACGCATGAAATCTCTACGGTCCATGACGATCTCCTCGATAATGCACGGATAGGGATTGAACCTGCGGATAGGGATCGAACCTGCGGATGAAGTTTCAGGGTCGGGATCGGATCATCGATTCGAGCTCATCGAGCAAGATATCGGACGTTTCGGGTTGGACCCGGTTCGTCCCCAGCCACGTCTCGTATCCGCCCAAGGCGTGTTGCGACGGCGTGGGAAGATAACCGAAATAACCGTGGGCTAACGACACCATGAACCCCTTGCCAGGGCCGACGCGTCGTTTGAATTCCAGCCCGATCTCGGTAAAGATCTCGAACGGCATCGTCCCGACCCACACATCCCCAACCCTCAAGGCCTGCACCGGGACGACCGTTTCGGCAGGGTGTTCGTTCATCGCGATCGCACGGCTGGCATAGATTCGCGGGAGGTCGGCCCGGTTCGATGGCGTCTCGGGCTCGGCAACTTTCTCTTTGGCCCACGCGAGCAGCGCGGGAGACGGCAATCGCCACTTGACGGTCGGCTCGCGGTAGACGGCATCCAGCTTGATGTCGTGGCGATAGGTCACATCGGGGATCGCGCGGTGGACCTTCGCCGCGACGTCATTGGCGACGAATCGCATCTGCTCGTACGACTTTTTCGCCGGCCGCGGCTCGCGAAAGTTGATGTTGTTAACGTCGCCGCTCGTGCCGTTGGCGAGCATCGGGACAAACGGCGTCGCGGCAAGATCCGCACCTTGCAACCGCACGAGCTCATCGCAGAACATGCCGAAGTAATCGGCCGAGACGTGTCCCGAACCGACGCCACCGACGTAGTGGAGCGAATAGGCGGCGAAGAGCCCGATCAACGCACCGCTCCCCGCTTCGTTACGCTCGCGGGCGACAAGGAATGACAATTGCGGGTCGGTCGGGCCGGCGGGCTTGACCAATTCCGGGCTCCCTCCCGGAGGGTTCATCTTGACCCGATCGATGTCGCCATAGGGGCTCTTCGCGACGTAACTGTCGGCCATGAACCAGCGCCTGTTGAAGAGGTGTTCGGGGATCTCGACGACGCCAAATCCGATTTCGGCCGGCCGCAACAGGTTCACGGCCCGGGCCACCCCGTCGACGATCCGGTTGACGACGAACCGCTGGTAATCGTCGAGCTCCTGCGCGACGGCATACCGGCTGCTTCCCAAAACGCTGACGGCCGAATGGGTGTGCGTGCCGGAGATCAAGACGTTTTCTTTCGGGATC
>JBEIRZ010000014.1:0-32219 GCA_040375695.1 Planctomycetaceae bacterium
GCACAGGGTCAAAATGCACCATCACCCGCCGCCGGACCGTTCTGCTCGGGGGCCGTCCTGTATGCCGCTGCTTACGCCAAGTCCCATCTGTTGATCCGGCGAGGCGATACGCTTTTCGCGTACCGCATCCCGGGATGAAAATCGCTCGAGTTGAACACTGGTTAACCCCGAATCCGATCGATGGACCGAAACATGAACCGAAGCCGATTGTTGGGAAGCGTCCTTTCTTCGTTGATGCTGATACCGGCATCATCGCTGGTGGCACAGACCACTAAGACCGCAACGCATGAGGGCCCAACGAATCAGGCCGCGAAGGGCGAGGCATCGTCCAAGCCGCTGCCGCCGCTACCCATCCCGGTCACCAGCTTTGGTGCGGCTAACATCGGGAGTAAATTTTATCTTTACGGCGGTCACACCGGTGACGCGCACGCTTATTGCCGAGAAGACCAGAACGACGCGCTGCTGATGCTCGACACCGCCGCGGACCAGCCGAAGTGGGAGACGATCGCGACCAACGATCGGTCGCAAGGACTGGGGATGGTCGCCTTCAACGACGAGCTGATCATCTTGGGAGGCTTCACCGCGAAGAACAAGCGGGGCGAGAAGGACGACTTGCATTCCCAAAGCACGGTGCGAGCCTTTGACACCAAGACGGGGACGTGGCGAGACCTGCCGTCGCTCCCAGAGCCCCGCAGCAGCCTCGATGCCGCGATCATCGGGTCGACGGTCTATGTCGTCGGGGGGTGGAACATGCAAGGCGAAGGGAAGACCGATTGGCACCGATCGGCTTGGTCGATCGATCTTGAATCCCCAGCGCCGCAGTGGCGACGGATCGCCGACCCACCCTTCACGCGACGCGCGGTAGCGACGATCGCCCATGCCGGGAAGCTATTCGTCATCGGGGGGATGAACGAAAACGGCGGGCCGACCCGAGATGCGAACCTCTACGACCCGGCGACCGATTCGTGGTCCGCGATCGCCCCCGTCATCGGCGACAAGGCGATCGCCGGCTTTGGGGTTTCCGGGTGGAGCGTCGATGGCAAGCTCTACGTGACGACGCACGAAGGGGCGATCCTTCGCTGGGACGATGCCGCGTCGGGCTGGACGAAGATCGGCGAGACGATCGACGCGCGGTTCTTTCACCGGATGCTGGTGTCACCCGCAGGCCAACTGGTTTCGCTCGGCGGGGCCAATATGGATGCGGGCAAGTACACCGATCTTGAAACGATCACCGTGCGTTAGAAGGTCGCGCCTGACAAGAAATCAAGCGCCCCCAAAAAGCCCCACCTCGCAAATCCCAACCCCGCAAAGCCCAACCCCTCAACGGCTCTCCACTGGGAGGGCCATTCGTCAAGGCTCGACCTCCGTCGGGTAGGGATTCCCCTCTGGGTTGCGCACGGCGTTGAGCTGTTGGTTCATTTCGATCGTCGCTTGTCGCGCCGCGTCTTGCCACCGTGCGGCGCCGAGCGAGGCGAATTCGGGACGGCGGTAGGCGAAGAGTATGTTTCGGGAGTTATTGACGATCGCACCCTTGCCCGTCGAATCGAAACCGGCAGCGACATCTTCGGCCGCGCCCCCTTGTGCGCCAAACCCGGGGATCAGGATCAGCGTCCCTGGCATCGCGGCCCGAAGCTCGGCCAATTGCTGGGGATAGGTCGCCCCGACGACCGCGCCGACCGGGCCATACCCCCAAACGCCGAGCAACGATTCGTTCTTTTGCGTGATCCAGTTGGCGACCGTCTGGTACAGCTTTTCGCCGTCGCAGACGCGGTCTTGCAAGAACCCGCCGCCGGGGTTGGATGTCTTCACCAAAACGAAGATCCCCGCGGCCGAGCGGCGACAAGCTTCGACGAACGGGTCGAGGCTGTCGTCGCCTAAGTAAGGGCTGACCGTGAGACAATCGGCCCCCCATGGCGAACGGCGTCCGAGGTAAGCCGCCGCGTAGGCTTCGGCGGTCGTGCCGATGTCGTTCCGTTTCGCGTCGAGCACGACGAGCAGGCCGCGCTGGTGCGCGTAACGGATGACACGCCCCAAGGCGTTCATCCCGGCCGGGCCGAGCTGTTCGAAGAAGGCCGCCTGAGGCTTGACGACCGGGACGATGTCGGCGACCGCGTCGATGATCCCTTCGCTAAAGAGCCGATAACTTTCGGCGACCGATTCCAGGTCGCCGGGCGATTTCGGCGCGACGTCCGGCGGAAGGAGATCGGTGCGCGGATCGAGCCCGACACAGACGGCAGAATCACGCTCGTCGATCGCCGCGTTCAAGCGATCGGCCCAAGGGATGGTGGTGGCTAACAGGTCGGCCGGATTGATCATCGCAAGTGCTCGGTTCGCTAGGGATCGGATGACGGAGCTTAGCAGCCGCCTGTCGACAAAAAAGCTCGCATCGATGCATCGGCGGGAGAGGGCCGATGAACCAGCGATCGGGCGTACGACGAGTCTGCCCCGCTTGGTGAGACTCGATGGATCAGATTTCGGCCCGGTCGAGCTGATCGATCAGTGTGTCGAGATGGTCAGGTTCCGACGTGGTTTTTTGGCGGGCGCGGGTTGTCGGCATACCGACGGCTTGCCGGCCGGCCAGCAGCAACTGTTCGTCCCGTTCGCGGGCGGCGATGGCGACAGGGTCCGCGGTCTTGTCAGGGGCGCCGAAGAGGACCGACAGGTCGATCTTGAAACCGTCCTGGCCATCCTCGACGGGGGCACCAGCGATCGCGGGCGCCTTGTGCTGGGGAAAGATGATCGCGTTGGCCGGGCAGACGCGGCTGCAGGCCGGGCAACCCTTGCGGCAATTATCGGGCTGTTCGACAAGGATCGTCTCCGCGCCGTCAACGCCATAAACGCCGAAGAGACAAAAGTCGATGCACTCCATGCAGTTGGTGCAGCGGCTGTAATCGATGACGGGGTACCACCGCCGCGTGATCGTCTCTTCCAGCCTCAGCGGTTGGCTGACCGATTCGGCTGCAGCCCAGGGCCCGTCGACATTGAGGCGACCTTCGACCTTGAACGGGTCGACCGTCGATTCGGACTCCGCTTTGCGCAACGAGACTTCGGCGATCCGCACGACTTCGGCCGTTAACTTGGCGGCGTCGACGTTTCGCATGTCGAGGCAATAGATCGTCCGCCCCGTCCGCGGGAAAATCTCGGCCACGCGAGGGTCGCGGTCCTCGGCCACTTCGGCTTCCGCCTCATCATCGTCGTCCGGTTCCGGGTCGAAAGCGGTCTCACCGACTTGGCCGCGGACCTGAAGGCGATCGAGCAACCAGTGGGCCGCCCGCGGGAAGAGCCACGTCAACACGACGAGGTCCCCTTCGGTCGATTGGAGCGTGCGGATCGATTCGTCGGTCGCCTTGAGGTCATAAAGGTGCGGCAAGTCCAAGACCGCCACCCCGGCCAACTTCGTCGCCGCTTCGACGATCGCCCCTTCGAGTGCTCGCTTTTCCGGGTCGCGGGAATGGCCTCGCGACATGACGACGGTCAACGTGGTGGGGACGGCGGGTAGGATCATGGGGGGACCAAGCAGGGATGGTAAATCGGGATCGATCCGGGAAGCTGATTCCCTCAGCAACCTCCGATCGGTCAACGCTTATTGTCAACGATTGCACCTGCAGACTCAATGCAGCAACACCCAAATTGCAGGTGCAATTCGTTGCAGGTAGGCCGAATGGTTCGGAACCGGCTACCAGTTTAACGGGTTTTTCCAGCGATGCAGCAACGAATCGAGTTTTGCGTCGACAACCGCCTTCCCGCCCAAGTAAATCCGCACCTGATCGGAAAGGTCGACTTGGCCGATCCGCAGGCACGCGACCCCGGCCTTGGCAAAAACTTCCGTCAACGCGTTTTCCTGGGCCGGGGCGACCTCGACCAAGAAACGGGTATTCGACTCGGAGAAGAGCTTCGCCGCGTCACCCAGCTTTTCGGTCCCCCCTTCGATCCCGCCGGCGTCGATCGAAATGCCCAACCGACCCGCCATCGCCATCTCGGCCGCCGCAACGGCCAGCCCCCCTTCGCTGAGGTCATGAACGCTGCGGACGAGTCGCTTCCGAATCGCTTGATGCATGGCGACGAAGGTCTTTTTGGCGAGCGGAACATCGACCCGCGGGACTTGCCCGCCCGTCTGGTTCGTGACCATCGCGTAGTGTGAACCGCCGAGCTCGTCGTGAGTTTCACCGATCAGGTAAAGCCGGTTCCCGGGTTGCTTCAGGTCCATCGTGACGGCTAGCGAGATGTCATCGACTTGCCCGATGGCGCTGATCAGGAGGCTCGGCGGGATCGAGATCGAACGCTTGACGCCCGAGGCATCGACGTAGCTGAATTCGTTGTTCAGGCTGTCTTTACCGCTGATGAAGGGGGTCCCCAGCCCGACCGCGACGTCTTGGCAAGCGATCGCGGCGCGGACGAGCGAACCGAGCGTCTCGGGTCGATCGGTGTAACCCCAGCAGAAGTTATCGAGGATCGCGATCGTTTCCGGATCGGCCCCGACGGCGACGGCGTTGCGGACCGCTTCATCGATCGCCGATGCGGCCATGTGGTACGTGTCGAAATCGCCCAGCCGAGGGTTCATGCCGCAAGCGATCACGAGCCCGCGGCGCGAATCGAGCAACGGGCGGACGACCGCGGCATCGCTCGGCCCGTCACATTGGGGCCCGACGAGCGGTTTGACGACGCTGCCACCTTGCACCTCATGGTCGTATTGGCGAATGACCCAATGCTTGCTGGCGACGTTCAGCGAGCCGAGGATGTCGGCGACGATCCGATTGCCCGATTCGAGATCGATCGGGGGCGGGGTCAGCGGGGTTGCCAGAGGCGGTTGGTAGATCGCATCGCGAATGACAGGTGGCCGCCCCTCATGGAGGTAGCTCATCGCCAACTCACCGACCGTCTGCCCGTGGTAAGTCAACAGCAGCCTGCCGGTGCTCACGAATCGCCCGATCGCCGCCGCTTCGACCCCTTCGCTCTCGCACAGTTCACGGAGCTCCTGCCAGTTCTCCGGGGGAACGGCAAGCACCATCCGCTCTTGCGCTTCGCTGATCCAGATCTCGGTATACGACAGCCCCTCGTATTTCAGCGGGCACTTTTCGAGCCACACCTCCGCACCGAGCTCTTCGCCCATCTCACCGACGGCGCTCGAAAAGCCGCCGGCCCCGCAATCGGTGACGGCGTGATAGAGCCCACGGTCGCGGGCCTGAAGCAAAACGTCCATCACCATCTTTTCGGTGATCGCGTTGCCGATCTGAACGGCGCCGCCCGAGAGCGATTCCGATTCGCTGGTCAATTCCGCTGACGAAAAGGTCGCGCCGTGGATGCCGTCGCGCCCCGTCCGCCCGCCGACCGCAACGATCAAATCGCCTTCATGGACCTTCTTGGTTTCCATCCCGACCGGTAGCATCGCCACGTTGCCGCAATAGACCAGCGGGTTGCCGAGGTAGCGTGGGTCGAAATAGATCGCGCCGTTGACGGTGGGGATCCCCATCCGGTTCCCATAATCTCGTACCCCGGCAACGACGCCATTGATGACGCGGCGGGGATGGAGCACCCCAGGGGGCAAGCTCTCGGCCGGGGTATCGGGGGGCGCGAAACAGAAGACGTCGGTGTTGCAGACGGGCTTGGCACCCAGCCCCGTCCCGAGCGGGTCGCGGATCACGCCACCCAGCCCCGTGTTGGCCCCGCCGTAAGGTTCCAGCGCCGACGGGTGATTATGGGTCTCGACCTTGAAACAGACGTTGTATCGCTCATCGAATTTGACGACACCGGCATTGTCCTTGAAGACGCTGACGCAGCGGTCGTCCACCCCCAACGAGGCCCGGATCGATTGCGTCGCCGCAAAGATCGTCTCTTTGAGCATGTTCTTGTAATGACGCTCGTCCCCCAGCGGCGCCCCGTCACTCGCCGGCCCGCGGTAATGGATGCGGCCCGCCAACGTCTTGTGGCTGCAATGCTCGGACCACGTCTGCGCGATCGTTTCCAACTCGATGTCGGTCGGGTCGCGATCGAGCGAAACGAAATGGTCCCGAATCGTTCGCATCTCGACGAGCGTCAAATAGAGCTGCCCTGCTTTCGAAAGACGTTGCAACCCTTCGTCGTCGAGCCCGCGGATCGGGACGGTAACGAGCGAAAATTCATAACGGCCGTCGAAGCGGAGCTGCTTTAGCTCCAGCGGCCCCACGACGACCTGTTCGACCGAATCGTTCGACAACGCTTTGCGACAGATCGCGGCAAGGCCATCGTCGGGCAGCTCCGGCAACCAATACTTGCGCAGCGTCCGAACCGCGGCGACCGGCCAACCGGCATCGCGGGCCGCGGCCGCGGCGCTCATCGCGACCGGGTCCATCACCCCCGGCTTCGGCAAGACGTTGACCAGCGTCGGGTTATCGCCCGGGGGTTCGATCAGCGACTCGTCACCCGCGATGGCGACAACGACCCGTTCGGTGACTTGGTCGCTGAACAGCGTTCTCGCCATCCGGTCGACCTCGGCCTCGTCGAGCTCCCCTTCGACAAGAAAGCCCCGCGCGAAATCGACTTCGATCGACTCGGCCAACCCCAATTCGCGGATCTGCTGGGCGACGCGAAGCCCGTCGCGGTCAATGAAACCCTCGGCGGGGTAAATGTCGATTTGCCACAGCGGCATCTGCGATCCTCGTCCAAAAATAGGGGTGGCAAACGGGAAAACCAGCGAATTCTTTTCGTCAGCCCATTTTTTAAGCGTCCCAGGGCGATTTGGCGAGGTGCCCGCAAAATCGCTCGTGTTTCTCGCATCCGCCGCCTCGCAGCCAGATCACAGGCTGCCAGATCACTTGCGTCGACCAGTCTCTCTCCCGGACAGGTCGTCGCCACCGAGCTGGGACTGCAGGATCTCGTCGGTGCTCTGCGGGTCGATCTGACGACAGGCGGTGGTGAGCGCCTCGGCGAGATCATCGAGTTGGTATTCCCAGGTCTCAACGGTCGATTCGATCGGCGGGATGTTGGCCATCTCGTCCAGCAGCAGGATCAGCCTTAGCAGGTGCCGAAAGAGGATCCCTTCTTCTTTCTGCAACCCGCGGGCGGTGACGTACTTGTTGAAATCGAAATTGAATTCACGCAGTTCCCCCGCGATCCAAACCGGCGTGATGCTGACGTCATGCACCGATGGGTAATCGAACTGGAAGAGCCGACGGAGCTTTTCGCCAAGCGTCAACGGCCGGACCGGCGGGCCCTCATCGAAGACGCGGCCGAACCCGCGATCGCGGGCCGTCTCCTCTTCGTCCTGCGGCGGCATCGCCCCCAGCTCCGCGGCCGTCGCCAGCCCCAACTGCAACAACCGCGGATCGAGCCTCAACTGCGCGAGCGTCCCTGCCGGCATCTGGTCATAACCGGGGACGCGGACGAACTTCGCCACACTGCCCGGGACCTCAAGCACGCTTTCGAAGGCCAGTATCCGCTCTTCAGGATCGGCGACCGCCAATTGGTCGGCCATGTAGACGCCGTACAGCGGATGGACGCTGCGGAGCTGAAGCAGCCACGGCAATCGCTCGGTCGGTTCGGCGAATTCGGGGCGATAATCGTCGACTTCGTAATCGGCCTGATCGGACGAAGCCTCACGCGTCACCGTCTGGGGCTCGTCGTCGTCCGAATCCTCATCCCCTGCATCCCCGCCGCGATCGGCCACCGATTCCTCGGCACGTTTCTTCGCCAACAGTTCGCCGAAAAGCCCTGCGGATGCTGACCCCGAAGCCGGCCCGGTGGCTTGACCTGCGGGCGCAGGCGTATTGCGATTTGCAATACCCGTCGCCAGCGGGCTTGAACCACTTGTTGTGGACGGGGCTCGGAACTTCGGCTTCGGTTCGAGCCTGATGTACCCCGAGATCCACAGGGTGATCAGCATCCGGTTCAGATCCCGACGGGCTTCGTCGAGCCCTTTGGGGTCAAGGAGCCTTCGCCCGACGAGATCGCGGATCGGTTGGACCTCGGGGTTGCGCAGGAGCAGATAGGCGAGCAAACGCCAGGGCAATCGGCCGCGGCTGGCGAGCTTCGCGGAGGGGGCTTCGCGGAGCGATTCGAATTGGGCCTTGGTCCAATACTGCTCGTCGGTCCGACGCTTGGGCTGTTTCTTTTTGAGCGCCTTTTTGGCCTGCATCAGCCCCGGATCTTTCGTGTCTTCGGGGATCTGGTCGTATTTCAAACGCCAACGGTGGATCTTGACGTCATCTTCGTGCGCCAGCGCATAGACATAGCCGCGGTCGTCGAATTGCGGCCGCCCCGCACGGCCGAAGATCTGGTGCGCGGTCGCCGCCTCGACGACTTTCTTCTTACCGGGCGGCCCCTTGAGCAGGCTCGGTAGGACCACGCTCCTGGCCGGCAGATTGATCCCCGCGGCGAGCGTTTCGGTACAGACACAAACGGCGAGCCATTTCCGTTGAAAGAGCTCCTCCACGATCCGCCGGTATCGGGGCAAGATCCCCGCGTGGTGGACGCCGACCCCCCGCATCAAAATCTGTTTCAACTTCGGCCCGGCACCTTCGCGCATGTCGGCGGCGTTGAGGTAATCGGCGAGATCGGCCTGCCGAGCCTTGTCGATCAGGCTCTTGCCCCGAAGCATTTCCGCCGTCGTCCAACAGATCGATCGGTTGAAACAGAAGACCAGCGCCGGGGTCCGTCGTTCGGTTTCCGTCCCGGTCGCGATCTGCTCGCAAAAGTCGGCCAGGAATTCGTCTTCGACCCACTCGAATTGCAACGGCACCTTACGCTCGGTCCCCTGCACGAGCGTCAAACGACGGTTGTGGGCCCGCGCGAGCCACGCCGTGAAATCGACCGAATTCCCGACCGTGGCGCTCAATAGCAGCGTCCGCACCGAAGGTTCGAGCAACCCCAACGTCAATTCCCAAACGACGCCTCGCTCCGGGTCGTTGAACGAATGAAACTCGTCCATCACCACCGCCGACACGTTCGACATGTCGTGGACTTCGCGGTTGAGCAACCGGTTGAGCAGAATCTCGGCGACGACGACGAGCACCGGCGCTTGCGGGTTGACGGTCCGGTTGCCGGTAACCAGCCCGATCGAATTGGCGTCAAAACCCCAGCGGACCGCCGATTGGCGGAGCTCATCGAGCTTCTGGTCGGTCAGCGCGATCAACGGCGTCGTGTAATACATCCGCGACCCGGTCCGCAGCGCCTCGTAAACGGCCGCCTCGGCGATCAGCGTCTTGCCCGTCCCGGTCGGCGCACACACCAAAACCCCCTGGTCACTGGTGAAGTAGGCCAACAGCGCCTCTTCCTGGACCGGGTACGGAGGAAAAGGGAGTAGCGAAAAATACTCGGTCGCGATCTCGTCACGCGAAGGGACTTCATCCGGGACTTGTGATCGCCCCGTCGATGCGGTGTGACCTTGATCGGAACGCTGCACCGGACCAGATGAGCCCGGATCGGATGGGGTAGGGCTCATCGCGACGCCCGGTCGCGGTAGGCCGCCGATGCGGTGACGTAATGGGCCGCGTTCAACCGGATCTGTTCCAACTGTTCGGGGCTGGTCGGTCGAAGCACCTTGCCGGGGACACCGACGACAAGGCTTCCCGGCGGGATGATGACCCGCTCGGTGATCACCGCGCCGGCGCCGATGATCGACCCGGCACCGATCCGGGCGCCATTCAGGATCACAGCGCGGATACCGATCAGCGAACCCGATTCGACGATCGCCCCGTGCACCACGGCGGAATGACCGATCGTCACGTCTTCGCCGATCTCACACGGATACCCAGGGTCGCAATGCAACACGGCGAGGTCTTGAACGTTGGACCGCGCCCCGATCGTGATCGGCTCGACGTCACCCCGCAGCACCGCTCCGAACCAAACGCTCGCGTCGGGCCCGATCGTGACCCGGCCACGGATCGTCGCGTTGGGCGCGACCCACGACGCGGGGTCGATCAGTTCCGGATAATCCGCGATGTCCAATCGTCGCTCAGTTGCCACCGATGACCACTTCTTCTTGAGTCACGATCTCGTCCCCGTTCGTGTCGAGCCGCTTGAAAATCGGCATCAGGATCGCTGGGACCTCGTCGAGCGTCAGTCGGTTGTCCTGGTTGACATCCAGGGCCCTTAACCTCGCGAGCCGAGCGGCCTGATCGACCATCTTCTGTCGCTCGCCACGGTTACGGAGCCCGTTGTTGACCGACTCCGTCTCTTCCTTACCGTATGCGACGGGCACGGCGTAATGATAGTACCCGATCATCATTTCGTCCCACGTCTGGTCACCCCATTGGACGTTGACCGAGGGATCGGGGTTGTTCAAGTTGGCGGCGCTGTTGTCATAAACGGCGGTGCAGAGGATCTGGTCGCCGGCCGCGAGCGAAACCGGCTCGCGCGGGATGTAGGTCGTCTGCCAATTGAAGTCATATTCGGGGATATCGAGCAGCGTTTCGCGCGACGCATCGGCGCGAACCAGTTCGTAACGGAAGGCCTTGCCGCGGACATGCATGTGGGGGCTCATCCCGAGCAGCCTCGCCTCGCGTTTGTGCGGCGGCGAGGTCCCCTGGACGACATGATGGCTCGCCCCGGCGGGGATATCGAGCCGCGTCTGCAGCGCACTGGTGGTGACGACTTCGTGCGTGATCTTGTCAGGGTCGGCGAAGCACAATCCGAGCTTGCTCTGGTCTTCCTGCGGCGTCCCGATCGGGGTGTAGTGGACCTGAAAGATCAATTCGCTGTTAGCCGGGATCCGCTTCGCCATCCCGGCTGGCCAACCCTCGTTGCGTGCACCCGGGACATACCCGACAAGGAAGCCGCGGACGGCATTGACCCCACCCTCGCTCCCCTTGGGGCGGACAAAGGCGAGGATGTGATGGACCACCGCCCGGTTCCCCGGAAGGAGCTCGGCCGATTCGAGCCACAGGTCGCGATCGATCTTCGGGTCGACGCGAAAATACTGGTAACGGACCGTCCCCGTCGCGGGGACCTTGTACGGTTCGGGGCTCACATCGATCACCCGATCCGGTTGCCGCGGCAACTGCCAACCCGTCGTGTACACGGGCGGCTTTGGGAGCTGGCCTTGGTCCCGTTTCAAATCTCCCAGCGGCGCCCCAGCTTTGGCCCAACGGGTCAATGTGTCGATTTCCTCTTGCGTCAACGAACGATCGTTCGCGAACTGGCCATGCTCGGGCGAAGCGTGCCAAGGGGGCATGCGTTTCTCTTGCACCACTTCGGCGATCATGTCGGCCCAACCGGCGACCTCTTCAGGATCCTCCATCCCGAACGGGCCGATCTCCCCGGCCCGATGGCACTCCAGACATCGCTTTTGCAAGATCGCGGCGACCGAATTGACGTAAGTGACTTCGGGCTCGGACTGGGCCGATTTGCTCCGCCCGATCAAACAGCCGACGCTACGGGTCGTCGCGACCGCGACCTCGCGACCTGCAACGAGGTCGTCGATCGCCTCGCGAAGGTCATGCCGCGTCGGCTCGTCCTTCGCATAACCGATCCCGTACGCGTCATCGACACGGCCCCAATAACGGACCTTCCCTTGCGTGTCAAAGACGAAGACCTCGGGGGTCCGCTCGGCGCCGACCCGGTCGGCGAAACGATTCCCCGGGTCCTTCAGCATCGGAAAAGCGATCGCTTGTCGCTGCACGAAAGCGCCGATCTCTTTCAGCGAGTCCTGGCGATTGCTGTTCACGCCGACGACCCGAATCCCCTTGGGGGCATACTCCTGAGCCAATTCGTTAAGCCGCGTCGAATAGGCCTTCGCAAGCGGGCACTGGGTCCCCAAGAAGGCGACGACCAACGCCTTGGCCGGCGTTTCCATCCGGATTGGCTCGACGCTTTTGCCGGCCGGCTCGCCGTCAACCGATGCGAGTGCCTCGGCGGCTGCCGCCGCTGTCGCAGCGTCGGGTGGATCGGCGGCCATCAGGTCGGCCAACGTCCATACCCGCCCGCGATGATCGCTCAAATCGACGGCATCAAGCTTCAAATCGATCGGCGGCACGGCGACCGCCGGATCAACTCGAAATGAAACCGCGGCCAACACAAAGGCCAATACAACCAACCCACGACGACCAGCAGACCGGCTAACCTCACCGGCCCGTGGAAGCATGGTGCTGTGACAGAAAACGCGTCGGGCCATGCGTGCATTCACGATCGGGGCGTCCTTGGTATGGCGAGCGGTGCGGAGACAATATCAAGACTTGCCGTTATTAAACCCGCCCGTCAACCAAAGGTACGTCGAACCGAGACCGCTGGCAACGGTGATCACCAAAAGGGCCGCAAAACGCCCCGTTTCAGCTCGCCCCGTTTGAGCTCGCCCCGTTTCAGCTCGCCCCGTTTCAGCTCGCCCCGTTTCAGCTAGCCCCGTCCGGCTTTTCCTTGGTGCGATACATTTCGCGCCAAGGGAGCTGGATCCCGCCGTCGATCGTCAGGGTACTCCCGGTGACATATTCGTTTTCCGGGTCACACAGCCAAGCGACACCGCGGCCGATCTCTTCGCTCTTGCCGAGCCGTCCCCACGGCAGCATCTCCCCCTGCTCGCGGAGCGTTTCTTCGCTGAAGAACTTCCTTTCGCCGGGGGTATCGATCCAACCGGGGTGGACGATATTGACGCGGATCCGGTATTGGGCCAATTCGCACGCGGCGGTCCGGGCCATCTGGTCGATCGCCCCTTTCGCCATGTTGTACGCCATCGAACCGGGGATCGCTAACACGGCATGCGGGCTGCTGACGACGACGATATTTCCCCCTTTACTTTGCGCGACCATCGCCTTGGCCGCGGCGCGGGTCAGGAAAAACGGCCCCCACATCGTGACATCGATCGTCCGGCGGAAACCTTCCATGTCGGCATCGAGCATCAACTTGCGGTCGCTGAACGCGGCGTTCGACACGGCGATATCGAGCCCGCCGAGCCACTTCATCGCCTCCTCGACCATCCGATTCGTATCGCTTTCGCTCCCGGCATCGGCTTGCATCGTCGTCGCGCGAACCCCATGCTCCAAGCAACGCTGACAGACCTCGTCGGCATCCGACTTGCTGCCCGCGTAATTGATCACGACGTCGGCGCCGCGGCGGGCCAATTCGATCGCCGTCCCGCGGCCGATGCCGCGCGAAGCCCCGGTGACGATCGCCCGCTTACCGGCCAGCGACCGGTGGGTTGTGTTCGACATGACTAACTCGATTCCTACTGAAGTTGAATGTTCGATGACTATGGGGAAAGGTGGACTACTCGACCCCTTCGCTCTTGGCACCCTCACGGATCGCGAACAGCCGGTTGCGGTTGGCGATGTAAAGGGTGTCGTTGGCGACGACCGGGGTGGTGTAGACGGCCGAACCCATGTTGACCTCGGCGATCAGATTGAATTCCTTCGACAACGCGAAGATCCCGATGTCGCCATCCTCATCGCCGATGTAGACCTTGTCACCCACGATCAAGGGGCTGGCCCATGAGGCGGCGAACATGTCATAAGTCCAATGGGCCTTGCCGGTCTTGGCGTCAACGCAGTGCAACAGGCCGCTGAAGTCGGCGATGAAGAGCAGCCCGTCCTTGATCGCGACGGTCCCGCAGGTCCGGTGCATCGTCTGTTCGAACTCTTCCGTGTTGTTACCGACATAATGCCAGACGGCGGCCGAATTCGGGTTGTCGCGTTCGACTTCCCCTTCTTTTTCATTCATCGCCTGCAGCCTGCGGTGCGCCACCGGGGTCTTGGGGTCTTTCAAATTGAAGACTTGCGTCGGGCTAACGTCGCCACGCTTCGTCGGGTCGATGCACCACAGGTGCCCTTCCCCTTCGCCGTGTTCCGGGTCTTCGCCAACCCCGACGTAAACCAACCCGTCATAGATCACCGGGGTGGCGATGATGTGGTTACGCGTGGCGCGGTTGAGCGCATAGAACGAACCCTTGGGGTTGCAGTCGAATTTCCACAGCAGCTTCGCCTTGCCATTTTCCCCTTCGGCTTGGAAGGAATAGAGCCAGCCGTCACCGCCGCCAAAGATCACCTGGTTGACGCCGCCGAGCGTGCCGTAAGCGGGGCTCGACCATTGGCCGTGCAGGACGTTGGCCCCCGGGCTGTTGTCGGTCCAAAGGACTTCGCCCGTCTGGCGGTTCATCGCGACGAAGCTGGGGGCTTCGGACTTGGGCAATTGGATGTGCCCTTCGTCGACCCCGTTGCCGGTGCAAATGAAGAGCACATCACCGACATAGGTAACCGAGCACGAACACATGTTGTGCTGGCTGACCCCGAGCTGGCTCATCATGTTGAATGACCAGACGATGTCGGCCTCATCGAGGTTTTCGTAGGGCTCTTTGTTGAACGGGCCGTCGTTCTGGCCGTCATGAAAACCTTCGCTGTCCAGACAGACGACTTCGCCGCGGTTCGAGATGTACCACAACCGGTCACCATCAACGACCGGAGCGGCACAAACCCCTTGGTCAGGCCAATCGTGGACGCGGCCGGTCGGCAATTTCTCGTTCGAATGTTGCCACAGGAACTTGCCGTCCTTATCGCTGAAACAGACCAGCGCCCCCAAGTCGGTCGTGGCGGGGTAACGCGACACGTAACCGTTGCCGTTATTGGTCCCGACAAAAACCTTGCCGTTGGCGACAACGGGGTTGCCATAGGTTTCTGAACCCAACGCCGCCGACCAGAGGATATTCTCGCCCGTCTTCACGTCCCACTCGGTCGGGATTTTGGCGTCCTGGACCGTGTTGTTGCGTGCGGGCGAGCCGCCCCATTGGGGCCAATCCTTCTTGCCGACCTTCATCGAAGCGATGAACTTTGCCGTCTCGGCCACAGGATCAAAAGCCCATGCCGGGCCCCCCGCGGTAACGGCGATCAAAAACGACAGGATGGAGAGTTTGGAAAGACGTTTCATGGTTCCGCTGGGGCGAGAGTCAAAAATCAAATCCGTTCGGCAAGGTTGCCAACAGGCTTCTGCCTGCCAGCGACTTGGCCGCAGGTGATCGCTCACCCCCGGCCGTCCCTTCCTACCATAGCGCCATCGCTCCGGAAGGAAATCGTATCACTGCATCCCTGGACCCGGTTGTCGCATCGATCGGCGTTGCATCGATCCGGGGCTAAGGTTTACCAGTTCAGTTCGCGTTCACTTCGATGTTGTCAATGCAAAGCGCTAGGCGACGGTCGCATCGAACATCCTGAGGCTGTTTATCAGTTCGAGTTCACTTCGATGTTATCGATGTAAAACGCTAAGCGTCGGTCGCATCGAACATCTTAAGGCTGCTTGTCAGTTCGCGTTCACTTCGATGTTATCAATGTAAAACTCGGAATCGGTCGAATTGCCGACCAGCCCCGGGGCGCCGTGCAGGTTCGGGGTCGCGTCGGTCGCTTCGATCGTCCATTCCTTCGGTTCGGCTTGGTCACGCGGCCAGACCTTCCCGCGGAGCGTCACGCCGTCTTTGACGTTTTCGCTTTGGAACTTGATCGTGTACCACGTCTTGGGCTTCCAATCGAACGGGATCGTCTTGGCAAAACGCTGTTCCAACCTCGGCGTCCACGAACGGATCTGGAGCGTTTTGGACCCTTGCAGATCGAGCGCGTAGCGCTGGGCGATCAAACCCATGCTGGGCAATTCCGCGACCTCTTTCCCTGCCTTGATCCCGGCGGCAAAAAAGTCACCTTGAATCGTGTAGTTGGCGAGGTCGGTCGGGCCGATCCAAGATTGGCTGCGGGTCCCCTTAGGGATGGTGCTGATCTTGACCAAACCCTTGCCGCCATCGGGAAGGTCCTTGGGCTGATGCCGGTAGGCCGCGCCGGTCCAGTTCACGGGCACCTTGCCGTCGTCAAAGCTGAACGACCACGGCAGCGACGGGACGACGCGATACCGCGCGATGCTCGACAATTCGCCGAGTTTCGCGGTGATGTAAACGGCCCCCGATTGGTTCACCATCGGTGCATGGAAATGGGCATCTTTGACCTCACCGCCACCCTTGATGTCGAGCGTCGCCCCATCGACTTCGCCTAGGCAAACGCCGTGGGCGTTAAAACCGAGGATCGCGAAGTCGGTCTTCTCACCGGCATAGGCCATCCGTTCGGCAGGGACGATTTGGATGTGCGCCACCTTGGTCGGGTCGGGACCTGGCGATGCCTTCTTCGCCGCCGGGAGCGGCATCGGCTCCGAATCGTTTTCTGCGCCGCCGATGCAATAGAGCGCGACGTTGGTCGGGATGTAGACCCTGCCGTCATAAGCGATCGGCGACCCGAAGATTTCGCTGGTATCGCTCAGCCGGACCTGCGAGATGATCTTGACCCCTTTCTCTGCCGGTTCCATCACATAAATTCGGCCGGTCGATTCGGCGGCGTAGATCTTGCCGTCACCATACATCAGCGAGCCGAACATGATCCGGCCGAGCTTCTGTTTGCCGAGTTCCTTGCCCGTCTTGGCGTCGAGGATCAACATGATCCCGCTGTTGTCGACGGCATAGAGCCGATCGCCGACCTTGACCGGTGCGGCACGCCCCGCGGCGAAGGTCGGGATTTTCCACAATAATTTATCTTCGGTGATTTCGCCCGTCTGATTGCCGTCGAACGCGAAGAGCGCCCCCAGGATCGTGCGGTCGGAAAAATTCTGTTCCGAATGGCCGCAATAAACGATCCCGTTCTCGTCGACCAAGGGCGTGGTGCTGATCCCCCGCGGCGAGGCGCGGTATTCCCAAATCATCTTTCCGGTCCGCGGTTGGACCGCATACAACGACCCGTCCCCCGCGCCGATGATCATCGCGTCCTGACCGTTGAGCACGGTGAAGACGGGGGTCGCATAAGTCGTGTCTTCGGGCCGCGGCCGGGTGCTCAATGTCCAGATCAGCCTCCCATCCCGCTTGTCGAACGCCATCACGCGGTGGGCCGGGACCGCAGTCTCCGCCCAACCGGTGTGAACGCCGCTGACGATCACCAAATCTTCGAAGATCACCGGGAAATTCGTCCGACCGCCATAGGTGCTGAGCATCCCTTGTTCTTCAAGCAGCGAATGCTCCCAGACGACCCGCCCCGTCTCGCCATCAAGGCACTGCAGCAAACACCCGACACCAAGCTTGTAAACGCGATCGGTCTCGGGATCCCCGACGGGGCTCGACCAACCGACCCGCTCGGCCGGGACGTCGCTCAAAAAGACGTTGTGGATATTCTCCCAAATCAGCTCGCCCGTCTTGGGGTCGAAACAAACCGTCTTTTCCCCTTCTTTCGTCGTCTCCGGGAAGGCACGGCAAATCGCATACATCCGGCCGTTCATCACGATCGGCGACGACCGGGTCGCATACTCTTCTTTCCGCCACAAAAGATTCTCACCCTTGGGCGACCAATCGCTCGGCAAATGGCTCATGTGGGCCTGGCCGTCAAGCGTCGGCCCGCGCCAATTGGCCCAATCCCGAGGCTTTTCCTCGGCCTTCGCCACCCCACCACCGACCGCCGCGACGGCCAACAGCGCCACGGCGACTCGGCGTCCGAGACGGGAAACGAAAGTTGTTCGCATGTCGGTCAACGTCGCCTGTGCGGGGACCGCCGACGACCTAGATCTCGATGCGAAGCCGAATACGCTGGCAAGCCTGAAGCTCATGATGTCTCTTGTCTTCGACTGCTGGGAGGGAGTTGGGGAAGGAGTGCTCATCATTTTAGCGACTTCCGGGCGACGCCGCGAGTTACCCACCCGCCGCGACTTGGACTGCGACCTTCGACCGCGAAACCGCTACCCACCCCCGATCGGCTGGCGAACAAGGAAGGATAGGAAAAATCGGCGGGTTGTAACGGCCGAAGGCATGACCCCTTAGGCATGGCCCCTCAGCCGTGGTCGCGCGGCCGTGGTCGCTCGGCCTGCCGTCAATGGGCGTCCGAATCGGCGTCGCTGGGCATCCGCCAATCGCCTCGCGGCGAAAGGGTCACCGACCCGACCTTGGGGCCGTCGGGCACGCAACTTCGCTTATATTGGCTGGCAAAAAACCGACGGAAGAACGTTTCGAGCGTCCGGTCGATCTCTTCCGGCGAATACCCCTTTTCAAACCGCGCCTGCCCGGCAAGGTAACGGATTTTTTCCCGTGTCGCCCCGTGCCGCACGAAATGATAAAGGATGAAGTCGTGAAGCTCATAAGGGCCAAGCATCGCTTCGGTGTCTTGCCTGATCCGACCCGCGACATCCGGCGGCAACAGTTCCGGCGATACCGGCGTGTCGGCGATCGAAATCAAGACCTCGGCCAATTCTTCCGTCTGGCAACGGCCGGCGACGTGCCGCACCAGGAACCGCACCAGCGTTTTGGGGATCGACGTGTTGACGCCGTACATCGACATGTGATCGGCGTTGTAGGTGCTCCACCCCAACGCCTGCTCGCTCAAATCCCCCGTCCCGATGACAAACCCGTGCGTCATCAGCAAAAAGGTCCGCAAGCGGGCTTGGACATTTTCCAGGGTCAAATCCCCCTGACGATGATCGGCACCGACGAGCTTGGCCTGCAGCGAGGCGACCGTTTCGCCATCGGCCAGCTCCACCCCCAGCGGGCGATGGCCGATCCCGCGAAAGGTATCGAGCGCCAGCTGGCGAATGTCGATGTGGCGATAGGCCAACCCGAGGAGCCTGATCAGCCGCTCGGCATTGCGAAGCGTCCCGGTGGTCGTCCCGAACCCTGGCATCGTCAATCCCACGATCCGCGACCGCGGCCAACCGTTGTCGTCACAAACGCGGGTCGCGACGAGTGCCGCGAGGGTGCTGTCGAGCCCCCCCGAAATGCCGATCACCAGCAGCGAGTCGGCAGGTAGCCGCGAAACCCGCTTGGCCAACCCGGCGGCCTGAATCCCGAGCACTTCGGCGCAGCGTTGGTCGAGCGTCTGGGGGTCTTGAGGGACGAACGGACGCCCCTCGACGTGACGACACATCGCCCCTGCGGGGATCGAGGCGGGGGGCGGATCGAGCAAGACGCGGCGGTATTGGCGATCGACAAGCCGCCTCCCTTGAGGGAACGTTTGCGTCACCCGCCGGTCGTGCGACAACCTTTGCAGGTCGATGTCGGCCGTGATCGATGTGATCCCGCGCAGCGGCTGGTCGCTATCCCCGACGCGACGCGACTCCCCGAGCAAACCGCCGTTCTCCGCGATCAGGCAATGGCCGCCAAAGACAAGGTCGGTCGTCGACTCGTCCGGCCCCGACGAGGCATAGGCATAAGCGGCGATGCATCGCCCCGATTGGCTCAGCACCAGCTCTCGCCTCCAAGCCGCCTTCTGGATCACCTCGTTGCTGGCCGAAAGGTTCAGCAGCACGTTCGCCCCGGCGAGCGATTGCAGGCTGCTGGGGGGGATCGGTACCCACAGGTCTTCACAAATCTCGACCCCGATCACCGCGTCACGGAGCTCGAACAGCAGGTCGATCCCGAACGGGACCAGCTCCCCCGACCAGACGATCTCTTCCGGCTCGGTGCCGTCGGCGGGACGAAAGTGCCGCGCCTCATAAAATTCGCGATACGTCGGCAAGTATTGCTTCGGGACGATCCCGCAGACCCTCCCCGCGGCGATCACTACCGCCGTGTTGAACAAGGCGTCATCGACAACGATCGGCGCGCCGACGACGACCAGCGGCCGACGTCCTCGCGTGGCTTCACACAACCGATCGACACCCTCGATCACCCCCTTGATGTGGGCATCGGTGCCGAACAGGTCGCCGCAGGTGTAACCGCCAATCGCCAATTCCGGCAGGAGCAAAATGTCGGCATCCGACGCCTCTTCGATCAACGCCTCGCACCCCCGGGCACACCCCACGGGGTCGCCGACGCGAACGGGCGCCGAACTGGCCGTGATCCGCAGCATCCCATGCCGGAACGCCCGATCGTCGTGCTCAAGGTCGCTGGTGTTTCCCATCGACCCGCCGGCGGGTCGTCGCGATTCGGCTCGGTTCGCTTTCAACGGGTCGCTTTCAACAGGAAAGGTGTCGGGAGTGGTCGGCTCGAATCATGACGAAACGCCGCCTACCTGATCGGTCATGCGGTGAAGGCATCTCGTAGCTTCTGAACGAGCCCCGGGACGCGCTCGTAAGGCAACTCGTCTTCGTATTCGAGCGCCACGTACCCCTGGTACTTGGCTTCGCGCAGGATCTCCGCGATCCGCGGCCAATCGGCATCGGCCGTCCGCCCATCGGCCGTCTTGATGGTCGGCTTGAGCTGCACGTTGACCGCGAACGGGGCACAGCGACGGATGTCTTCATACGGGTCGGCACTGATGAAATTGCCCGTATCGAGGTTGATCCCGACCCAATCGCTCTGCACCTTCCCGATGATCTCGATCAATTGGTCCGAGCTGATCCCGCCGTGGTTTTCGATCCCCAAAAAGACACCGACCTCCTTCGCCGTCGCGGCACAGCGATTGACCGCCTCGCAGACATCGGCCATCTTTTCGGCCGAATCGCCGAGCTGCTTGGCCGTCCCGGCGAAGATCCGCAGGTGCGGCGCGCCAAGGACGGCGCTTCGGCGGATCCAACCCTGGGCTTCGACGATCTGCTTCTCAAGCAGCTCCCCACGCTCGACGGTGAAGTCGTTCCCGATCGCGGCGCCGCTGATCGCCGTGCCGCTCAGGAAGGCGTGGGCCTTCAGCCCGCGGAGCGATTCGTCATCGGTATCGTTGGGAAAAAAGTAGGCGGTCAATTCCGCGTCGCAGCCGTGCCGCCCGCAATAATCGACGAACCCCTTGAGCGTCATCGGGGGGCCATCACCCGCCGGTTGCTGTTCGCGGCCACGAAAGAGCGAAAAATATTTTCGGAACGTGTAGGCCGCGATCGCCGGGCGAAACCTCGCCGTACCGCTCCGGGCCACCGGCGACCTCGCTTCAACAACGCCCCCCGAAGCCCCCATCCAACCAACGAGCGAACCGGCCAAACAGCCGCCGAGGACCTGACGTCGATTCAAATGAGTGACCATGCCGTTCTCCTGCGGGTAGAGGACTGGATCGTGGGAACGTGACCCTGCGGCCAATGACTTCGCCTGATGACTCGGCCCAGGCAGTCTTCAGGGATGGAATCTTAAAGGATCATGCCGGGATTCATCGGGGATAACGCCGGCCGAAGCACTTTCGATGGAAACTACGATGACCTCGACGACTTCCCCATTTCCTGAAGACGTTGGGTAGCCCCCCGCCCCTGCCCGCGTCAACCCAAGCTTTATTCTGATCGCCGCCGCCGCCCGCCGCCACCCCGCGTCCCCACGATCGGCGGTGAATTCTCGGGCGTCTCAACCGCACCCGCTTCGACCGGACCCGTTTCGATCGGACCCGTTTCGACCGGACCCGCTTGGGCCACGCCCTGACGCCGACAACGCTCGCTGCAATAACGGACCTCGTCCCAACAACGCTCCCACTTCTTACGCCACGCGAAAGGCCGCTGACAGGCGACGCATACTTTCGTCGGGAGCTCCCCCTTTTTGGGTCGTGACCCTGGCCTCATCGAGGCACCTCCACCGCGACCGCCCCGACCAACCGCTGCACGTCGACCAAAGCCCATGCGATCGCGTTGTTGTCCCAGCTCGCCGCCGCCGCGGCCCCAAAAAACAGCTTCCCCAACGACCGCGTTTGCCCCGACGCACCGTCGCCAGCAAGCCCCGCGGCCGGGTCAAACCACAGGGCAGGGGTGACGTGCCCGAACCGGTCGGCCTTGCCATCCGACTTTGCCAAGCACAACCCGCGCTGTTCCCAACGGATCCCGTCGGCGCTCACCGCATGCATGACCCCCGCCCCCGATTCGTACAGCATCACGTAGCGTTCGCCGACTCGCTTGACGTCGATCCCACCGGCATCGTTCCCAAAGACCGGCTCGGTCCGAAACCGATTCCACCTCGCCCCATCGTCACTGATCGCGACGCCGACGTAACGGTGCGAATCGTCCGCGAGCGGTACACCGCTGACGGGCGAACCCGCCGCGAAATCTTTACGGCCGTCGTACCACATCAGGTACCGGCCGTCGGCGGCGCGGGCGACGGTCGGCCGACCTACCGACAACCCGTCCCAACTCCCGGCCTGACCTGCCGCGAGCGCCACGCCCCGCGGCTCCCATCGCACCCCATCCTCCGACTTCGCCCAATGGATCTCGTCGATGATCTCCTTCGCCGCGCGGGTATACAGCATGTGGTAACGGTCGCCAACCTTGAAGACCTCCGGATCGTTGATGTGATTCGCTGCGGGGTCATCCAGGACGACACCCCGTCGCGACCAGTGCAGCCCGTCTTCCGATTCGGCCAACCCGATCCGGTCGTGACCGTCCTGCCCCTGCCCGCCATACCACAGCCTCCACGTCGCCCCGTCCCTCATGACACACGGGGCATAGACGTTTCCGCGGCCATGCGGGGCCGACTCATGAACGCCGCTGCCGCGCAATATCACCCGCGGCTGCGCCGACGGCGCGACACCCGCCGCGGCGTTGGCTTGATCCCCAATCCCATCATGAACATCGAGCCCATCCTCAACGCCGATCTCAAGCGGCGTGCCCAGACCCTGACCCAAACCCTGGCCCAAACCGACGCCGCCGCAAAGGAGGAACACCCCGACCACGGCACACAGGAGCCGAATCCGACGCCACGACCGATCGGTTCCGGCAAACGGGCCAATGCCCCAACGCGGATCGAACAAGCTTCACTTCTCCAATCGCGTCATAATCGCTTCGACCAGTTTTCGGGTCTCCGCCGATTCACTGGCGAAGGTGATGTCGTTGTGACCGAATTCGAGCTCCTGGTGATCGGTCACCCCCGGGAGCCGCGTCGATTGCGTCGTCACGACGCCGTCCCCCAAGCCGTTGATCCATTCGTCACGATTCGCCAAGTCGTAAACCCGCTTGATCTGCTCGGCCTGCGCAGGCCGCTCGAACAACTGTTTGGCGACAAAAACCTGCCCCAACGACCGGACCCACTGCGGCACAGGCCCCCCCGAACCGGCGATGATCGAATACCGCACCTCCGGGTTCCGCTGCAACTGCTGCAATTGCCTCAGGACCTCCGACCCCGGCCGAAGGTCCTCCTTCGCGCTGCCCAGAAACTGCCCGACGAATTCGTCCAACAGCTTGAGCTCCCCCTCGCCGATGAAACTCCGCCCACGCTCACCCGCAAAACCGGACAACGTCCGATGGAGCTCCTGGGCGTCGAGCGATGCGATCGACGACCCCGCGTTGGGCGGCGCGACCATGATCAACCGCCGCACCTTATCAACCTTCCACTTGGGCGATTCGAGGACCCGCCTGGCAACCAACCCGCCCATCGAATGCGTCACCATCACGAGCTTCAGGTCGGGCTGACGCTGCGTATGTTCGATCAACGATTGCGCCAAACCGACCGCAGCCCGTTCGACCCCGATGGCACTGTCGTAACGATAAATCGCCGCCGGAATGACGGAATCGGATAACCGCTTGCGCAGCGCGATCATCGACCGCTCCCCCGCTAACATCCCCGGCACCAAGATGACGGACGGCTTAACGGATAACGCACGGGATGATTCTGCTGCTGATGATGATGCGGCCGCGGGCCAATGATCGAGCGGCTCAAGACGTCCGTCGGCCTCGTCGCCAGACGCCCGCCCGCTCAATGCCGGAATCGTGATCGCCAAAACGAAAACCCCTTTCAATATTCGATGATCGATGCCGCGACGTTTCAGACCGATCGCGATCGTCCGACGCGAAAAGGTCATGCCGCTCGTCCCCTGAGTCACCCGGTCGCCCCCTGAATTCTGATCCAACGGGATTCTACCCCCATGGGATTCGACTTGTAAGTTCGCCGCGCGATGCTCACCGCGACGATCGCTCATTCTATGCGATCCCCCGATCCGAAATCACGCCCTACCCGGCGAATAATCGACACCTCAGTCATTCCTGACACGACCCTGCCGACAGGCATGGGCCTCAACAGCCGCATTTTGGGCAGGTGATCGCATCATTCCGCCCCGGTCGACGCCCAAAAGGTCAGTCCCCCGCAATCGTCCATCCGATGCAACCTGCGAACCTACCTTCAACCGGCGAGTTGAAGGTCCTTTGCCCATTTACTTCGAAACGACCATCGCTTCGTGAGGCAGGACCCTTTGGGCAGCATGGTAACGGACTACCAGCAACCCTCGACGGGATCTAAGGAGATCTCATGCGATCATTGTTAGCACTTCCGATCATTTTCATCAGCGCGGTTGCGAGCCCTTCCGGCCGCAAGGCCTTTGCCGAATTCGACGAAGTCCTGCATCACGCGGAACCTGCCGAATTGACCGATCTCGGTTTCTTGGCGATCGCGGCTCGGCCGATCGAGGTGCCAGGAACCGAAGGCTTTGCCAAAGCCGCCGACCCGATCGAAGTCGCTAGCCCCTCGGATCTCCCCAGCGGCACCATCGCCCAACCCGCGATCCCGCCGACGCTCCTCCCGACAGACCAAAGCGAATCGCTGGTCTTCGCCCAAACCGCTCCCCAGCTGACGATCGACCCGTTGTCCCCTGAAGACCCGTTGTCCCCTGAGGACTGGGGGGCTGAACCGCTGATCGCCCACCCCGCCGCGGCGCATCCGGCACAACCCGCAAGCGGCCCATGGGGGGCCTGCCAACCCGCCGTACGACATCGCGGGCTCCTCGGATTCGGCTTGGTGAAACATAGCGACACATGCTTCGACGACTTCATCACCCCCGTGACGAACCCGTTCTATTTCGAAGACCCCCGGACCCTCACCGAAGTTCGCGGGATTTACATGCGTCAGCAATGGCCACCGGTCACTTCGAATCACCCGGCCCAAATCTATACGATGCAACTCCGCGCCGCGCTCACCGAAGACTTTAGCCTGATGGTGACCAAGTTCGGCTACCTGCAAATGATTTCCGACCTCGGCGAATTCGATTCCGGCGCGATGGACTTCGGGATCGGCTTTAAGCACACGATGTATAAGGACCGCGAAGCCGGTCGACTCCTGACCGGCGGCATGTCGGTGATCACCCCCTCCGGGTCTCACCAGGCGCTGCAAGGTTACGGCGAAGGGGAATTGAACTTCTTCCTCTCCGGTGCGACCCGGGTCTTCGAACGCGGGCACCTGATGAGCGTCGTTGGGCTGCGGCAACCGATCGACGAAGCCGAACAAAACCGGATCGTCTATTCGAGCGCCCATTACGACTGGAGGGTCTCGCCCGCCACTTGGCGTCCGATCTATCTCTTCGGCGAAACGAATTGGTACTACACCGCCTCCGAGCCGTTCGCACCCGTCCCGCCCAACTTCATTTTTGAAGGGGCCGACCTGTTCAACCTCGGTGCCAAATTCACCGAGAACAACAACCTCGTGACCCAAGCCCTCGGCTTCAAAATCGTCCCCCGCCGTGGCCTCGAAATGGGGATCGCTTACGAAATCCCCGTCACGCCCCGCACGGTGATGATGACCGAGCGGTGGACTGCCGACGTGATCTGGCGGTACTAACCACCACGCCAAACGCTCGCCCAATCCCGCCAACCCCGGCCGCCCGGATACCCCCGGTTCCGGCCGCACAGCGCGACCGCCGGTTGGCGGCTTTTTTTGCTTTGAACCCCAAAATCCCCATCTTTATCTCCTACAAGGGGCACCAAGGCAACGTTCTTCGCCTTCGATGCTTGGCCCTTCTCGCGGTTGGCGCAAAGATTGCACCACAATCTTCCCACCGGTTTTTCCGTCATTTTGGCAATGGCGGACGAACCGTCGCTCCGGTCGGCTTGTACCAACATTAACCGCCGCCGGGGTGGTTTCGGCGAGACATGCGACCCCATCGGGAGGTCGCGGTGTTATTCAACCCTGGGCTTCGTCCGGGGTCGCTGTCGCCCTCAATCTGCAACCGAATGATCACTGGAGAAATCGAGCGATGCATCATCAATGGAAACGGCTGAGCGTGACTTTGGGCGCGCTCCTTTGCGGGGCTCTGCTCACCAGCGTGGTGATGAGTTGGCCCGATCGGCTGCAGCAGAACCGAACCGCACTGGCGGATGAACTCGGCAAGCCATCGGTCGCCGCCGAAAACCTCGCGCACGCCGAAGGGTTGTCAGCAGCCTTTCGCAGCGTCGCCGATTCGCTCCGCCCGAGCGTCGTGAGCATCAGCATCGAGGCGGGGCCGAGGCAACGCGGCCGACGTGCCCCACAACGGGGCTTACCCCCCGAACTCCGCCGGCAATTGCCACCCTGGCTGGGTGACGATTTCTTCCAGCAGTTCGAAGAACAACAGCAGCAACAGCAGCAACAGCAACTCCCCGAAGGGACCCAAATCGGTTCCGGCAGCGGCGTCATCATTCGCGAAGATGGTTACGTCATCACGAATAACCATGTCGTCGTAAGCGGTGAGGCACTCAAGGTCGTGCTCCATAACGGCAAAAGGCTCGACGCCAAAATCGTCGGGACCGACCCCGCCACCGACCTCGCGGTGCTGAAGATCGAAGAAAAAGGTTTACAGGCGGCGGTCCTCGGCAACAGCGATGACATCCGCGTCGGCGATTGGGTCGTCGCGATCGGTAGCCCCTTCGGCCTCGACCAAACGGTGACCGCCGGGATCATCAGCGCCAAAAATCGCGTCCAAGGGATCATCGGCGACGGCCAAGGGTTCGAAGACTTCCTCCAAACCGACGCCGCGATCAACCCGGGGAACAGCGGCGGGCCGCTGGTGAGTCTCCGCGGCGAAGTGATCGGGATCAACACCGCTATCGTCTCGCGTACCGGTGCCAGTGCCGGGATTGGCTTCGCCATCCCCCTGTCGCTCGCCAAGCCGGTCGTCGAATCGATCATCGAATCGGGCTCCGTTCGCCGCGGCTTCCTCGGTGCCCAAGTCGGCGACGTGAATGCCGAACTGAAAGACAAGTTCAGCCTCAGCGTCGATACCGGTGCCTTCATCAGCACCGTCGTCGATGGCCAACCCGCCGCAAAGGCCGGCCTCCAACCGGGTGACGTCGTCATCTCGATGGACGGTAAACCGGTGACCAGCGGCACCCAACTCCGCAATTACATCGCTTCCCGCAAACCGGGCTCGACCGTCAAGATGCAGGTCAACCGCAGCGGCAAAGAGATGGAGTTTTCTGTCAACCTACAAGAACGGACCAACGAGGCGATGGCGTCGTTCAACGGCGGACCCGGCCAATCGCTGATCGGCGCCACCCTCGAACCGCTCACCCCCGAAAAGGCGCGCGACCTCGAACTCAGCGGCCCCGCCGTCGGCCTTGTCGTGACCAAAGTCGAGGATGAGGGACTCGCCGCCCAAGCGAATATCCTTCCCGGCGACGTGATCGAAGAAGCGTCCGGTGAAGCCCTCACTTCCGTCGAACAGTTCAACACGATCCTGAAGACCGCCAAGGATTCCGGCCGCGGCCTGCGACTCGTTATCCGCCGCGGCAACGTCCGGATGATCCTCGTGCTCCGTTAAGTCGATCGACCCCCACCTCAATCGACTGAGGCACGTCGCTTCGAAACCGCTAACCCCGCCAACCCCGAAAGCTGGCGGGGTTTTTCGTTTTTACCACCCGTTCCGCGTTTCCCACCCGACTCACGCCCCTTTCTTTCCTCGCGATGATCGTCTGATCCCCGCCTTGCACTATACTGAGCTTGGCCCCGCTTACCCTGCCACCGCTTCCCCACCCGCTTCTTTTCATCGACCCCAGTCGCCGTGACCCGCCACCGCTCCTCTCAATATCGCGATACCGTCGACCCCGATCGCTCAAACGCCGATCGAACCTCCCACCTTTGGTACTCCCACACCCGGAACACTTCCGCGCGCACCTTCAGGTCCTTCCTGTTAACGCTCGCGGTTGGGATCGCTTTTTGCCAACTCGTTCGTTGCCCGGTCGCGGTCGCACAAGAACCGCAAGGGCCTAAGGTCGATATCGATATCGATTACTCCCGCGCCGTCCGTCCGATCCTCGCCAAACATTGCTACGCGTGCCACGGCGAAACGAAGCAGAAGGGTGGCCTCCGGCTGGACATCCGATCCGAAGCCTTCCGCGGGGGCGAATCCTTCGGCCCGGCGATCGTCGCCGGCCAACCCGACGAAAGCCCCCTCTTCGATTTCGTCGCCAACCCCGATGCCGACCTGAAGATGCCCCCCGAAGGTGAAGGGCTCAGCCAACACGAAATCATGACGCTCCGGGCCTGGATCGCTGGCGGGGCCGATTGGCCGGCAGGGGCCGATACCGCGAAACTGGTCGATCGCCGCGACCACTGGAGCTTCCGGCCTCCCGTCGCCGCGCCGCTCCCTCCGACCCGCGATCATGCGTGGCCCCGCCACACGATCGATCATTTCGTCCTCGCCAAACTCGAAGCGGCCGGCCTCGCCCCGGCACCCGAAGCCGACCGCGTCGCCTGGCTCCGCCGCGTCAGCTTCGACCTGACGGGCTTGCCTCCGACCGCGGACCAGATCGATGACTTCCTCAACGATCCCGACCCGCTCGCCCACGATCGTGTCGTCGATCGGCTCCTCGACTCACCACACTATGGCGAACACTGGGGCCAACACTGGCTCGATGTCGTTCGCTACGCCGATACGCACGGCTTCGAGGTCAACACCGAACGACCCAACGCCTGGCCCTATCGCGATTACGTGATCCGCGCGTTCAATGACGACATCCCGTATGACCGCTTCGTCCGCGAACAGATCGCCGGAGACCTGTTCGACCAACCGGCCGCGACCGGCTTCCTCGTCACCGCGTCGGTCCTCCTCCCCGGCCAGATCGGCGCGGACGAACCCTCCAAACGGCTCGCCCGACAAGACGCCCTTGACGAAATCGTCGTCAACATCGGCCAGACGTTTCTCGGGATGAGCGTCGCTTGCGCCCGTTGCCACGACCACAAGTTCGACCCGATCTCACAGCGCGATTACTACGCCCTGCAATCCTTCGTCGCCGGCATCGAGTATGGCGACCGCGACCTGCTGACCCCCGAATTCGCCTCCCGCCGCGAATCGGCAAACGAACTCCGCCAACAGCTCGATGCCGTATCGCGCGACCTGGCCCGCTTCGAACCGCTCGCCAACGCCCGCGTCATTCGCCCCGCGGTCGACGCCAAGGAAAATGTCGATCGCTTCGCCCCGCTCCTCGCCACTCGACTCCGCTTCACCGTCACCCAGACGAATCGGCTCGAACCGTGCATCGACGAGCTCGAGGTCTTTAACGTCGCAGGAGAAAACGTCGCCCTCGCCTCGCGTGGCGCGAAACTCACTTCCTCCGGTGACAACGTCGCACCCGACCGACACGAGCTCCGCCTGATCAACGATGGCCGGTATGGGAACTCGACGAGCTGGATGTCGAGCGAAATGGGACGCGGCTGGGTGACCGTCGAATTCCAGCAGCCCCAGCGGATCGATCGCGTCGTCTGGGGCCGCGACCGCGAAGGGCAATTCAAGGACAGGCTCGCGATCGGGTATCGCATCGAAGTCGCCGGCCCGGATGGCATCTGGTGGCAAGTCGCGGATCATGCGGACCGCCAACTCACCGAAGAACAAAAACTGGCGGCGGAACAAAAGCTGGCCGCGGGACAAAAGCTGGCCGCGGAACAGAAACCAGGAACCGACCCACCTCAAGGGCCAAACGCCGCCACGGCCCAGGCATCGCCCCCCCACGACGCCCTGACCGATGATCAGCGCCGCGAAAAAGCCGAACTCATCGCACGCAAAGCCGAACTCGAAAAGGGGATCGTCGAGGCGATCACCCCCCCGAAGGTCTTCGCCGGCGTCCCACGCACCCCCGACAAAATCCACGTCCTCTCCCGAGGCAACCCGGAACAGCCCAAAGAACCGGTCACCGCCGCCATCCCCGAACTCTTCGGCCGACTCGACGCCAACCTCGATGGGGCAGACGAAGCGAAAGTCCGTTTGGCCCTCGCCGATTGGATCGTCAGCCCCTCCAACCCCCTGACCAGCCGCGTGATCGTTAACCGGATCTGGCAGGGACACTTCGGCATCGGGCTGGTCGCGACCTCCAGCGATTTCGGCCGCAGCGGCCTTCTCCCTTCCCACCCCGAACTGCTCGACCGCCTCGCCGCCGACTTCGCCAATTCGGGTTGGTCGGTCAAACGGCTGCACCGCGAAATCGTCCTCTCGGCGACCTATCGACAGGCATCCTCGATGCGGCCCGAGGCGGCCCAAATCGATGCCGATAACCGACTGCTGTGGCGATTCACCCCCCGCCGCCTGGAAGCCGAATCGATCCGCGATTCGATCCTCGCGATCAGCGGCCGCTTGAACCGCGCGATGCATGGACGGGGCTACGACCTCTTCAACCAACGCGGCGGTCTCAGCGGCTTCACCCCGATCGAAACGTTTCAGGCAGAAGGGTCCAAACGGATGATCTATGCCCACAAGGTCCGCCGCGAACGCGAAGCCGTCTTCGGCGCGTTCGATTGCCCCGATGCGGGTCAGAGCGCCTCGCGGCGTGAAGAGAGCACCACGCCGATCCAGGCGCTCAACCTCTTCAACAGCCGCTTCACCCTCGACCACGCCAAGGCCTGGGCCGATCGTATCCGCGCCCAAGCCCCCGATGATGTCGCTCGCCAAGTCGATCTCGCCTACCGCGAAGCGCTCAGCCGCACCCCCGATCCCGCCGAATCGGCCGATGCCGCGAAGCTCGCTACCGCCCACGGGCTCGACACGCTCTGCCGCGTCCTGATCAATTGCAACGAATTCCTCTTCGTCCCCTAACGCCCCGCCACTCCGCCCGACCCCCAAGACGTCGATGCGACCCAACCTTTCGAGCACCCCGACGCGCAACTTTGGCTTCCACAGCCGCCGCGACTTTTTCCACCATGCGGCCGGTGGCTTGGGGTCGATCGCGCTGACGAGCCTGCTGGCCCAAGAACGCCTCCTCGCGGGGATCACGCCCCAAATCGATCCGGCCCGACCCTTCGCACCCCGTCCTTCCCATTTCCCGCCCAAAGCGAAAAACGTCGTCGTGATTTTTTGCGCCGGTGCGGTCAGCCAACTCGAGACCTGGGATTACAAGCCCGAACTGATCAAATGGGATGATCAACCGCTCCCCGGCGGACCGGCCGTCACCTTCCAAGGCCCCGCCGGGAACCTCGCCCGCCCGCAATACGAATTCCGCCAACGTGGCCAAACGGGGAAATGGGTCAGCGACCTCATCCCGCATCTCGCCGAATTGACCGATGACATCGCCTTCATCCATTCGCTGACGAGCCATTCCAACACCCACGGCCCCGCCGAAAACGTCCTCTCGACCGGATTTACCCTCGACGGCTTCCCCAGCCTGGGTGCCTGGGTCACCTACGCGCTGGGGAGCGAAAACCAAGACCTTCCGGCCTACGTCGCCATCCCCGACCCACGCGGCGTCCCCCAGAACGGGTCGAACAATTGGGGCCCCGGCTTCCTCCCCGCCGCCTTCCAAGGGACGACGATGAGCTCCAAATCGCCGATCCGTCACCTGCTCGCCGATGGGGTCGCCGCAGGCTCGGACCGCGCCGCTCTCGATGCCCTCCGCAAGCTCAACCGATCGCACCTCGAGCGTCACCCCGGCGAACAAAAGCTCGAAGCCCGCATCGCCAGCTACGAACTCGCCGCGCGGATGCAATTGAGCGTCCCCGATCTCGTCGACCTGTCGAGCGAACCGGAACATGTCCTCAAGGCCTACGGCGCCGACGACACCCAAAACGCCGACAAAGCCGCCTTCGCCCGCAATTGCATCCTCGCCCGCAGGCTGATCGAAAAAGGGGTCCGCTTCGTACAACTCTTCAACGGCGCCTACGCCAGCGGCGGCAAACTGAATTGGGACGGACACAGCGCGCTCAAGGAACAATACGACGTCCACGCCGCGATCCTCGACCAACCCGCCGCAGCGCTGATCCGTGACCTGCGCGAGCGTGGCCTGCTCGACGAAACCCTCGTCGTCTGGTGCACCGAATTCGGCCGCATGCCCTTCTTCCAAAAAGGGGCCAAAGGACGCGATCACAACCCCGACGGCTTCACGTGCTGGTTGACCGGCGCCGGCGTCAAACCGGGGGTCAGCACCGGCGAGACGGATGAGTTTGGCAAACAGGCGATCAAAGACCCCCACCCGCTCTACGACCTCAACGCGACGATCCTGCACCTGCTGGGGCTGAACCACGAAGAACTCACCTTCGAACACAACGGCGTCCAGCGGCGACTGACGAATGTCGAAGGGCACGTGATCAGCGAAATCCTCGCCTGACCCGACTTATCCGCGTCTATCCCACCTCACGAAGGGCGCTGTTGGCCCGACTCACGAAGGACGCTTCTGCCCCGAGAACGATTTGTTCGCTTGCGGCCCGAGCCTCCCGAACATCTTGTCGAGCTCGTCGCGGCTAAAGAACAACGCCGTCGGCC
>JBEIRZ010000005.1:0-51685 GCA_040375695.1 Planctomycetaceae bacterium
CCGGCAAAAACCGATGATCTGATGCTCTGCTCTGTGACGCTCGGTAAAAACGTCACAGCGATTCGCCATTTTTAAAATAGGCGATCTCGCACTGACTTAAACTCAGCAGAAAGATTCATCACCAAATTGTCAAAGATCGGTCAGAGCCATCCATGAAACGAATCCCTTGCAGGATCATTCCACAGACAAATCAGCGACAATCTTGCGATCCGCTGTTTGCTCCAGGGGGGGTGATTGTTGCAAGAGGACGGTCTGGTGTCAAGCGTAAGCCGCCTCGGTAGCGGGGATTTTTTTCGATTCGTCAAATTGTCGGGCAAAAAGCCCCTTCCGTCGATCGGTTCGGGGTGCCCCCAAGCCTTCGGCTAGGACATCCCCGCATGCCACGTCCCATTTTCTCGCGCCACGCCGCTGAGCGTCGCGCTGGGGCCCGCCTTGAGTTGAAAGCCGAGTTGCCCCAGCGGCCCGATCGTCGCAGCCGGCCAGCTCGGTTGGTGTTCGATCGATGTCGAGCCCTCGGTGTGCAGCCGCGGGGCGTGGAGCGATTCGTCGAAGGGGCGATCGTGCACGACGTGTTGGGTTAGGAATTCGAAGAGGGCGTTGGGGATTTTTCGCCCGCCCCTGCCGCCGATCGCGACGACCGCTTCGCCTTGCCGCATGATCACGGTGGGGGTCATGTTGTGCAGCGGGCGTTTCCCCGGGCCGGGCGAATTGGGGTGGTCGGGTCGTGGGTCGAAGCGTGACATGCCATGGCCCAGTGTCAGCCCGAGGCCGTCCACGGTGACGCGGGCGCCGAAGGCTTCGCCGTGGGTCAACGTCACCGCGCAGGCGTTGCCGTGGCGGTCGCAGGCGCTGAAGTTCAGTGTCCCGCCTTGGGTTGGTGAGCTGATGTCGCGTTCGATCACCTTACCCGCATCGACCGCCGCCAGGATCTGTGCCGCCGATTGGGCCGCGTATTCGTCCGAAAGGAGCCGTTGCTGCGGGACATCGGCTTTCTCCGGATCGCCCAGCAGATTCAATCGATCGTCCCAGGCCAATCGCATCGCCTCGACCCGCGCGTGCAGCCGGCGTGGCCCCGGGGGCATTGCGGCGTAGTCCATCGCCTTAAGCAGCTTCAGCATCTGCAGGACGGAGAGGCCCCCGGCGGTCAGCGGCGCGGTGTGGATCGTGCGGTCGCCCCACTGCAGCGAAAGTGGTGTCACTTCGCGGGCCTGGTAGGCGGCGAGGTCATCGGTGGTGACCAGCCCCCCCTGGCTCCGCATCGCCTCGGCGATCCGTGTCGCGATCTCGCCGCGATAAAACGGTTCGACCGATTCGGCCTTGGCGAGCGTCATCAGGACTTCGGCCAGATCGGGGTTGCGCCACGTCTGGCCCGCCTGCGGAGGTGTGCCGCCAGGGAGGTAAAGCTTGGCCGATCCGGGGTCGTTGCGAAACGCCTTGGCGGCGCTAGCGAACGAAGCGGCTAGCGATTTGGAGACGATGAAGCCGTCGCGGGCCAAGCGGATCGCTGGCGCGAGCGCCTCGCTCAGCGGGATCGTCCCGTAGCTTGTCAGCGCCTTGTGCAGCCCCGCGATCACCCCGGGGACGCCCGAGGCGAGCCACCCGTAATGGCTCTTGCGGCCGGGGACTTGGCCGTTGGCGTCGGGCTTGAAGATATCGGCCGTGAAGCTTTGTGGGGCGACGGAATTGGCATCGATCGCGATGACCTTTCGTCCGCCATCGACGGCGAAGACGCCGTGGGCGCCGTAGCCGGCGATCCCGGTTTGGTGGGGCTGGGTGACGGCCCCGGCGAGCGCCGTGGCGACGATCGCGTCGATGGCGTTGCCCCCACGGGCGAGGATCTCCATCCCGATCGGTTCGACGAAGGGTTCGCCGACGACATGGCCCAGCGTGCTGCGGGGCCGCAGGTCGCCCCGGGTGATGCGCGGCGCGGCGGTGCAAGTGGCCGCCGCCGAGGCGACGGCGAGGAAGTGTCGGCGGTTGATCGTCGGGTTCATTTTAGGGGCGCTTGGGATCGGGGGGGACGCTTGCGGTTGACGGGCTTGCCGGAGGGTTCATCGTAATCGGGGGGCGGGCGTTTTGTGGGGCACAGTTCAGTCGTGGGCTTGGGTAGGCCAGTCGTGGGCTTGGGTAGGCCAGTCGTGGGCTTGGGTAGGCCAGTCGTGGGCTGGGGTAGGTTCGTCATCGCGGATCGGCGGCGCCGGCTTGATCATGTCTGGGGCTTGATCATGTCTGGGGCTTGGCGACGCATCGGGCCCGATGACATCTGGTCGGGGGGGCGGGGATGGCCTATCTTTCGAAGGCCGTCGTCACCCTTTTCGGCACGGCCATCGACGAAATTTCGGAGCGATCGATCATGCCTTCTGGTTTTGGCAGCAGCACCCCGACCGCGACGCCGCGGAAACACGCCTGGACGGGGGTTTTTCCGGCGATCACCACCCAGATGCATCGGGACGGGTCGCTCGACATCGACGCGACGGCGCGGCACGCCGAGGTCCTGATCGAAAGCGGGATCGCCGGGCTGATTTTCCTGGGGAGTCTCGGCGAAAACCAGATGCTGAGCGGCGAAGAGAAACGGTTGGTGATGGCCGAGATGGTCAAGGCGGTGCGGGGTCGGATCCCGGTCCTGTCGGGGGTAGCGGAGACGTCGACGGGCGAGGCGTTGCGGTACGTCAATGACGTGCAGAAGGTTGGCGTCGACGGGGTGATGTTGCTCCCGGCGATGGTCTATCGGACGCCGGACCCCCACGAGACGCTGGCCCATTTCCGCACCGTCGCGGCGGGGACTGATTTGCCGATCATGATCTACAACAACCCGATCGCGTACGGGAACGACATCACCCCCGAGATGTTCGCTTCGCTCGCCGAGGTCGATAATTTTGTGGCGCTCAAAGAGAGCAGTGGCAACACGCGGCGGGTCACCGACCTGAGGAACGTCGTCGGTGACCGTTACGCGATCTTCACCGGGGTCGACGACTTGGCGTTGGAAAGTGCGGTGCTGGGGATCGACGGTTGGGTCGCGGGGACGGGGATCGCCTTCCCGGCGCACAACCAGCGGTTGTGGGATTTGATGCAGGCGGGGCGATGGGACGAGGCGGTCGCGATCTATCGCTGGTTCACGCCGCTATTGCACCTCGACGTGCACGTCAAATTCGTGCAGTACATCAAGCTCTGGGTGCAGGAGTGTGGCGTGGGCAAAGAGTGGACTCGGGCGCCGAGGTTGCCTCTGAGCGGGGCGGAGCGAGAGGCGGTGTTGAAGGTGATCCACGAGGGGATCGCCACGGCGCCGCCGCTGCATTGAGGCGTCCACTGGCGGTAGCCCTGTGAAGGTTGTCGGCCGGTCGTCCGGTAGCGGAGGCGGCCCTGTGATGGTCACGCGGCGGAGCGAATCGCCGCGACGGTTTCTGAAACTCGGCGGGACAATTGGTCAACCGTCTTGTCGGTCGCACCGCGATGGCTGAGGACGACCTCTTTGGCGCGCTGGCCCAGCGCCGAGGACTCGGCCGGGTCCTCGAGGCAGCGGCTGACGAAACGGGTCAGGTCGGAAGGTTCTGCGAGCCTGATTGCTGCCCCGGCCTGGAGCAGTCGCGAGGAGATCTCGGCGAAGTTTTGGGTATTGGGGCCGAAGCAGGTGGCGGCGCCATAACCGGCCGGTTCGAGCATGTTCTGGCCACCCCGCGGCCCGAAGCTCCCGCCGACGAACGCGATTTGGCAGAGCCCCCACCAGTTGCGGAGTTCGCCGATGGTATCGACGAGGACGACGGTTTCGGGGGACCAGTGTTCGGCCGGGGCATGGCATTGGCTCCGCCGCCGGACGACGTAGCCGCGGGAGGCGATCAGTTCGGCGACCTCATCGAACCGTTCTTTGTGTCTGGGGACGATGATCAGCCGCAGCTCGCGATGGCGGGGCGACAGTTCGCGGTAGGCGTCGAGTGCGGCGGCTTCTTCGCCCGGTTGGGTGCTGCCGGCGAGCAAGACCTGGTGCCAACTTTCGGTCGCCGACCAGCGGGCGAGGCGATGGACTTCGGGGGTGTCGCGGGTGTCAGGGGCGTTGTCGAATTTGATCGATCCGGTCACGGTGATCGCTTCGGGTCGGGTGCCGCATTCGATGAAGCGTTGGGCGGTCTGTGCGTCTTGGCAACCGACCCAATCGAGCCGAGCGAAGGTCGGTGCGAAGAATCGCCGGAGCTTCGCGTAGCGCCCGCCGCTGCGAGCGCTGAGCCGGCCGTTGGCGATCGTCACGCGGCAACCCGATCGGTGCGCCAGCCGGATGAGGTTCGGCCAGATTTCGAGTTCGGCCAGGACGAGGAGTTCGGGCCGGAGGGTGTCGAGCGTCTGTTTGACGGCCCAGCTGAAATCGAGCGGGGCGAAAAAGACGGGGTCGTCTGGGAAGCGGGCCCTCGCCAGGTCGTAGCCGGTGTCGGTGGTGGTGCTGATGACGATCCGGTGGCCGGGGTTGGCATCGCGGAAGGCGGCGACGAGCCCGGCGATCAGGTTCACCTCGCCGACGCTGACGGCGTGGAACCACGCGACCGGTTTCGGCGGCAGGTCTGTCAGGGGGGGGCGGAAGTCATCCGGCCGCAGGCCGAGACATTTTTGGCGGATCCCTCGGCGATAACGGCCGAACCTCGCCGCGCGATAAATCACCAGCGGCGAGACCGAGATCAGCAGGATGGAGTACAGGAGGTCTAACAGCATCGCTCTCGAATCCGTTCGGGAGGGGCGTTGGTCGTTCGGCGGTTGCGGGGTCAGGCGATGTGCTTCATGCAGCAACTCTTGTATTTCTTTCCGCTGCCGCATGGGCAGGGGTCGTTGCGACCGACCTTGGGCCCGCGATGCCGGATCGGTTCCGGTTTCGTGTCGGGTTCGCCGCGGCTGGTTTGCAATTTGTTCCCGGCGGCGCCGGCGCTGGCCGCACCTGAGGCGGGCGGTGCCGATTGGCCCGACGACGGCGACACGGCGGGGGGGAGTTCCGTCTTGGCGGCCCTGGCATCGACCCAGGTGCTGCGGACGAAATCTTCGTTGAACGATTCCATCCGGAAGATCAGGTCGGTGGTCCGCTCGGCGATCGATTCCCACATCGATTCGAACAGCCGCATCCCTTCCCGTTTGTATTCGACCTTCGGGTCGAGTTGGGCGTACCCTTTGAGCTGGACGCTGCTGCGGAGGTGATCCATCGCGAGGAGGTGATTTTTCCACGCCTCGTCGACGATGTTCAGGAGCACCTGCCGTTCCATCCGGCGCATTTCGGGGTGGAACTTGTCATCGATCGCGCGATCGACGAGGACTTCCAATTGCTGGCGGGTCATCCGGGCGAGGTCTTCGGCCGGGGTTTGGAGCCCCAGTTCCGAGTGGAGTTCGTCAGCGAATTCGGCGATCGCCGGTTGTTGGGCGGCCACGGCGAGGGTCGTGCTGGGGGCGCGATGGCTGGCGAAGAGGTCGGCGATCTTGCGGTGCGATTCTTCGAGGCGACGCTGCGAGTCGTCGGCGGCGTTTTGGCTGAGCTGGATCAGTTGGGCCTTCAGTTCGTCGCGGTTCAGCACCATGTCGTCGATCGGCAAATCGACGCCGAAACGTCCCAGCAGCCAGCTCGCCAGCCCTTCGCGATCGAGATGGATCTGTTGCCCTTGCCTTGCGGTAAAGGCGGAGAGGCCGGTGAGGATCGGGTATTCGCGTTCTTTTTCGGAATAGGCCTTTTCGGCGCGATCGATCAGCAGGTCGGCGACGGCGCTGTGGTCTTCGACGCCGTTGAACTCATCGGGGGTCACTTCGATGCCGAACTTGTGGCGGACCCAGCCGCAGAGCGAGCGGCGGCCGAAGGTCTCTTCCAGCAGGGCCGACCCTTCGGAGAGGTCGGTGGCCGCGATCTTTTCCTTGGACTTTACGACGAGGTGGTTGATCAGCTCTTCGCGGGAGAATTTCTGCAGGTCGCGATCGGTGTATTTGGTGCCGAAGCGGGCGTTGGACATGTTGGCCAGCGCCTTCCAGTTCCAATCCTCTTCGGGCATTTCCTCGGAGAGGCTCTCTTCGACCGCTTCGACCACGGCGGCTTCTGCGGCCCGTTCGGCCTGGTCACGAGCGTATTCTTCGGCGATCTTGAATTGGACGCCGCGGAAATCCTTCGGTTCGAGCGGGCAGCCGAGTTGGGCGCCGGCGTAGGCGGCGAAGCTGTTGGACCCGTAGTCGGGATCGAGGAACGATTGGACGTACTTTTGGGTTTGGCCGCGGATCTGTTCCAGGATCAGTTTGCGGCAACTGACGCCGTCGAGGATTTGTTGGCGGAAGCCATAGACCCGTTTCCGCTGTTCGTCCATGACCTCGTCGTATTCGAGGAGGCTCTTGCGGATTTCGAAGTTCCGTTCTTCGACCTTTTTCTGTGCGGCGGCGATGCGGCGGGTGACGAGTTGCGACTCGATCGCTTCGCCTTCCTGCATCCCCAGCCGTTCCATCCAGCTCTTCACGAAATCGCCCGCGAAGATCCGCATCAGGTCGTCTTCCAGCGACAGGTAGAAGCGGCTGCTGCCGGGGTCCCCTTGGCGTCCGCAGCGGCCGCGGAGCTGGAGGTCGATGCGGCGTGATTCGTGCCGTTCGGTGCCGATCACGTAGAGGCCGCCGAGTTTGCGGACCTCTTCCCCTTCGGCCTTCATCTGTTCCTGCTGTTCGATCTGTTCGACGAGCGTTTCCCATTCCTCTTCGGGGACTTCGAGGCGGGTCGGGTATTTGTGTTGGAGCTGGGCCCACGCCATCGTTTCGGGGTTCCCCCCGAGGATGATGTCGGTACCGCGGCCCGCCATGTTCGTGGCGATCGTGACGGCCCCCTTGCGTCCGGCTTGGGCGACGATCTCCGCCTCGCGGCCGTGCTGTTTGGCGTTGAGCACTTCGTGTCGGATGCCGCGACGCTCGAGCAGTGCCGAGAGGCGTTCGCTCTTCTCGATGCTAACCGTACCGACCAGGACCGGCCGCCCTTTGAGTTCGACGCGGGTGACCTTGGCCGACGGGATGGTGGTGGTGTCGTGCGCGAATTTTTCTTGGATCTGGATCTCGGGCCCATCGGCATCGCCGACGAGGTTTCCCCAGACCTCGGTCCCATCCTTGAGGCTCACGACGTCCCACTTGTGGGTCCGTTCGATCTCGTCGGCCAGGGCGTTGAACTTGTCCTTTTCGGTCAGATAGATCTTGTCCGGGTGCTCGATCCGTTGCATGCCGCGGTTGGTCGGGATCGCGATCACGTCGAGCTTGTAGATCTTCCAGAACTCGTTCGCCTCGGTCATCGCGGTGCCGGTCATCCCGGCGAGCTTGGCATAGAGCTTGAAGAAATTCTGCAGCGTGATCGTCGCGAAGGTTTGGGTCTCTTGCTTGATCGGCACCCCCTCCTTCGCCTCGACCGCTTGGTGCAGGCCGTCGCTCCATTGTCGCCCTTCCATCAGTCGGCCGGTGAATTCGTCGACGATAACGATCTGCCGATCCTTGACGACGTAAGTGACATCGAGCTTGTAGAGGTAATGCGCCTTGAGCGAGTTGTCGATCAGGTGGGGCCAATCCATGTTCCCCGCGGTGTAGAAGCTCTCGACGCCGGCGAGGCGTTCGGCTTCGCGGACCCCTTCGTCGGTCAGCGTGACGTTGTGCTGCTTCTCGTTCACCGAGAAGTGGACGTCGCGGCGAAGTTGGCGGGCGATCCGATCGGCGTCCGCGTATTTGCCGAGGTCCATGTCGGCCGGGCCGCTGATGATCAGCGGCGTGCGGGCCTCATCGATCAAAATGTTGTCGACCTCGTCGATGATCGCGTAGTGCAGGGGCCCTTGGCTCTGTTGGAGTTCGGTCGGGAAGCGGTGATCGCCCCGGGAGGCCGGCCGCATGTTGTCACGGAGGTAATCGAAGCCGAACTCGTTGTTCGTACCGTAGGTGATGTCGCAGGCGTAGGCGCGTTGTTTTTCGAGCGTCCCCATCCCGCTTTGGATCGCGGCGACGGTCAGGCCGAGTTTGGTATAGAGCGGCGCCATCCATTCCATGTCGCGGCGTGCCAAATAATCGTTGACCGTGATGACGTGCACACCCTTCCCTTCGATCGCGTTGAGGTAGGCGGGGAGTGTGGCGACGAGCGTCTTCCCTTCGCCGGTCACCATTTCGGCGATCATGCCCGAATGGAGGACCATGCCGCCGATCAGTTGGGTGTCGTAATGCCGCATCGTGAGGAAGCGTCTGCCGCTTTCGCGACAGACCGCGAAGGCGTCCTCGAGGATGTCATCGAGCGTCTCGCCGTCGCGGATCCGTTGGCGGAGGATCTCGGTTTGTGACTTCAGCTCCGCGTCGCTCATCCCCTTGTACTTCGGTTCGAGCTGGCCGATCCGTTCGGCCCGTTGGCGCATCTTCGCGACTTGCCTGGCGTTGCTGCTTCCGAAGAGGGCGGTGATCGCGCGTTCGATCGAGCCGAAAAACCCGCCGAAGATCAGGCCCAGGAGATCCCAGAGACGTTCGAAAAATGACATCGCGGGTTGCTACAAATAAACGGTTGAACGGCTTTGGAACGGGGCCCGAGCGGCCAGTTCCCAGCGTTTAGGCTACGGGTTCGGGCAAAATGGGTCAACGCCGATCCCGCAGGAACGTCGGGGCGTGTGCGGGGAAATGCGGCGAAAAAAGCGGGTTTCAAGCGGTTGTCGACCGATTTCGGCAGGCCGGCTTGGGGGGCTGCGGGGGATCGTGCCGCCATGCTCGTGCCGTTTGGTGATCTTTGGCTAGCAATCCCCTGGCGGCGAGCCCTATGGCGGGGCATGTGGTCGGCCATGGGTGATCCCGGTCGCGAGGCGGGCCTTTTCGCGGGGGTGCGACGGATGCCATTGTGCCGTTGCCCAGCGCGGCGATTTATTTTCTTGTGCTGCCCCGCCTTTCTTGTACTGCTTCGCCTTTCTTGTACTGCCCCGCCTCGCCCTGCCCTGCTGCCCCGGCCTCGCCCTGGTGCCAGCAAGTTTACTAGGGAGTTCCCGCGAAGGGAGGCTAAGCGAAAAACGCCGCACCTGGTGGGGCGCGGCGTCATTTTCGTCAAAGAAGGTGGTGGCCCTGCCGAGTTATGGCGGCCGAGGCGACGGGTCAGTCGGTGCTGGCTGCTTCGCCCCCTGCGGAGCCGACGGCGGCGGGTTCGGCGAGCCGGCCTCGGTTTTCGCCCTTGAAGTCGAGCCGCACGACCTTCCCTTCGTCATCCTTCACGATGTCAACGACGATGGTGTCCATCCCTTCGAAGGCCCCCTTGAGGAGTTCTTCGCTGAGCGGGTCTTCGATCCGGCTTTCGAGGGCCCTGCGGAGGGGGCGTGCGCCGTAATCGAGGTTGCTGCCGGTCTTGATCAGGAACTCCTTGGCGTCGTTGGTCAGTTCGAGCGCTAGGCCACGATCCAGCAACCGGCCGCGGACCTTCGACATCTCGAAATCGATGACCAATTTCAGGTCGTCGGTCGTGAGGTGTCGGAAGATGATCGTGTCGTCCAAGCGGTTGAGGAATTCGGGGCGGAAGACGCGTTCGATCTGGTCCATAACGCGGGCCTTCATCGACTCGTAGCTCGAATCGCTATCGGGCTTGGCGAAGCCGAAGGCCGATTCGTTCTTGATCGCTTCGGCGCCGGCGTTGGTCGTCATGATCAGGATCGTGTTGCGGAAGTCGACGTTGCGGCCAAACGAATCGGTCAGGCGTCCTTCTTCCATCACTTGCAGGAGCATATTGAAGACGTCGGGGTGGGCCTTTTCGATCTCGTCGAAAAGGACGACGGCGTAGGGGCGGCGGCGGATCTTTTCGGTCAGCTGGCCCCCTTCTTCGTAGCCGACGAATCCGGGAGGGGCCCCGATCAATCGGCTGACGTTGTGCTTCTCCATGTACTCGCTCATGTCGATATGGACCAGGGCGTCGGCGTCGCCGAACATGTATTCGGCGAGGGCCTTGGCAAGCAGGGTCTTACCGACGCCGGTGGGGCCGGCGAAGATGAACGAACCGGTCGGCCGTTTGGGGTCCTTCAGTCCGCTGCGGCTGCGACGGACGGCCTTGCAAACGGCGCTGACCGCGGCGTTTTGGCTGACGACGCGGCGATGGAGTTCTTCTTCCATCTTCATCAGCCGCATGCTGTCTTCGGTCGAGAGACGGGTCAGCGGGATGCCGGTCATTTTGCTGACGACTTCGGCGACGACTTCTTCGTCGACGACGCCATCGGTCAGACGGCTCTTCTCACGCCATTCCTGGGTGATCTGATCCTTCTTGCGGCGGAGCTTTTCGGCTTGGTCGCGGAGGTTGGCCGCCTTCTCGAAATCTTGATTCGCGACGGCGTCCTCTTTCTCTTTGTTGAGCTGTTCGACCTGTTCGTCGATCTCCTTGAGGTCTGGCGGACGGCTCATGGTCCTCAAGCGGACACGGGCCCCCGCTTCGTCGATAACGTCGATCGCCTTATCCGGGAGGCAGCGGGCGGTGATGTAGCGTTCGCTCATCTCGACGGCGGCGACGATGGCGTCGTCGGTGAATTGGACGCGGTGGTGCTCTTCGTAGCGTTCGCGGAGCCCCTTGAGGATTTCGATCGTTTCGGACTTGCTGGTCGGCTCGACGATGATTTCCTGGAAGCGGCGGGCCAACGCATTATCTTTCTCGATGTACTTGCGATATTCATCGAGCGTCGTCGCCCCGATGCACTGGATCTCGCCGCGGGCGAGGGCCGGCTTGAGCACGTTGGCGGCATCGATCGCACCTTCGGCACCCCCGGCGCCGACTAGGGTGTGCAGTTCGTCGATGAAGAGGATCGTGTTCTTGACGCGGCGGACTTCGGTCATCACCGCCTTGATCCGTTCTTCGAACTGGCCGCGGTATTTGGTCCCCGCGACCATCATCGCCAGGTCGAGGACGACGATCCGCTTGTCGGCCAGGATGTCGGGGACTTCGCCCGCGATGACCTTTTGGGCGAACCCTTCGACGATCGCCGTCTTGCCGACGCCGGCCTCGCCCAACAGGACCGGGTTGTTCTTGGTGCGGCGGCAGAGGATCTGGATCGCCCGCTCGATTTCGCGGCTACGGCCGATGACCGGATCGAGTTCGCCCTTCTTGGCCAATTCGGTGAGGTCGCGTCCGAAGCTGTCGAGTGCCGGGGTCTTGCTCTTGCCAGCCTTGGCGCCGGCGGCGGCCGCTTCGCCCGCTTCGCCGCCTCGACCACCTCGTTCCCCGACCTCGGCACCTTCGAGGCCATGCCCCAAGAGGTTGAGGACCTCTTCGCGGACGTCTTCCAGCTTCAGCCCGAGGTTCATCAACACTTGGGCCGCGACCCCTTCCTGTTCGCGGAGCAGTCCCAGCAGGATGTGCTCGGTGCCGACGTAGCTGTGGTTGAGGTTGCGGGCCTCTTCCATCGAGTACTCGATCACCTTTTTGGCGCGGGGGGTCTGTGGCAGCTTCCCGACGGTCACCATCTCGGGGCCGCTTTGCACGAGCTTCTCGACCTCGAGTCGGATCTTCCGCAGGTCGACTTCGAGGTTTTTCAGCACGTTGGCCGCGACGCCGCTACCTTCCTTGACCAGCCCGAGCAGGATGTGCTCGGTGCCGATGTATTCGTGATTGAATCGTTGCGCTTCCTGGTTGGCCAATTGCATGACCTTGCGTGCGCGGTCGGTAAAACGCTCGTACATGATTCCCTCTGGCTCAATTCACCCGTGGCTCAAATCACCGCTCTGTCACCCCGGTCATCCCGGGCATCCCGAGTTCGGGCATCCCGAACTCTGGCATCCCGGGCTCGGGCCGCCAACCCGGGCTGGGGCCGCAGGTGCCCTCGCTGGTCGGACTGGCAGGTTCGTGCATCGGCAGCTCGAACATCGGCACGGTACCCCAAAACCGTCTCGCCCACAAAGGGACTTCGAGGGGAGTTTTGTGAGTGGTCTTCAGGATCGTGCAGACATGCAAGGCTACCAGACGCCTTGGCGGAGGCTGGTGCCGTTGTTGGCATGCCTCCTAGGCCATCATTCCCGGGTGGGGTGTGACATTCAAATCGGATCGACGCGTTTTGATTCTAGTCCCCTTGCAAGCTGGCGCCAGCGACCGTTGTCGAGTGCCGCTGGGCGAAGGGCGGGGGCTGCCAAAAAGATCGCGTTTTAGCGGGGCGGGAATGTCGAGGGTACGGTCGGGAGCTGGGGCGCTCGCCGGTTGTCGTTTTTTTGCCGGTGCTGCAGCTTCCCGCGGCGCTCCGCTGGGGCCGGAGTGAGGTTCGGTCCTGCCAATCAGGCAGCCATCGGGGTATCCCTTCCGATCGCTTCGTGTGGGTCGAATCGGGTCCGATCCGAGTCGGGTTCGGAGGGGATCGCGGGGGCGGACACTCCGCCGGCGTCCTCGTCGGCCTCGGGGATCGGCGGCGGAGAGAGGCTTGCGGTAGGGGCTGTTGGGGCGAGTCGCTCGCGGTCGCGCAGCAGCCGCTTTTCTTCCGCGTCGACCTCGAGCCACCACCGATCGGCCGCTTCGGTGAGGCGAATTTCGGCCAGCAGTCGCTGGGCGGCGTCCCACCTTTGGGTGTGACGGTAGACTCCCGCCAGGAAAAGTAGGGCTGGGGGGTCGCGGCTTTCGATCGCCAGGCAATCGGCGAGTGCGGCTTCGGCTTGGGCCCATTGGCCGTGGAGGTAGGCGGCGTGAGCTTCGGGGAAACGGTCGGGGCCGCTGGCGAGGGCGCGGGGGCGGATCAGTCCCGGGAGCCGGTTCGCCTCGCGCATCGCGAGGTAGCCCCAAATGCCGATCCCGGCCCAGCAGGCGAATCGCACTGCCCCGGGGGCCAGCATTTCGGGGTAGAGGAATCGGGTGGCTAGGAGGAAATTGAGCGCGATCGCGAACGCGATGGCCGCCGGGAGCGCGGTCATTCGGCCTCGGCACCACACTTCGGGGAGCCCTGGCCAGAGGCAGGTGAGGTAAAGTCGACGATCCACCGTAAAACCGAAACTTCCGTGATCCGTGGCCGCAGGAGACTCGTGGGAGGTTATCGGGATTGGGAGGGTAGCCGCAATGGGAATCACGGGTAAAAGTTCGCAGCATCCCCCTTTCTGGCCTTGCGAAAATGGGTGAGCTTGCGATACTTAGGCCCCCTTTTGCACGCGAACGCGTCGATCCTCGGGCCGATCGGGTCGCCCCGGTGGTGCCTGTGTCCCCTTGCCCTTTCGAGGTCCTTCAGAGGTCCTTCAAAGGTCCTTTCGGGCGCAGGTGCACAGGGTCGCCCCAGTGCCTCCGGGTGTAAGGGGGTCCGCAAGGTGTCAACAAGGCCTTTGGGCCGGTTTGTCGCGCGGTCGTTTCGTAGCAAAGCCGAACATTTTCAGAATCAATTCCGACGGAGCTTACCTGCCGTGAGTGCCACAGAAGTGCTCAATGTCCAATTACGTGACCAGACCGGGACGACCGCGTCGGTTAGGCTTCGTCGCGCCGGCATGGTCCCCGCGGTCCTGTACGGTCACGGCGAGGAGAATCGGCATTTGTCGATCCCGGTTACCGAGGTGAAGTCGGTCCTGCGGCACCATAGCAAGATGGTGACGCTGCAGGGCGCGGTAGCCGATACGGCGCTGGTGAGCGACGTGCAGTTCGATCACCTCGGGATCAATGTGCTGCACCTCGACTTGGTGCGGGTGAACTTGAAGGAAAAGATCGAGGTCGAGGTCGGGATCACGATCGCGGGAGAGTCGATCGGTGTCCGCAGTGGCGGCATCCTGCTGGAAAATCTCCACGAGGTGGTCGTTCGCTGCTTGGCTGGAGACATTCCCGATTCGTTGGCGTTGGATGTGAGCGATTTGGACATCGGAGGTCACAAGACCGCCGGGCAATTGACGCTCCCTCCGGGTGTGGAATTGGTGACCCCGGCCGATGCGGTGGTTGCGCACATCGAGAAGCCGAAGGGGATGGCCGACGAGCCCGCGGTGGCCGCTCCGGCGGCACCTGCTGCGAAGGCGGCGCCTGCAGGTAAGGGTGCGGCCCCGGCCGCGAAGGCGGCGGCGCCAGCGGCCAAGGCCCCGGCAGCTAAGAAGTGATTTGTCGGGTGATCCGCGTGCGGGCATGGTGGCTGTGCCGTGGCGTTTGCCCGGTGTGAGGGTGGAAGGATCGGTGTGAGGTCCAGTGTGGCGTTGGTCGCTTGGTCTTTTGCCGTGAGGAGCGGCAGGGGGTTGCAGCGAGTTAGGCGTGCGGTTGGGGACGATGCCCGGCGGCTAATTGGGTAGGCGGCTAATTGGGTAAGCAGTCGTGCGGTCAACATGAAACTGATCGTTGGGCTGGGGAATCCCGGTCGCCAGTATGAACAGACGCGGCACAATGTCGGTTTCGACATCGCCGCGAGGGTGGTCGAATTGTTCGGCCGGCCGAACGTTAAGGGTCGGTTGGGGGGTGATTTGGCCGAGGCGGTTTATGAAGGGAACCGGGTCGCGATCCTTTGCCCTGGGACCTTCATGAATGCCAGCGGGTCGAGTGTCCGGAAGGCGGTTGATTATTATCGGATCGACCCGTTGTCGGATGACCTGTTGGTGATTTGCGATGACATGAACCTCCCGTTGGGGCGACTGCGGTTTCGGCCGGGTGGCTCGGCGGGGGGGCAAAAGGGCTTGGCGGACATCGTTGCCAAATTGGGCACCGATCAGTTCTCCAGGCTACGGTTCGGGATCGATCGTCCTCCGCCGCAGGTGGAGGTTGTCGATTACGTGCTGGGTCGGTTTCCTGCCCAGGTTCGCGGTCTGGTTCATGACGCCACCGACCGTGCCGCCGGGGCGGTGTTGGAGTGGGTCGTCAGTGGCGTCGCGGTTTGCATGAATCGATTCAATGCGGCCGATGGTCCGGGACCGCAGGGTGGTCCTGGGTGATCGGCGTCCTGCAGGTTGACGCGCATTCAGATGCGGTGTTAAGCTGGATCGGTGATCATGGGGCGCGATCGAACGCGATTGGCGGCGGGCGGTTGACGGTACAATTTTGGTTTTTATTGCGATTTTGATTCACTCGGGAGCATCCTTTCGTGGCCCGCAACGTTTATGAGACGCTGTTCATCCTGGACAGCAACCACTACAGCCGAGACCCAGGTGGCGTGAGTGCCGGGGTGAACGCCTTGTTCGAAAACATCGGCGGCAAGGTTTTGGCCAGTCGTCTTTGGCAAGAGCAGAAGCTTGCCTACCCGATCGATGGGCACCAGAAGGGGACTTACTGGTTGACCTATGCCGAAGTGGAAAGCACGCGGTTGCCGGAACTGAACCGTGGTTGCCAGTTGAGCGAACCGGTGATCCGCCACTTGACGCTGAAGGTTGATCCGCGCTTGGTGGAGCCGATGTTGGCGCACGCCCGTGGCGAAGCCGCGTTGCCGCGTCCTGACGCTTCGGCGATCGTTGTCGACGAAGGCGATTCTTTGGAATGATGCGGGGCCGTTGCGACCGGGTCCCGTTGGCGTACCGAATCGGATCCTAGCAGGCCGAGAGGCCATCCCGGAGTTCGAGACATGGCGAGTTACAACCGAGTGATGCTGATCGGGAACCTGACCCGAGATATCGAGCTAAGGCACACGCCGGCGGGGACTGCCGTGACCGACATGGGTATGGCTGTGAACGATCGCCGCAAGAACACCCAGGGGGAGTGGGTCGACGATGTGACTTACGTCGACGTCACCCTTTGGGGGCGGACAGCGGAGATCGCCGCGGAGTATCTGCGGAAGGGTTCGCCGGTCTTCATCGAGGGGCGGTTGAAGTACGAGAGTTGGGAGGTCGAGGGTCAGAAGAAGTCGAAATTGAAGATCGTCGGCGAGCGGTTACAGCTCCTTGGCGGCCGATCGGAAGAGGGGGCGCGTCCGTCGGGCGGTGCCCCTTCGATGACCCGGCAATCGAACGAGGAGTATCACCACCACGAAGACGATCACGCGGAAGAGTATGCCCCCCCGGGGCGGCGCGACGCCCAGCCCAACGGGCGCGGTGCCGGGTACCAAGATCCGGACATCCCGTTTTGAGCCGATCGGTCGGTCCGTCGGTTTTTATTGAGTCAAAGTTACATTTACCCGTTTACGTATTGCAGGCCTGGAGGCGAGGATTCGCTTCGGGCCATCAACCCCTGTCGAGGCACCCATGCCCCAAGCCACGTCGTCAAAGAAGATTGCCCATAAGCGTTTGCCCAAGGGGGCCAACGGCGGTTATCGATTGCTCTTGATCCACAACGTCGAGCACCTTGGCCGTCAAGGTGAAATCGTCGAAGTGAAGCCGGGTTACGCGCTCAATTACCTCCTCCCGCAGGGGTTGGCGACTGTCGCGACCGAGCACCACCAGCGGATGGTTGAGAAGCACCGCGAGAAGCTTCGTCAGATCGAGCTCGAAAAGCTTGTACACTTCCGCAAGGCAGCCGAAGATCTTGCCAAGCAATCGATCACGATCGAGGCGAATGCCAACGATGACGGCCACCTTTATGGCAGTGTCGGGGCGCATGAGATCGTCGATGCCCTCAAGGCGGTTGGCGTGAACTTGGCGACCGACCAGATCCGTCTGGAAGGTCCCCTCAAGGAGCTTGGCCTCTACACTGTCAAGGTGCACTTCCATTCGGAAGTCCAAGGCGAGGTCAAGGTTTGGGTCGTTCCGACCGCGAACGCCGACGTCGCACAGTAGGTTGGCGACAGGTCACGGGGCTTCGGCTTGGGGATGTGGCGGAAATGTCATGTCTTCTCTGGGCGTCCCGATCCGGTGACGTTGGCGGCTGTTGGCCACCTGCCAACGTGTTGACTGGTCGACACGTACGCAGCCAACCCGAAGACGAAACCAACCTGAAGCGCGGAATCGGTGGTTCCTGTCGGTAGCTCCTCGGTCCGGCGTCTTGGGATCGCCTCGCGGCGTTGACGGGACTTGGGGAATCGGCTTTTGATAACAGCGTTTCCTGTAGTAGGAATGTGCTGACGGATCGTCTCCGCCCGATAGGTCTTGACGGCGAGGGTGATGGAAGTGACCTTGAGACCTTCGGTCGGCATCGAGCGGGGCTGTGGCGAAATTGGCAGACGCGCTGGACTTAGGATCCAGTTCCTCACGGAGTGCAGGTTCAACTCCTGTCAGCCCTATTCATCCGTTTTTACGATCAGAAGATTATCGTGATACTCATTCTTAAAACCGGCGTTTCGGACGATCAGATCGATCACGTGATCGCGAGGGTCGAGGAGCTCGGCATGAAGGCCCACCTCAGCCGAGGGACATATCGGACGATCGTCGGGATCATCGGGGACGAGAACCGCATCCGCGAAGAGCCTTTGCTGGCGATCCCCGGTGTCGCTGAGGTGGTTCCGGTGCTTCCCCCGTACAAGCTCGCCTCGCTCGATGCACACCCCTCGCCGAGCGTCGTCGACGTTTCGGGGGTCAAGATCGGCGGTGGCAACTTGGCGATGATCGCGGGCCCTTGCAGCGTCGAAGACGAGGATCGCATGTACCGGATCGCGGAGAGCGTCCGGGCGGCGGGGGCGAACATTTTCCGTGGGGGGGCCTACAAGCCGCGGACTAGCCCGTATGCCTTTCAAGGGCTTGGCGAACAGGGTCTGAAGCTCCTTCGGGCCGTTGGCGACAAGTTCGGGATGCCGGTTGTGACCGAGGTCACCGACGTCCGCTGCGTCGATGTCGTGGCCGAATATTCTGACATGATCCAGATCGGCGCCCGCAACATGCAGAACTTCGTCCTGCTGACCGAAGTCGGCCGCACCCGTCGCCCGGTGCTGTTGAAACGGGGGATGAGCGCGACGGTTACCGACCTGTTGATGAGCGCGGAGTATGTGTTGAGCCAAGGGAACCCCAACGTCGTCCTCTGCGAGCGGGGCGTGAAGGGTTTCGACCCGGCGACCCGCAACCTGTATGACGTCGCTGCCGTTCCGCTTGTGCACACCCTTAGCCACCTCCCGATCATCGTCGACCCGTCGCACGCGACGGGGCGTCCTGACCTGATCCCCGCGTGTGCCCTGGCGGGGATCGCGGCGGGTGCCGATGGGGTTCACATCGAGGTCCACGATCGCCCAGAGGTCGCGAAGAGCGATGGTCCTCAGGCGCTCCTTCCCGCCCAATACAGCGAATTGGCAGAAAAGATTCGCCAGCTCGCCGCCCTCTTCGGCAAAAAGGTTTCACCCCTACCCAAGGCCCAGGCATGACTCGTCGACCTTTCATCGCCGGTAACTGGAAAATGAACACGCGGCGTCAGGCCGCCTCCGGGTTGGTCCGGGCCCTTGTCGAGGGGCTGGATCCCGCTTGGGGTGCGGAAGTCGCCGTCTGTCCTCCATTTCCGTACCTCGCGTTGGTAGCGGATGAATTGGCCGGTTCTTCGATCGGCTTGGGTGCCCAGAACCTTTATCCCGCAGCCGACGGCGCTTACACGGGTGAGGTCAACGCCGGAATGTTGACCGACGTCGGTTGCCGTTACGTGATCCTCGGTCATAGCGAACGCCGGCAGTACTTCGCCGAGACCGACGCTTCGGTCGCGAAGAAGCTTCACGCGGCACTTGCCGGTAACTTGGTCCCGATCGTCTGTGTCGGCGAGACGCTCGAGCAGCGTCAATCGGACCAGACCGACGATGTCGTCACCGCGCAGGTTCGCGGCTCATTGGCTGGGTTGGACGAGGTGCGTGCTGCCGGGATCGTGATCGCCTACGAACCGGTTTGGGCGATCGGCACCGGATTGACGGCGACGCCGGCACAGGCCGAAGCGGTTCACGCGATGATCCGGAAGTTGTTGGGCGAGATCTTTTCTCCGGAAGTCGCCGCTCAGATCAGGATCCAGTACGGCGGGAGCGTGAAGGCCGATAACGCGGCGGAGCTCCTTTCCCAGCCCAATATTGACGGCGCTTTGGTCGGCGGGGCGAGCCTAAAAGCGGGCGATTTCCTCGCGATCATCGCGGCTGCGAAATCGACTTCGGCCTGATCGGCATTGACCCCGATTCGTCTGGCGGTGAAACTCTTGTCCAGCAGCCGTGAATGTTCCGGCCCGTTGATACCTTCCACGTTTGAAGCATTCGGACAGCGAACCCATGATCATCGCACCCTTATTGGCTAATGTCGTCGGCACGCTGCTAGGCTGGACCCTCTTTTTCGTTTCGCTCTTTTTGATTCTGTTGATCCTCGTCCAGCGCGGGCGAGGGGGTGGCTTGACCGGGGCCTTGGGTGGTCCCGGTGGGCAGAGCGCGTTTGGGACCAAGGCGGGTGACCTCTTCACCAAGATCACCAGCTTCACCGCTTTGGGTTGGATCGCCCTGTGTGCCTTCACGATGTGGCTGTTGGGTTCGACCGGCAGCAGCGTAGCCGTCAATCCCCAACCGGTGGTCTCGCCGAGCCCTGCCGAGACGAGTGCTCCTGCCGGAACAGGGACGGGGACTTCGGGTATTGTCGATCTCGGGCAGCCCTCCGGAGAGGCTGAGTTGACACCGTCCCAGCCGGCGATCGGCGCGGCCGCACCCGCCGATGCGAAGCCTGCCGCAACCGATGCCAAACCGGCATCCGAAGAATCGCCTAAGCCTGCTACCGAAACGGCTCCGCCGGCGAATGAGCCACCGGCCGAACCGAAAGCGGAAGCGGCCCCGGCCCAACCACCCGCCGCCGAAACGCCGGCCGCCCCTGCGGCGGATGCCCCCAAGAGTGAGTGATCCGCGGTAGCGACCGTGCGGCTTGGCAAACTCGAACTGTTGGGACTTAATCCAAGAAAAACGCCGACCGACCGGTCGGCGTTTTTTGTTTCGTGAACGTCATTGCGTTCGGATCGCTGCAAACAATTTCGGTGATCCGATTGGTGGACCGATTACAGCCCGGTGGATGATTCGTAGACCGCCGTAACCTCTTCGGGTCGGAGCGCCCGGTCGAAGATCGTGAATTCGTCGAGATCGCCGATGTAGTAGATCCCCAGCATGACCGCCCCTTTTTCGGGGATCCACGAGAACTTCATCGCACCGTCGAGCGAGCCTTGTTTCTTTCCGTTCAGGTAGAGTGTTGCCCGCGAAGGCTTGTCATCCGAGGCGTTGATCCCTTCGAAGGTGAAGAGGACGTGGGTCCAGGCATCACGTCGAAAGGGGGGGCGTTTGACCGTCACCATCGGCCGTTTGTCGACGGGCCAATCGTCCCAGCTGATGTTTTTGGGGTTCCACTGTTTCAGGTCGCTAAAGACCCCGAGTCGAAAGTCGCGTGGCAGCTCCTTATCAAAGTCGACGAAGAATGCGGAGTCGTTCCAGGCCTTGTCGGTGATTTGGATCGGGTCGCAGTAGCCTGGCGTGAGGTCTTCGTCCGGGTTGAGTCGCATCCACATCGACACCGATCCGGACCAATCACGCGGCGAGAAGTGCATCTCTTCGCCGGCGAAGAAGACGACCTGCTCGGATTTTTTAGTGAACCGCAAGCAATCGCCGTACTTCCCTTCCCCTTTGGCGATCGAGGCCCCTGCGGCGGAGAGCCCAGGCGTCACGCTTTTGCGCGCCATCGTGTCGGCGGTCATCACCCTGCCACCGGCGACAGAGACTTTGGCGTCGGCCGACCCATCGAAGGGGGCGTGAAACCGGATCGCTTGCCGGACTTTGGCCATGTCGGCCGGAGGGGATTCGGCATGTGCGGAGTTCAGTGTGGCGGCGAGGGCCAGCGTGGCTGATGCGAAGGGATGGGATCGGAACAAGGCCATCATGTCGGGGCTCCCTGGTGAAAACGGGTGAGTCAACTGGAACGATAGGGCGTAACCGAACGGTCATTCTCCTCTGCCGGTTGTCACCCCGTCGAGGGCCAGGCGGCAGATCTGCGGTCCTGAGCGGGCGTTGGTCCTGCAACTTAAACCGATCGGCGCCGGTCATTTCGGTGAATACGACATCCGCCAACGCCGATCGGTATCGAGCAGTGCGGTCACCGCTTTGTTGACCTCTTCCTGTTCGTAGGGGTCGTGTTCCAATTCGTGTTCGAGCAATTCCAGTTTCTTGCGAACCAAGTACCCTTGCATCCGTTGATACGGGCGGACCTCCCAACGCCGCAAGAACGTGCCGACTTCGAGCTTTCGGCTCCAATCCTCGAAGCGTTCGACCCACAGCAGTGCCTGGTCGACGTTTGCGGCGCGGGCCGATGAGAAGGCTTCGGTCTTGATGATCGTCAACTCTTCGAGGCATTCGGATGGCGACGGGTAGTACGCATAGCACCCGACGACGCTCAGCGCGATCAGCCCGAGGATCAGGGTGAACCCTAAGACGGAGGGCGGGATGTCGCGATCGAAGGCCGATCGAGGCCGCGCCGATCTTCGGAACGATCCTTCCGAGATGCCCGAGATCGAAAGGGTCGCGCCGAGTACGGCGAGGAGGGCACCCAGCCCCGCGCCTACCCATTCGAACAGGTGAAACGGTTTGACCGCCGCCTCGCGAATGGTCGTCAAGGCGATCCGTGTCCCCGAGGGGAACGGGGCGGCATAGTTGTCGAACGCGTGCGTGTGCCCGGCCGGTTCTGCCCCTGGCAAAACGAGTGGGCGGTCGATGGCGTAGGAAGCCGCCAGCACCAAGATGACGAGGGAACCGAGCCAAGTCGCCGTCGCTCTGGACCCGTACTGGCGGGTGAACCAGACGAGCGTGCCGAGGTTCAGGCCGGTGCCCAGCAGTAGGAGCGCGAGCGCGGCACCGGGCGAATTCGAGTGAACGAACATCATCCCCAATTGGCTCATCGCGGTCATCGGTGTCGCGTAGACCGGGATCGCGAGCATCGTCATCCTTGCCGGTGCCAGCGGGTCGTGCATCTCGAACGACGATTGGAGGGCCGAATAGGGGAGCACCGCACCGAGCAGGCCCAGGCCACCCACCGCGATCAACGCCAGCTTCCCCGATTCGCCGACGAGTTCGCGCGCCATGAACGTGACCAGCGCGAGCATCCGCCCCAGTCCGATCAATTCCCCGTCGTTGGAGGCGGCTATGCCCGATCCCGACAGGTCCCCCATGTCGCCGGTCGGGGAGCTCCCCTCCCCTGCTTCGTCGTCTCGTTGCGACGGCGAGAACCGGTCCCACAGCAGCCCCAGGATGGTGACCATCGCCAACGAGGCGAGGGCGAAGCTGATGATCACCACCGGCCTTGAAAGTGTTAGCCCATAGAGCAAGGAGAGCGGGTTGAAGAGCGGTGCCGAGAGTGCGAAGGCCGAGATCGCACCGGCACGGACCTTGGCCCGACGGAGCTCGAAGAGGATCGGGAAGACGCCGATCGAGCAGACCGGGAGGAGCATCCCGATCAGCCAGCTTTGGGGCAGCGCGCGGAGCGAGTCGCCGCCGAACAGCCGACGGGTCAGCGCCGGGCCGACGTAGTACCTGAGGATGGCCGCGATGAAGAGTCCGGTCAGGAGGGTCGGTGCGGCCATCACCAACCCTTGGAAGACTCGCACCAGGCCGCCGATCAGGATCATCATCGTTGTTGGAGCTCCGTGGGTTGCTTGTGGGGATTAACGTGCGTCGGCAGGGTTTGCGTCGACGTTGCCGGTGTCGGTCGGGTCGTCTTGAGGGGTGACCAGTTGCCCCTTTTCGATGAGGAGTTTCCGGAACGATTCGATCGCCGCCTTCGAGCCCGCATCCCACGCCATGCCGCGTAGCCTCGCCGAAAGCTTTTCGCTCGACTCGTGGATCGGTACCCAATCGGATTCGGCCAGGGGCGAGTCGGCGGCGATTTCGGGGGCCCAGCCGACGACGTCTTGCAGCCGCCGGAAGTCATCCGACCCCTTGCCCTTTCCCCCTTGGGCCTGGGCCGCATCGATTGCCGCGGTGAATTGTTCCAGCTTGCGGCTGGCGTCGATCAGGTCGGCGGGCCAGTGCTGGGGGATGGAGTGTTCGACCGTTTCGGCGGGTGGCGTGCGGCCGCAACCGATCGTCAGGTTCAGGCCGGCGAGGCAGAGGCATGCCAACTGCCGGATCGGGATCGACGGGATCGCCCAACCGGGCGACCAAGGGTGAGGGCTCATGTCGCGTACGCCGGTACGGGGGTATTGGTCAGCAACTCTTGAATCACGGGGCCGGGCGAACCGCTGCGGAGGATCAGCCGGACGCCCAGGACGGGGTTGGCGATGTCCTGGATATCTTGTGGCGTGACGAAATCGCGCCGTTTGAGAAACGCCCAGCTCTGAGCGAGGCGTTGCCAAATCAGCATCCCGCGGGGGCTGACCCCCAGGTCGATCGCGGGGTGACGACGGGTCGCTTCGACGAGGTCGATGAGGTAGTCCTGCACCGCGGGATGGACATCGATCGTCTCGACGCGACGTTGCAGGCGGACGAGCTCTTCTTGCGAGATGCATGGCCCATCGGCGCCCGGCCGCATCATGTGATCTTGGCGGCGATTGGCCAACATCGCCCGCTGCGCATCGCGATCCGGGTAACCGATCTCCAGACGCATCGCGAAGCGATCGAGTTGGGCTTCGGGGAGCGGGTAGGCGCCATGGCTATCGATCGGGTTTTGGGTCGCGATCACGAAGAAGGTGTCGGTCAGGTGATGCGGCACGCCATCGATCGTCACTTGGCGTTCCGCCATCGCTTCCAACAGCGCGCTTTGTGTCCTTGGCGTCGTGCGGTTGATTTCGTCGGCCAAGAGGACGTCCGAGAAGACGGGGCCGGGGTGAAATTCGAACTCGCGGGTCTTCTGGTTGAACAGGTTGAACCCGGTAATGTCGGTGGGTAACAGATCCGGGGTGCACTGCACGCGAGAAAACCTCCCCCCCACGCTTTGGGCGAGCGTCTTTGCCAAGGTCGTCTTGCCCGTCCCCGGTAGGTCGTCCAGCAGCAGGTGCCCCTTGGCGAGAAGGCAGGCAAGCACCAATTCGATCGCGTGACCTTTGCCGAGCAATTCGGCATTCAGCCTTTGGCGGATCGCGGCGATTTGCCCCTGATCAGGGGTGGGTTCGGTTTCGGGCATGGGTTCAAGTCGTTGTCGAGCGCTGAGTGAAGTTTGCGATATGCTGCCGGGGTTCATGATCGGTGTCATCGGTTTTGGGCCCCGCTCAGCGGACGGCCGTTGGTGTGGGCGATCGACCGAACGATGGCGTCGCTCGTCAATCCGCGGATGACCGTCTCCGCGTCCGCCAACCAGTCGGCGGAGGTTGATCGGGCGGGGCCGTAGAAGAGTTGGTCGGCGGCGTCGAAGAGCCTTTCGCACGCACCTCGTAACGACTCGTCGACCGCGGTGGCGAATTGGCCGGCCCACGACCGAGGGGTCATCCCGGGTGGCCTTGATGCCCCCGCCAATTTGCCGCGAAGTTCCAGCAGCCTGATCAGCAGCTTCATCCGCCGTCGCTCCGTCATCGAGAACGACATCGCCCAGGCGAGGCGGCAGGCCCATTCGCCCCAGACCCTTCGCGACCACCAGGCCGCAACCCCCAGCGAGCCGAGCCCCGCGAGCCAAGGGATCGCGGCGACCGCCCACGCGACCGCTCGTCGCCAAGGGGCCTGATAACGTGCCGGGGGCAAGAAGCCGGGGGTCGGCTCGATCGCTATCCAGCTCGTTTCGTCGATCCGGACTTCGGGCCACACGTGTGCGTCTTCAGCGGTCACGTCCGATTCCCCTTCGCCGCTATCGATCCCGAACCAACTTTCTTGGGTTGGCACATAGAATCCGGCCGTCAATCGCGATTGGTAGCCAAGCGACCGGATCATCACGGCCGCTGCTGTTGCGAAGAGGTGGTCCCCACCCCGGCGATCGGTCAGGAAGCTCTGCAGCGGGTCTTCCCCCGACGATGCGGCATCCCGGTCAAAGACGAATTCGTCACGCAGGTGCCCGACGATCGCTTCGACTTTCGCCCATGGCGATTCGATCCCCGCGGTCCATGCGGCGGCGAGCTCCGCGGCCCGTTTGGTCCCTGCGGTCTCGGCGGGGGTGGCTTCTGCAGCGGTGGCGGGAGGGGTCGTGAAGGTCCGCTGTGCGGAGGGGATGAAACGCAGGCCCGTCAGCGCTTCCTCATCGGCGATTTGGGTCACGAGTCGGATCACCGTCAACGACGGGATCGATTCTCGTCCCGGCATGAAGAACGAGCCACAGGGGTCGAGTTCGAAGAAGTCTTGGCGGTCGATGTCGGCGATGTGAACACCGACGACACGGTCCGGGCCGGGGATTTGGGTCGTTCGGAGGTTGATCAGCTTGACCCCATCGGCGCGGACGTCGCCTGCCCATGCCTTGTCGGCATCGCCGCGAAAAAACCAGACGCGGCCGCCGAGTTCCTTGCGGGCGAGCGCCGGTTTGGCGTCCGCGGTCGCGGTCAATGGGGCTGATTCGCTGCTTGGCGCGGCGGTTTGGCGGTGCCACTGCGTGCCGTCGAAATGGTCCCAGCGTTCGATCGCCAACCGTTCCCCGGTCGGGCCGATCCAGCGGAGCAGCGCTGGCGTATCGCTCGATCGGGCCCGCTTCGGTTGGGTGCGGGCTTCGCGTCGGATCGAGAAGCCCGCTTCCCCTTGCTGCGACCGCGACGCGCCGAAGCGGTTCTGGCGATTCGACACGTTCGGTAGTGCCATCGCCTTGTTGGTCTGAGTGTTCGCCTTCGGCTTGCCGATGACGTCGTCGAAAACGTCGAACAGGCTCGGCTGGTGCGATTGCAAAAAGATTTCGGACTCGACGGCGCCGAATGAGACGGGGTGATTTTGGGCGGCGACGACGGCGTCACCGTTGCCGACCCCGCTGCGAGCCCCGGGGTCGGTCATGGAGTCGCCACCGCTGGTCGGCATCACCCCTGCGCTGAGTGATCGGGTCGCCGGCCGCCACGTCGAGCCGATGAGTGCCGAAGCCCCTGCCGCTGCTAACCCGATCAGCATCATCGTCGGCTTGATGCCCCGCGCCCGCCGAACGTCTTGGGCCAAGTGGACCTCAAGACGCTCCCAATGGTTCGCGGCCATCCACCCCAGGCATCCCGTGACCCAGGCGGCGGCGAGATACGCGGTCGTGTGATGGTCGCTGATCGATGCGGTGAAAAGCATCAGGAAGCCGCTGCAGATGACCCCTAACGAGTTGTTCCGTTTGAGGTCAGGGGAGAGCACCAGCGCCACCCCGCCGATACCGAGCATGGTCAGCATCACCAGTTCCCAAGGGGTTGGCGTCACGCCGATCAGGCCCAGGACGAACCTTGTTATGACCGGTGTCGCCATGGCCGCGATCGGCAAGAGGCGGCTTAGCCAGCGTCGTAACGGACCCTCGGTCGCAGCCGGCCCGCGGAGGCCGGCTTGTGACCCGCGGAGGCCGGCTTGTGACCCGCGGAGGCCCGCTTGTGACCCGCGGAGGCCCGCTTGTGAAACCCGCGTCGCTGTTTGGGACAAGAGGCTTGCCGCGATCAATGCCAGCGTCGCGATCCCTTCGCCGATGACGACTGCCAATTCTTGGGCGGCGGTTCGGAATTGCAGGACACCCAGCAGCGACAAAGCGGCCAAAAGCAGGGCCCCGCGGCAACGGCGGTCCCTCGCGAGCCGCTCGAGGGCGGGGAAGCCGACCGGGCGTACCGATCGCGAACGGATCGTTTCAGGCAGCGCTTGCGGCACGGCTCACCTCCCACCAAAAACGGGCCAAGGCTCGATCGAGGCACTCGTCGGCGGCGATCCGGATCGTGGCACCTGTCGCGGCCCGGTTGGCCCGCGCGGTTTGGGCCGATGCCACGGCCCGCGCGGCTTTGGCCGACCCCGCGGCTCCCGAGGCTTTGGCCGACCCCGCGGTTCCATGGATGATCCGCACCGTCACGTCGCCGGAAAGCTCATCGTTGCCGTCCCCTTCAACCAGCACCGTTAGGGCATCTGGCCGGAAGCGGCGCTGTGGCGTCGTGGTCGCCTCCGACGCGGCGTTTTCGGGTGCCGTCCCGTCGGCCGGGACATCGGTGAAAAGGTCCAGCAACCGCTCCCTACCGGTTGCCCCGCAGGGGATTGGCTGCGTCCGTTGGCCGATCGAAACCCGTAGCGGGACGTGCCTGCCGTGCAGCCCGATCGCTAGGCTGGCCGCGACGCGGACCCGGCGTTTGATCGCTTCGCGGACCCGCGGTTGATCGTCGGGGTGCCACGTCGAGGGGGCCGAGGGGTCGAGGACCAGTTCGACCGCTTGGCGTTGTGGTCCGCCGCGCTCGCTAACGGTCATCACCCCCGAGCGAGCGGTTTGGACCCAATTGACGTGACGCAAACGGTCGCCGCCACGAAATTCGCGAAGGCCGATCGGTTCGCCGCACTGCCCCGGCCGCTGGCCGTCGCCCGCATCGGCGGCGGTGACGCCGGCCAGTTCGGGTTCGTCCGTGACCCGGCTGACCTTGGGGTGAACGGTCAACGGCAAGCTCTCTCGCACCGCCCGCCGCGCCGTCCAAATCCCCAGCGGCATCGAGCAGGCGATCTGCGGTCGGACCAACGGGTACCGGCCGCGGAGTTCGGGTTGCACGCCGATCCTGTATTCCGCGTCGCTCCACATCGGCACACAGGCCAACGCGAGCGTGGGGGCCGCGTCATCCCCTTCGCGATCGAGGTACCCCTCGACCGCTAGGCCCCACAGCGGGAATGGGGAGCGGTTGCGGACCAGCAATTTCAGATCGCAGCGATCCCCTTCTTCGATCGCGCCAACGACGGGTGCGAGCGAGCAGTCGGCGGCTCGAACCGCGAGCCAGGGCCATGCGACCCCTGCCGCGATCACCCCGCCGATCATGCTCGCCAAAACCCACCCGATCGGGCTGACGAACATCCCGATCAAAACGCTGCAAAACAGGGCGATCGCGAACCAGCCGATCGGCTCTTTCAGCCAATAGACGTAACGGTTCAATCCGGGGCAAAAGTCGGTCGTCAGGAATCGTTCCCAGCGACCCGTCGTGCCGCGCCGAGCCCCTCGCGAAGGGACCGTTGCCAAGGGGGATGCCGACTTCAGCGGCCAAAACCTCAATGGCCAGAAACGGAGCGGACGATCTGCAAGCTCGGACGACATCGCACACCCAACCGATCGTGGCACGCTCCGGCTGTCGCGCACTTCGATGTGCCCGAACCGACGCGGCCAAACGCTATGAAGGACCAGGATTTGGAAAAGGGAATGAGGTGCCGCGTCGAGGGATCGACGTCCGTTCGGCCTCAAGGGACGATTGGCCCAAGGGGGTGAATCGCCCAAGGGACAAAAGGGACGACCGATGAAGGGCCCCAGTACCTAAGGGGCGACCATCGCCGTGGCAAACGACCAGCGTGGTCAGGCCGTTGGCGGGCCGCGCCGCGAGAGCGACGAAAGAAAGAGAGCCGCCGGGTGGGTCGCCGATTCGATCACCAGCTCCGACACGAGCGGTTGGGGCTCGACCGCTTCCGCCACCGACACGAGGGGCGAATCGGACCGGGCCGTTGTCAGCCAGCGGCAGAGCGAGCAGTCATCCGAATCATGCGGCGGGGCGTCATCCCCTGCGGGTTGCCCCGAATCAGGGTGTTCGTGCGGGAGAAGGTTTTGACCTCGCCAGCGGGCCTTCGACGCGGCGAAGCAATGCGACGCATGGCAACACCCGGACCGGTCGTGTGAACTGGCCTCCCCGTGGCTGGCCTCCCCGTGGTTGGCCTCCCCGTGGTTTACCTCCCCCTGGATTGTCTCGCGGAGTAAGCCCGATTCCGCCGCGGGCAACCCACAGCAGGACGCGGCATGCCGTACCGCCATCAGGTCGCTGGCAAGCAGCGCCATGATGCAGACGATCGGCAAGAGGCGAGGGATCCGAGACATCGGGGGATGAAGTCCGTGATGAAGCGACCCGGAGGGCTCGTCCCGATCGCGATCGGAACGGGCACCGAAGGGGTGGGCACTATCGGTCGGGTTACTATCGACAGGGGCTTTATCGAGCAGCCGTTGCGTTGGCCGGGCGAACGCTGATTAATGCAACGGTTGTGCAGGAACCCCCACAAGTATCATCGTTCCTGGCCGCTTGAGAGTCAACCTCAAGCGGTGACAAACCTTCTCAATCGCCGATCGCCAGTGCCCAGGGGTGGGGGTAAGCCGGCGGCGGTTCAGTCGCAATAATCGAGGGCCAGTAGCGCATAGGCGGTCACCAGGTTGCGATTCCCTTCCATCCAGCGGTCGCTTTTGACGTTCACCCAGCTGCCGTCGGCACCCTGTTGTTTGGCGAGCGTATCGAGCAGTTCGTCGCGCCAGACGTGGGGCTTTCCTTCGGCGTCGTCGAGGATGTCGATCTGGCCGACGTCGAGTGCTTTGGCGAAGGTGTGGTAGTAATAAAAGAGCCCGGCGTCGCCCATGCCGGGGTTCGTTTCGAGCGAGTAGTTTTTGCGGATGAATTCGAGCGCGGCGGCGACACGTGGGTCATCGGCCTTGAGCCCGGCAAAAATCATGCTCTTGAACCCCGCGTAGGTCATCGACGCGTAGCTCCTTAGCCCGCCCCCGGGGAGTGTCCCCGCTTGGCTCGATCCGCCCGCCGCGGGGGTGTAGTAAAAGCCGCCGTCACCGACCGCCTTGGCATGTTCGGTATCGTTCCCGTGCCCGGCCAGGTTTTGGGTCCGGGTGACGAACATCAAGGCCTTTTGGATCGCCTCGTCGTCGGCCTTGTCGCCGAGCTTTCGCAGCGTTTCGATCATGAACGAGGTATTCGATAGGTCGGGACGTTTGCTGTTCCCATAACCGGCCCCGCCGTAAGCAGCATCTTTGGGGGTTAGCCCTTCGGTCTCGTCCCACTGCAAGCCGCGAATGAAGAGACGGGCCCGCTCCAGGGCGCTGTCGTAGCGTTTGTCGGTGTTGGCTTGGATCAGCGCATCGACCGCGATGCACGTCTCGTAATTCTTGTAGAGCGACCCCTCGGCATAGATCCCGCCGTCGCTGCGAATGTTCGACTCGATGAACGCCAAAGCCCGTTTGATCGCCGGCTCATTTTTGGCGTCGGGGCGATGACGTAGGATCGCAGAAACGCACAGGGCCGTGACCGCTGAGCCGCTTTCGGGGCTGAAGGCGCCGTTGGCCGATTGGCCCTGGGCGAGCAAATAATCGATCCCCTTCCCGGCGAGTTCGTTGACCTGCTCTGCCTGTTTTTCGTCGGGTGCGGCGGCCGGTTTTTCCTGCGCGGTCGCGGTCAAGTTCGCCGCGATCATCAGACTCAGAGCGGCCAACGCGGTCCGTCTCGCAAGCGTTTGGCGCCACCCCTTCTGTGTCGGATGAAAGGGTGCCGGATGACGGGGTACCGAGCGATTCGAAAGCGACATCATCATGCAGGCCTGTCTGCTAAAGGTGCGGTTGGGGAGATGCGACGGTGGGTCGACGTGACCTTTGTCGGCGGCTAAGCTCCGCGAAACAACGTCGACGGGTTGTGCGACATCTATTTCGTGTATTCTATCGATTCGTCGGATGCATTCTATCCCTGCTGGCGAGCCCAGGCGATCGGTTGGTGCTATCGCGATGTCCCCGCGCGGGTCATGTGGTTCGGTGCGCTCACTCACCTTGCACGTGGTCTCGGCCGAGGGGCGTTGGTCTGGGCGAAGGGAGGGGGGCAAAGGGATCGTGTTGGGATAGGATGTCCCGGCGTCCGCGTCGTGGATGGTCGTGGCCGACGATGATTTTTTCGAGTTAACCCGTTGGCGGAGGAGCCTTGTGGACATCCAGATCTCGCTGCTCGACTCCGCCGTCCTCGTCGCGTACATCGTGTTGACCTTAGCGCTGGGGCTGTGGCTGGGGCGCGGTTCGCAGACGCTTCGCGGGTACCTGGTGGGCGGGCGTGACCTCCCTTGGTGGGCCGTCCTCGGTTCGATCATCGCGACGGAGACGAGCGCGGTGACGTTCCTCAGCGTTCCCGGTTTGGCGATGGCGAAGGGTGGGAACTTTGGCTTTTTGCAGCTCTCGTTCGGGCTGATCCTGGGGCGTCTGATCGTCGTCGCGTGGCTGATGCCGACCTACTTTCGTCGCGAGATTTTCACCGCCTACGACATCCTCAAGTCGCGTTTCGGGGTGCTGACCCAACGGTCGGCGTCGGGGATTTTTATCGTCACGCGGACGGTCGCGGACGGATTGCGGCTGTACCTCACCGCGCTCGTTTTGGGGCAAGTGACTGGCATCGGGTTGACCGTTTGTGTGCTGTTGCTCAGCGTGACGACGGTGATCTATTCCGCGCTGGGCGGGGTGAAGAGCGTGATTTGGAGCGATTGCATCCAGTTGGTCGTCTACCTGATCGGGGCGGTGGTGGCGATCGGAGTGATCGCGGGGCAGTTGGACTTGGGGTTCGGCCAGGCGATCGATTTCGGTTGGCAGACGGAACGTTTTCGGGTCGTCGATTGGTCGTTGCGGTGGGACCGTCCGACGCTTTGGGCCGGGGTCGTGGGCGGCATGTTTTTGGCGATCGCGACGCACGGTACGGACCAGATGATGGTGCAGCGTTACCTCTGTTCGCGGGGGCCAGGCCAAGCGAGCCTGGCGCTGGCGGTTAGCGGCCCGCTGGTCGCGCTGCAATTCGCGCTCTTCCTGTTGGTCGGCGTTTGTCTGGCGGCGTGGTACGAGCAGTTAAAGATTCCGTTTCCCGCAAAGCTCGATGAGGCCTTCGCGAATTTCATCGTCGAGCGGATGCCGGCAGGGTTGTGTGGGTTGACGTTGGCGGCGGTCTTCAGCGTCGCGATGTCGACCCTTTCGAGTTCGCTCAGCAGCAGCACCTCGGCGGTAGTGAATGACTTTATGAAGCGGGACCAGACGGGTGCCCGAATGGATGTTGAAGGGGTTGGCGTGGAGGGGGCTGATGTCGAAAGGGCTGATGTTGAGAGGGCTGAGGACGTGCGGTTGACCCGGGCGAGCAAGCTTTGGACGGCCGCGTTCGGGGTGTTGCAAATGGCGGTGGCGATCGTGGTGATCCACACCCCTGCCCTGTTGGGGTCGGCCGTCATCAACCAAGTGATCACGGTGGCGGGTTTCTCTTCGGGGCTGATCGTCGGCATTTTCCTGCTCGGGATGACGAAGCGTCGGTTTGCCCAGCGGAGCGGGTTGGTCGGGATGTTGACGGCGCTCGTGGTGACGGTGATCTTGATCATGCCTACCGGTTGGTTGCCTTGGAACCTGCACGGGTGGTGGGCCGCGATGGTCTCTAGCCTTGTCTGCTTTTCTGTCGCGATGATCGTCGATGTTTTGTTCCCCTTGCGAGTCGAGTCGGCCGATGCATAAGTCGAAACTGTTGGTCCGTTGGTTGGCGTGGGGGGTGTTGTGGTGCTTTGGCGCTGCCGGGTCCGCCTCGTCGGGGCGGGCTTGGGAGGCGCCGCCGCGGCTTGCCAAGGTCGCGCCGGGCGAGTTGGGGCTCGACCCCCAGCGGCTCGATGGGATCGACGACCTGATCGCGAGGGGAATCGCCGATAAAAAGCTCCCGGGTGCCGTGGTGTTGGTCGGTTATCGCGGCAAGATCGTCTTTCACCGCGCGTACGGGTTTCGGCAGGTGTTGCCCGAGCCGCTGCCGATGCTCGACGACACGCTGTTCGATCTCGCGTCGTTGACCAAGCCGATCGCGACGGCGACCTCCGTGATGCGGTTGGTCGAAGAGGGGAAGGTCGCGCTGACCGATCGGGTCGGCGATCATGTCCCTGCGTTCGCGGTCAACGGGAAGGACCGGGTCACGGTCGAACAATTGCTGCTGCATATCGGCGGCCTGATCCCGGACAACGCGATCGAGGATTACCGGGACGGGCCGCAGGCGTCGATCGACAACTTTCTGAAGCTGGGTCTCAATTACGAGCCGGGGACGAACTTCCGGTACTCCGACGTCAGCTTTCAGGTCTTGGGCGAATTGGTCCGGGCGAAGACGGGTAAGGACGTCGCCACGTATGCCTCGGAGGTGATCTTCGGGCCGCTGGGGATGACCTCCACGACCTACTTGCCCCCCGAGGCTTTGAAAGGCCGTGCCGCCGTCACCGAGCAGCGCGAAGGGAGATGGATGACCGGCGAAGTCCATGACCCGCGGGCATATGCGATGGGAGGGGTTGCCGGTCATGCCGGCCTGTTCGGTACCGCCGAAGACCTTGCGATCTATGCGCAGATGATGCTTGGCAAGGGCGAATACCAAGGGGTGCGGATTATGGGGGCCGACACGGTTCGCAGGATGACGGCCGGGTATGAGGTCCCGCGGGGGATCCGTGGTTTGGGTTGGGACAAGCGTTCGGGGTACTCGTCGAACCGCGGACAAACGATGACCGATGCGGCCTTCGGGCACGGGGGATTCACCGGGACGGCGATCTGGATCGATCCGGGGCTCGACCTGATGGTGATCTTCCTCAGCAATCGGCTCCATCCTGACGGCAAGGGTTCGGTCAACCCGTTGGCGGGGGCGGTGGGGACGCTGGCGGCCGATGCCGTGCTCGCCGCCAGGGCCGCCGAAGCGGCATCGAAGCCCGACGCCAAACCGGCGACCGAGATCGCGAAGCCGGGGGACGTCCTGACGGGGATCGATGTCTTGGCCGCCGAAGGTTTCAAGACGCTTGCCGGGCGGCAGATCGGCCTGATCACCAACCACACCGGCGTGAGCCGCGAGGGGGTCCCGACGAGGGTTGTCTTGCACCAAGCCCCGGGGTTGAAACTGGTCAGCCTCCTGAGCCCCGAACATGGCATCGCCGGAAAGCTCGACCAGCCCAAGATCGATGACACGACCGATCCCGACACGGGTTTGAAAGTGTTCAGCCTTTACGGCGCCGATCGCAAGCCCTCACCCGAATCGCTCGCGGGGATCGATACGTTGGTCTTCGATATCCAGGATATCGGCTGTCGCTTTTACACCTATGTCTCGACGATGGGTGAAGCGATGCGAGTGGCCGCGGACAAGAAGCTCCGTTTCGTCGTCCTCGATCGGCCCAACCCGATCAATGGGGTTGATATCGCCGGCCCGACGTTGGACGCGGGGAGCGAATCGTTCGTCGGTTACCACACCATCCCGCTGAGGCATGGCATGACGGTCGGCGAATTGGCGAAGCTGCTCAACGAAGAGTTGCGGTTGGGGCTCGACTTGGTCGTCGTGCCCTGCCAGGGGTGGCAACGGCATCAGCATTACGACCAGACCGGGTTGTTGTGGGTGAATCCTTCTCCCAACATGCGGAACCTGAATCAGGCGATCCTTTATCCCGGAGTGGGGCTGCTCGAAACGACCAACCTCTCCGTGGGGCGGGGGACCGACACGCCGTTCGAATTGATCGGGGCGCCCTGGGTCGACGGGCGGCGGTTGGCGGCAGGCCTCAACTCGCTGGCGATGCCAGGGGTCGTGTTTGTCCCGACCCGGTTCACGCCGGCGTCGAGCAAGTTTTCGGGAGAAGCCTGCCAGGGGGTACAGATCCTGATCACCCGTCGCGACCAGGTCGATCCGATCCGTGTCGGCTTGGCGATCGCCGGCCTGTTGGTAAAAAACCACCCCGCGCAGTGGGAGACCAAAAATTACAACCGGCTCCTGAGCAGCCAGAAGCTTTACGAAGCGGTGGTCCAAGGGCGGCCGCTCGACGAACTTGTGCGGTTGGCCACCGAGGGTACCGAGGCGTTTCGGACCCGGCGTCAATCGTTCTTACTGTATTAGGCCACTGCCCGTTTCACATTGAAGTGAGACCGGCTCGTTCCCATTCACCGTCCTTCGGATTAGCGGACCCATATCCCATGCAATTGATCCATCACGGCGCGCACCAAGGAGTCACCGGTTCGTGCCACCAATTGGTCATCGATCAGCAGCGGAGCCTGTTGGTCGATTGCGGCACCTTTCAAGGTCGCGACGCCGGGCGGCATCCCAACCCGGAGATCGAATTCCCGCTGCAGGGGATCATGGGGCTGTTGCTAACCCATGTCCACATCGATCATTGCGGCCGATTGCCTTACCTGCTGGAGGCCGGCTTCGACCAGCCGATCCATTGCAGCCAGCCGACGGCAGAGCTCCTCCCGATGATGCTCGAGGATTCGCTGAAGATCGGATTCAGCCGCAGCAAGCGTCTGACCGCGAACCTGCTCCGCAAGATCGGCAGGATGCTGCGGCCACTCCCCTATCACCAGTGGCACCCCATCGCCCCCGACATCCAGATCCGGCTGCGTCCCGCGGGACACGTCCTCGGTTCGACGATCTTTGAGGTCCGGTTACCGGACGACAAGGTCGTCGTCTTTTCCGGAGACATCGGGGCGGTCGGCGCGCCGCTGCTCAACGCACCCACCAGCCCACCGCGGGCCGACTTGTTGGTGCTCGAAAGCACCTACGGGAACCGGTTGCACGAACCGGTCGCGGGTCGCTTGCAAAAGCTCGAAGACGTGATCTGCAACACGCTTGTCAACGGCGGGGTGACGATCATCCCCTCGTTCGCGCTGGGGCGGACCCAAGACCTGTTGTTCGAACTCAACAAGATCTTCGAGCGTTATGAAAAGCAGCGGAGCTGTTCGCTGCTCAAGAAGGTCGACGTGATCGTCGATTCGCCGCTCGCCCGGAAGTTCACTGATATCTACGAATTGATGAGCCAGTATTGGGGGGACGAGGGGCAACGGATGCTCCGGGTCGATGACCAGCCGTTGGTCTTCGAGAACCTCCTCACCGTCACCAGCCATGGCGAGCACCTGGAGGTGATCAAGTACCTCGAACAGGGCAAGCTGCCGGCCGTCGTCTTGGCCGGCAGCGGCATGTGCAGCGGCGGTCGGGTCGTCAACTACCTAAAGCGATTCATCGGCAAGCCGGAAACCGACATCATCTTCGTCGGCTACCAGGCCCACGGCACGCCGGGGTATTACATCCTTCGCAAAGGGGAATGGGTCCAGCTCGATGGCAAGCGTTTCGACATCCGCGCCGGCGTGCATCAACTCTCGGGGTACTCTGCCCACGGCGACCAGGCCGACCTGATCCGCTTCGTCGAGGGGTTCGAAGAGCGGCCCAAGCAGATCCGGCTGGTCCATGGCGAAGACGCCGCCCGCGAGGCGTTAACCGAGGAATTGACCAAGCGGGGCTACGCCGTCGATTGACGCCGCGGCGCGCGATTCGGCTGACATCAAAAAGATTTCGTTCCGCTATCGGTTTGATATTGTTGTGATATCACCGCGATAGCTCGTCTTGGGGTTCGGGTCAAGCCCGGCCACGCCACGCGACTTGGCGGCCCAAGAGCGATTGGACGAGGGCCCACCACTGCAGGGCGACGAAGGTGACGACCGCCGGGGTTTGGCAGATCGCCCCCAGCCACGATTGCCGGAACCGTGCCGCGGCGACCAGTCGCGGCAGGTGGGCCAAGGCGATCGCGATCACCGACAAGACCACCGCGGCCGGTTCGCCCCCACGCCAACCGCCGACCAGCGTCACCCACGGGAGAAGCGCCCCGCCCAACAGGATGATCGTGAACGGGAGGATCAGGCGTGGCGAGGCGATCCCTTCGCTGGCGTTCTTCAGCAGTCCCCGCACGACCTGCCCCGCACCGCGGTACATCCGGCACGAAGCGATCTCGGTCCCATCGACGATGTCGGTCGACAGCCCGTTACGGCGGTAGGCCATCGGCAGCTTGAGCCCATCATGCCTTGAACCGCGAAGCGCCTCGTGTGTCCCGGCTTGGCGATAGGCCTCGCGTGAGGTCACGAAGAGTTGCCCGCACCCCGCGGCGTAGGCCGGATGGCGGCTTTGGCGCATCCTCGCGATCGGGAGGAACCCGAGGAGGATGAAGTGCATCATCGGGATCAGCCATTGTTCGAGCCAGGTCCCGGTGACCTGCCGCGGGAAGGCGCTCAACAGCCCCGACTCCGAGGCGTCTTGGTGGGCGATCAGCCTTCGCACGCCGTCGCCCCGCAGGCGGACGTCGGCGTCGATGAAGACCCATCGGTCATAAGCCGCCGCCGCGGCGAGTTGGTAGCAGGCGAACTGTTTCCCGTTCCATCCCGCGGGGAGCTCTTTGCCGTGAACGAGTCGGACCCGTCGATCGGCTCGGCCTAGGTCGGTGACGATCTTCGCGGTGTCGTCGGTGCTGTGGTCATCGAGCACGACGACTTCGATCTCGACACCTTCGCTCGCCACCGCCGCATGGACCGCATCGGCGATCCCGGCCGCCTCGTCGCGGGCCGGGATCAGGACCGAGACTTTCGGCGGTTCGCCCTGCGGGGCAGTGCCGTGGCTGAGCCTTGGGGGGAGAAAGAGCTGTAAGTTTCGGAGGAACATCAGCGCCGGGATCGCCGCCGCGATCAGGCCGCATGTTGCCAGCAAGGTCCAGGTCATCGGAAGTGTTCGCCATGGCCGGGTCGGAAGGTCGAGCGGGTCAACCAGCTTTTGAACCGCCGCATCGTATCGTAAAAGATCCCGGCGCCGACGCGGCCGAGCATCAGCGGGTCGATCGCCGCCGATTCGCGGGCGATCACGACACCCGACAGCTCCCGCTGGGCCGACCGCAAGCGCTGGTGCAGCTTCGCGTTCCAAGTCGCCTTGTCCCAGCCGCGGGTCGTCGTGGCGTCGATCGGCTCGCCGAAATTGGCCAGGCACATCGGGAGGCGTTCTTCCCAGAACGGGTATTCCAGCGCCATCGGGATGACCAACCCGCGATCGAGTTTTGTGCAGAGGTGAGCCAGCCCTGGCATCAATTCGGCCGCGTGATCGCGCGGGTCGCAGAACCGCCCTTCCGGTGTGATCCAAAGGGCCGTGGTGCCGCTCGCTAGGATCGCCATGCTCGTCTTGAGGAACGCCGCGGCGCCGCTCGTCGTTCCGAGTTCGATCCCGTAGAAGCCGAGCTTTTCGAAGACGCGGTATTGCCGCAGCGCCGCGGCGTCGATGGGGGCGTGGAATTGGCGTCCCCCCAGGAGCCGTCGGTTGAGGTAATGTGCGAGCAGCGGGTCCCACCACGACGGGTGGTTGCCGAAGATGATCACAGGCGGGCCCGGTTCGACCCGCCGCAGGTCGAACCCTTCGCGGCACACGCCGATGCAATGGAAGTGTCTGCGAAGGTAGGGGTGGATGAACGCATGGAATCCCGTCTGCAGCCACTGGGAAACCGCCGGGGGCGGGGCGTCGCTGGAACGCGCGTCCGGCATGATTCGCTCCGAGGGGGGATCTGGCGGCGGTAAATCAGGTCAGGGCCGGTTGGCGGTTTTCGCTCAATTTGCCGCCGCGGACGTCGCCGTCAAGCGAATCGGCAGCGATCCAGCCGCTCATCATGACCATCGGCATCCCGGGGCCCGGGTGGGCCGCACCGCCGGCCAGGTAAAGGCCTTGGATGTCCGGTCGGCGGTTCGCCGGCTTGAAGGCGCCGAGGAATTTGCCGTGGCTCGCCAACCCATAGATCGCCCCTTTGAGGACGCGGTAGCGGTTGTGAATGCTCTGGGGCGTCAACGACGCTTCGTACACGATCGCGTCGCGGAGGCCGTCCATCCCGGCGGTCCGTTCGAGCTTGTCGAGGATCACCTCGCGGTACTTGGGCAGCATCGCGTTCCAGTCATGGTGCGGACGCAGGTACGGCGTGTGAACGAGGATGTAGAGCGCTTCGCACCCGGGCGGCGCGACCGACGGTTCGCTGATGGTCGGGGCGCAGACATAAGCGGTCGGGTCCGCGGCGGGCTCGCCACGGTGATAGATCGCATCGAACTCTTCCTTGTGGTCGCGCGAGAAGACGAAATTGTGATGCAGCAATTGTTCGTAGCGACGGTTCAGCCCCAGGTAGAGGACGACACCGCTGCAAGCCGGTTCCGGGTCGGGGTATTGCTTGGCGAATTTTTTCGCCTCGGGGATGTTCCCGAGCAATTCGCGATAAGTCCGGACCGAATCGCAATTGCTGATCACGGCGTCGCACGGGATCCGTTCGCCGCCCACGCAGCGGACCGCGGTCGCACGCGTCTTGCCCCCTCGGGTTTCGGTTTCGATCATCTCGACATCGCGGCCGGTGCGGATGTCGACGCAGAGCTCTTCGGCGAGCTTTTGCAGCGCCTGCGGTACCGCCCGCGTCCCACCGACCGGGTACCAAATCCCCTCTTCGGTCTGCATGTGGGCGATCCCGCACAGGACGGCCGGGGACGCCAGCGGTGACGAGCCGACGTACTGCGTGAAATGGTCCATCATCTGGGCCGCCCGCTCGTCCGGGACGTACGACCTCACGACCGAGGCGACGCTCTGTCCCATCCGCAGCGACAGGACGTCCTTCAGCACCGCCAGGGAGAACGCCCCGCCGACTTCCATCGTGTCGGACAGCCCACCGACCGATCGCCAGAAGAAGAACTTGTCCGAGACCCGGTGCAATTGGTGGCTCATCCGGATGAAGTTTTCGTAACCTTCGCCCGAGCGGCTCGAACCGGTGAAGGCGTCGAGGTTTTTGCGCATCTGGGCGACGTCGGCCACCAGGTCGAGGACCGAATTCTGTTCGCGGGTCGGGCCTTCGAAAAAGCAACGCCACTGCGGGTCGAGCGGGATCAGTTCGAGGTAATCTTCCATCCGGCGGCCCGCCTCGGCGAAGACCCGCTTCAAGACGCTGGGGAGCGTCAAGATCGTCGGCCCCATGTCGAACCGGTACCCGTCGCCCTTATGTTCGGCCGCCTTCCCCCCGACCCAATCGTTCTTGTCGAGCAACGTGACGCTGTGGCCGCGTGCCGCCGCCGTGCAGGCCGCGCTGAGGCCGGCGAGCCCGCCGCCGACAACGACGATCTTGAGTGATTTGTAATCCGATTTGGCGATCACTTCGTGCTTCCTTTGGGCCGTGGAATCGGGATGAATCGCGAGGCCTAAGTTGCCCTGTCATCAATGTGTCCGCATGCTGGCACACGCGGACACATGTTGGCATTGGGCGTCGCCCGTTCCGATGCCTCGTGACCCGCCCCTTCATGTGAGGCACTTCCGGGGACAGGAGGCATTTCGGGGATGCGGGGCATTTCGGGAGACGCTTCAGGACTCAGGCAATCTCGCTTCGCGAAGGCTCCGGCATTTCCACTTCGCGAAGGCTCAGGCAATCTCGCTTCGGGCTCAATTGGACGCTCCGCGGCGGCCCCTTGCAAGGTGGCCCCTGGCAAGGTGGCCCCTGGCAAGGTGGCTTGGCTCGCTCTTAACCGCCATGGGTCCAGCGGAGGAAACCGAGCAGCGTCTTCAGGTCGGACTCCTTCCGGTCCCCCAAGTGCAGCCGCCATTTGCCGCGATGGTTGGCGATCACCTTCGGCCGCGTCATGGCGAGCAACCCTTCTTCGCCACGCGTCACCCCGAAGCCGCTTTGGCCGCACCCGCCGAAGGGGACCCGCGGGTCCGAGGTCGGGAAGATCAGGTCATTGATCGAGACGTGCCCGACATCCAATCGCCCTGCCAAAGGGGTGGCCCAAGCGGTGTCACCAAAAATCGAGGCCGCCAAACGGAAGCGACACCCGTTGACGATCTCGGCCCGACGCGAGTCGTCGTCGGCGACGATCAAGGATGCCACCGGGGCGAAGAGATCGGCCGAGGCGATCGGCCAATCGGCGCCGACGTCACCGATGATCACGGGTCGCATCCGCCCATCTTCGGGGGCCGGGATCGCCTCCCCGTCGCGTCGCAGCAGGTCGGTTCCGCCCTGGGCCAAGGCCTCGCGGATCAGCCTAGTCGCCGTGTCCCGCGCCGAAGGGTGGACCGCGACCGCCGGGGCATCGGCGAGCCGCTCGCGCAAGCGATCGATCAGCTCGCCGCGGGTGTCACTGCCGACGATGATCCGCCGCGGCCCGATGCAGGTCGCGCCGGCGTTGAACCGCAACCCGAACGCGACCGCCTTGGCGACCAGACCGAGGTCGGCCCCCGGGCCGACGATCACGGCGTCGCAACCGCTGAGCTCCATCACCGCAGGGGTCAGCCGCGGCGCGCACCGCGTCATCACCGCTTGGCCTGTCGTGGAGCCCCCCGTCAGCACCACGAGGTCGACCCCTTGATCGATCCGGTCTTGCGCCGCTTGGGGGCTCGAACCCAACAGGCCGATCGCGTCACGCGGCACCCCCGCCGCATGAAACGACTCGACCAACAACTCGCTCGCCGTTTCACACCCCGGCGCCGGTTTCAGCCAGACGCGATTCCCCGCCGCTAAACCCTGGGCGAGTTGCACGCCGGGCAGCAGTAACGGGTAATTCCAAGCGGCCAAGATCAGCACGTCTCCCAGCGGCTCGCGCCGGACCTCGCTGCGGACGCCCCACAACCAAAGCGGTCTCCCCCAAGCCCCTAACTTGCGGCTTCGCAAAACCTTGGGGCCCTGCCGGCCGATGAACTTGAGCGCCGCACAGAGCGGGAAGAGCTCCCCGGTGAGCGTCTCCACCGGGTCGGTCCGCTGCGCGTTTGCACAAGCCGCGATCAGCCGTTCGGCCTGGCGGGCGATCTGGTGACGGGCGGCCGATACCCTGCGGCAGCGGTCGCGTGTTTCGGTCTCTCGCCACGATCGCGGCGGCGAAGTTGGGGGCATGCGAGGTGTCGCCTTGGGTTCGCTGGGTGGGCGTGATCGGTTCGAGGTCGTCGCGGTTGTCGGTCGGCATCGCGGGACGCCGGATGCTTGGGGCACGATCCATGATCCGTATAGCACAAGGGGGGCCGCGCCGCCACGCCGCGGTGGCGCTGAGCCCCCTTGCGATCATCACCCCGTGGGTTAGCATCAAAAGTGATGGGATCGTACTTCGCAAGCCCCGCTTCGACCCTCCAACCCCACCGACGCATTGAACTCGCAAACCCCCCAATCCGGCGAGGGTAAACGCCCCGCCGATCCGTCGGGAGATCAACGGGTGACCACACGGACGCTCGCGAGGATGCGAAAGGCCGGGACGAAGATCTCGATGCTGACCGCTTACGATTACCCGACCGCGGCGATCTTGGATGCGGCTGGTGTCGACCTGCTGTTGGTCGGCGATTCGCTCGCGATGGTCGTCCAGGGGCACGACACGACCCTCCCCGTGACGCTCGATCAAATGATTTACCACGCCGAAATGGTCGGGCGGGCGGCGAAGCGGGCGATGGTCATCGTTGACCTCCCCTTCCCCGAAGGCCAGCTTTCGATCGACCGGACGTTGACGGCCGCTTCGCGGATCCTCAAGGAGACCCGTTGCCAGGCGGTCAAGCTCGAAGGGGGGGCCGAGCAGGCCCAGCGGATCGAGGCGCTGCACACCGCGGGGATCCCGGTGATGGCCCACGTCGGGCTGCGTCCCCAAAACGTCCATGTCGACGGCGGCTATGTCGTGCAGCGCGACGAGGATCGGCTGTTGAACGATGCCCTGGTCGCCCAAAATGCCGGGGCGTTCGCCGTGGTGATCGAATGCGTCCCCACCGCCATCGCCACGAAGATCACCCAATCCTTATCGGTCCCGACGATCGGTATCGGGGCCGGGCCGGGTACCGATGGCCAAGTCTTGGTGATCAATGACCTGATCGGTTTGACATCGGGGTACCTCCCGCGCTTCGTCAAACAAGTGGCCGACACGAAAGGGTTGATCTCGGCCGCCGCAAAATCGTATTGCCACGCCGTCCGCGACGGCTCCTTCCCTGCCCCTGAGCACGAGTTCCGATGAATCCGATACCGCTGACGACGCGGCCTGAGATCGATGGATTGTTGGCCGAAATGTTTTTCGAATTCGTCTCCCTTGCGGACCAGTCGATCCGCAGACGCGGCGTCTTTCGGGTCGCGCTCTCGGGGGGGACGACTCCCAAGCGTTTTTATCAATTGCTCGCCGACAGGAAGCATGACCTGTCGGGCATCGAATGGTTTTGGGGTGATGAGCGGAACGTCGAACCGGATGACCCCCAGAGCAATTACCGGATGGTCCGTGAATCGCTGCTCGACCCGGCTGGCATCGATCCCGCCCAGGTCTTTCCCGTCCCCGTCCGGGTCGCCGACCCCGCCGCCGCGGCCGCGCAGTACGATCGGACGCTGCGCGAGCGATTCAGCGGTTGGGACGCGCTCTCCCCGTCGGGTTTCCCGAAGTGGGATTTGGTGCTGCTGGGGTTGGGGGACGACGTCCACACCGCATCGCTTTTTCCTGAGTCCCCCGCGCTCGATCGCCGCGACGCTTGGTTTGTCGAGAATCGGGTCGAAAAATTCAACGCCTATCGCTACACCCTTACCCCCCCGGCGATCAACTCGGGACGCGAGATCTGGTTTTTGGTGACGGGGCAAGGGAAACGCGAGGCGATCCGGAAGCTTATACAGGGTCCCGAAAACCCTAAGCTGTACCCCGCACAGCTCATCCGCCCGACCCACATTTTTCTCACCGACGACGCGACCCCCTAAAGTCAACTCGATCGCCCCAGCGCGGCGGTCAAGGTTTCGTTTCGCCCGATGCCGCAGGCTCGGCTCGCCCGATCTCGGAACGGGGGGCGAACCGATAAGCGATCGCTTCGGCATCGTTGCGGACCAGCAGATGATTCCCGGCGATCGCGGGGATGTTCCAGCTCTTGCTCTTCAAGCCCTCTCCCGTCGCCAGTTCTTCGAACCCTTCGGTCGTCGCGGCGGCGATCGCGACGTGCCCGTCTTCGGCTTGGACCACCAGCACGTCTTCGACCAACAGGGTTTGTCCGTGCCCGTAACGTGAACCACGCGATTGGGCCCAGACCCGTTTCCCGTCTTTCAGCTCGACGCATTCGAGCGTCCCGTCGGAGAGGGCGAAGGCATGATCGCCGAGCACCGCCGTGTGCGAAAATTTCGTCTTCAGCAGGCTCGGCTTCTTCCATCGCACTTTGACCTCGAAGCCGCCCGCCGCGGAACGGACTTCATAGACCGCGCTCCCTTCGCCGTAAGCCTTGCCGACGAGGAAGGCGCTGGCATCGACCTGCGCCGCGGCAGAACAGCTCGCGCTGCCGTTGCTCATCCCCGACCACGGGGTGCTCCAAAGGGTGTTGCCGTCTTCGATCGCGTGACCCGATACCGAGTCTTCGTTGACGATCACGATCTGCTCGACCCCGTCCAATCGCATGACGACCGGCGAGGCGTAACTGATCTGGTCCGAACCGTTGGCCCAGCGGACTTTTCCCGTTGCGATGTCCAGCGCGATCAATCCGCGCCCCTGCAGTCGCACCCCATCGACCTCGCGTCCGGCGATGCCCGCGTCGGGGCCTCCCAGCGGCACGACGCAGAGGTCGCGGACGATCAGCGGCGAACCGCTCCGGCCCCAGGTGACCTGTGTCTCGGACGCATCCTGGTCCCAACCGGCGATTTCGAGCAGATCCCGTTTCCAGATCGGGGCGCCGCTCTTCAGGTCGAGGCAGAGGACCAGCCCGGTCGCCCCTTGGGCGAAGACCTTGCCGTCGTGCAGCGTCGGCGTCGCCCGTGGCCCGACCCCGCCCAGCGGGTTTTCGTGCCGCGCGGTTTCTTCGTGGATCCAAAGCAGCTTTCCATCGCTGATCCGGTAACAGCTCACGCATTCGCGATCGTCACGCTGTTCTTGGGTCACGCACCGCTCCCCTTCGATGGCGAACCCCGACCAACCGTCTCCGATGTCGATCTTCCATAGGGGCTCGGGAAAAGCCCCTTGAGGCGTCTCGAATTCGCGCCGCGCGATAATGCCGTTGCGGTTCGGTCCGAGGAATTGAGAGAAGCCGAGTCCTTGATAGGGGGCCTGTGCCTCGGCCGGTGTTGATTCGGGCCCGGTCGGTGAGGCCGCTGGCGTGGCGAGCGATCTGCCGCCGGCGAAGCGGTATTCGACCTGCGGGATGATCTCGCCCGAAAAGCCTCGCAGCCGAAAGAAGACAAAGGGCAACAGCGCCAAGCCGATCGCCGCGAGGGCACCGGCCAATCCGGAACGCTTCGTCGCGACCCACCGCCCCAACCAAATCATCACACCCAAGTAGGCGACGATGGCGGCGATCATCGAGATCGCGTTGCGGACCGAATTGTCGTTGATCAGTTCGACGAATTGGATCCCGATCCCCAAGACGACGCACCCCGCCAGCAGCTTCATTAGCCGCACGGTTCGGGTACGAAAATCGGGCGGCGTTTGATCCTTGGTCCCCATGCGTGATCCTTCGGTGGTTTCGTGTCGGGCTTAGCGGCGCTAGGCTTTCCATCACCCGGCATCTTAGCGGTTTGCGTCGCTAAAGCCCTAGGGCGTTCTTTGAGGGACTAGGGAAATCGACCATCGCATGGTTGATGGTCAATCGCTGTTGATTCGTAGCCCCGAATCGCTCTCAACGTGTCGCGCGAGAAATTTTAAAAAAGTAACCGACCCGTGGTGCGTAGTGGCGGATGCGCATAGGTCACTATGTGGGTTCGGGTTCCGATTTTCGGTGTTAAACCGCTCGAAACGGTGCTCGCCACTGGGTTTGCCCTATTTAGCGTTACGACGTCTGCTTATCGACATCGTGCAAAATCCGTCTCCGCTCCTACAGCTTCGCCTTGAGTTTTTCGGCGACGGCTTGGTGCGATGCCCCTTGGGCTTCTTTGCCGAGCTGGCGGTAGCAATCGGCGAGGGCTTCGTGGGCGGCGGCCGCCAGGTCGGGGATTTTGGTCCCCTGTTCGAGGTCCGGGATCGCTTCGAGCCAATTCCCCATCTTGCGGCGGATGTGACCGCGGGTATCGAGGAAGTGGGGTGCGGGGTTGGTTTGGCGAGAGATCGCGAGATCGATCAATTGCAAAGCCCGCGGCAGGTCGGGTTTCTGCTGGAAGGCGAGCATGTAGGCGAGGTTATTCAGGATCACGTCGCTGTTGGGTAGATCCTTGGCGGCTATTTCGAGATGAAACGCCGCTTCATCGATGTCGCCACGGATCGAGGCGGCCGTGCCGCGGACGAAGTGCGAAACCCCGGGCGAGGTGCTGACCAAGAGCGATTCCTTGATCTCGGCACTTTCCTGGTCGTCATCCTTCGCGGTCGCGAGCAAGTAGTTCATCAAGAAGGTCAACACCATCGGGTCTTGGGGGGCGATCTTGACCGCCTGTTGGAGGTTGGCCAGCACCCGTTGGTGATCGAGATCTTCGAGGCCACCTTTTTCGAGCATCTTCGCGCTCCACACGACCCAGACCTGGGCCGCCTTGGTCCTAACCGCGTCCTGTTGGGCATCCGTTTTGGCCAAGCCCCCGGCGACGCCGATCGCATCGATCGCCTCTTGATGGCGATCGAGGAAGACGAGGCAACCGGCTTCGGTCATTCGCATGGCGAAGGCGTCGGGTGTGGTCGACCCTTTCTGTTGCAGCATCGACAGTGCCTTTTCCGCGTACCCTTGTGCCGTTTGCGCTTGGCCGATGGAGCGGGCGAGGATCGCGGCCTTCAGGGAAAGTTCGGCCGATTGCTCGGCGACCCGTTCGATCACCGGCAATGCCGCCGAGTTCATATTGAGCGCCACCAGTCGGTCGGCGTAGAGATTCGCGAGGGCGACGTCCTTCGGGTATTTCTCGTTGAGCCACGGGAGCATCCCGTCGAGGAAGGCGGCATCGATTTCGGTCAGGCCATTCGCCATTTTCGGGGCGAAGTGCTGAGACAACAACCACAGGCCGGCCCTCGCGTTACCGCCGCCGAATTTAACCCGACTGAGCGTTTCGAGCGCGTTCACCACCCCTTCCGGGCTGTCGGGCTTCTTCGCGAAATCGGCCCCGCGGATGTCCCCCGTCGCGAGTTGGAACATCATCCTGGTCGCCGCCTCGGTCTCCTGGTTGCTCGCCATGATCAGGGCCCGTTCGTACTGTGCGTCCTCGTCGCCGGGGTTGTTCTTCAGCTTGCGATCGATCAGCAGTTTTGCCGAGTCATAATCCTCCGCCCGAAGCGCATCGCTGAGCCGCTGGGTCAGATAGCGATCTTCGCGGACGCGGTCGTTGCGGTCCGACCAGAGGACACCGATGAAAAATAGCGCGAGCCAAAAGGGAATGCTCAGCGCGATCTTCATCCACGGGAGCGTCAGCAACCAGAAGATGCAAAAATCGAAGGCGCTGCGAAGGCCGCCGGTGAAACTTTCGATCGCCTTTTCAAATTTTCGGTTCATTCGGATGCCTCCTCAGTGGGTGTCGACGAAACGGCTTTGTTCGGGGACGACTGCTGGACGACGTCGGTGATCCGCTGGCGCCCTTCGTCAAAGGCGGCCCGCAGGTTAAGCAATTCATCGGCGGTCAACCTTCCCGAAGTCTCGACCCATAACTGGACCATCATCAGGTTGCCGGTGACGACCGGTTCGACATAGTTCCCGAGCCGACGCGCCAAGGGGGCCGCGGAGGCCATCGGCGGCGGCGGCTCGACCGGCTTGCCGTCGTAGGTGATCGCCGACACCCACAGGTACCCGTTCCGCTCTCCGTCTTTGCGGAACCGCGCGAAACCGATCCCCGAAGGTGCGTTCGGGGCAGGCTCTTGCCCAGGTGCGGCCCGCAGGATGTCGCTGTCGACCAGTTCCCAATCGCGAACCTGGTAACAGACGCAGAGGTCGTGCCATTCGGGATAGGGTTGGCTCAGGAGGAACTGGCCGCTGACCCGATCGTTCCCGACGGTCCAGATATCGGCCGGTAAGCCGACCTTCGACGTCGCCGCGTCGCGGACCAATTCGTATTTTTGGACCGGTAGGTTTCCGAGCATCCCTGAGATCGTCTGCGAAGGCGGGTCGAAGAGCGGTTGTTCCTCGACGGATAGGGTTACCCTGACCATTCTCGCCCGGACATCATTGACCATCCGGTATGACAGCCATGCGGTCACGAGCGCCGCGATCGCGATGCCGCTGGTCAGCAACATTTTGACGCTCCCCGATACCGCTTGCGGCGAGGCGACTTCGCCGGTCGGGGCTGCCACGACATTCATCCCCCTGGCGACATCGCCCCTGCTGTCAGCGCCTCTTGAGGAGTACCCGGAGCCGCCGCTCGCATAGGCCGGGACCAGCTTTTGGCTCATCGCCACCGACGGGTCGAGCCATGCGACCCACTTGTCCCATGCCTTCACCAAAGCGTTCTTCGAAGCGGCCGAGTTGAACCGATCCACGCTACGGATCGGGTGGAACATCGCCTGTAGGAACTGATCGAACGCCAGCAACAGCAGCGTCGCGATCCCTAGCGATGCATAACCGATCAATTCGTGACTGACCCCCGCCGTCCAGTCTTTTTCCATCCAGACCGATGCGAGCGCGACAATCGTCACCCGGAGCGAATTGCCGAGCACCGCCATCACCAGCGCCGCCAACCACAACGGCGGCGCGAACCACAGCGGGTACTTGCGGTAAGCGACAAGGAAACTCGCGATGAAGAGCAACGTGAAGACCGATTGGATCCCGCTGCACGCTTCGGCCACGAACAATTCCCGATTGACCAACCCGATGACGTTCCCCGTTGTCATGTGGGGCACGGAAAACCGATCGAGCAAGACCGCCGTGATCTTTGTCGTCACCTGTTGCAGCTTGACGATCAACAGATGGTCAAGTCCCAGCGGCAAGTGGACCACCATCGCCAGCGGAAGGGCCAGCCCGATCAATCGCTTGCCATCGCCATCGAACGACGACCAGAGCAGTGCGGCCCCGAAGGCGACGAAAGCGATCGCACCCATCAGCGGCGAAAAGACGTAGCTCGCTGAGGCGATCCCGATCACCCCCAGGGTGATCAAGAGCCACGCGAACCAACCAGAGGGGCGGCGAAGGATCCGGTCCCAGCGTGATTTGAAGAGCACCACGACGCTCAATAGCGCCAACGGGACGAATTGGTAATGCGTCCGATCGTCCCGATAAAGGGTGTAGAGGTAATAGGCGAATAGCGGCAAGGAGGCGATTAACAAAGCCCCCCAAACCATCGCCCCGACCCTGTCGTTAGTCCCAGTGGCTGGCGATTGCCCTGAGTTCGCTTCGATATTGAATTGTTCGCTTTTGTTCACGTCTGAGCTCAGGTGCACCTAGAGTCGATTTCCCGACATCGGACGTTTCTTTCCCGCCGATCGCCTGGTCGCGATACCCCTGACAGCGGCTGACAGTCCGAAAGGTGCTAGTGTAATAGAACCGTCAAAAAGTCCAGGCCAACATCGAAATTGCCTACGCATTATTTGCCGATCGCAACTGCACAGAGGGATGCCTTCTGCCGCTAACCCCCGCAAAAGTGCGCTTTGGGGACGGAATGCCGTTGTCGCTGCTAACCTGCTCGGCTGGATATGACGCCAGCGGTGGGATACCCTTTCGGCGTTGTCTCTTCTCGCCAACGCGATCCCGATGGAGGGTCGTTCCGATGCCCAGATTGTTGCCTTTTGGCCACTTCATTCTCGTTATTTGCGTTTTTTGGGGCACCTCGGCCTTGGCCGCTGACAAATCCCCGTCGGTCATCGTAATGCTCGCGGATGACGCCGGTTGGGGCGATTACGGCGTCAACGGGAATCGTCAGGTCGCGACGCCGAACATCGACCAGATCGCGACCCAGGGTGCGATCCTCGATCGTTTCTTCGTCTGCCCCGTCTGTTCACCGACAAGGGCCGAATGGTTGACCGGACGGTACCACCTCCGCGGGGGGGTGCGGGGCGTGTCGACCGGCCAGGAACGGCTCGACCTCGACGAGCGGACGATCGCTGACGCGTTCAAGGCCGCCGGGTACGCGACGGGTGCGTTCGGCAAATGGCACAACGGCAGCCAATGGCCTTACCACCCGGTCGCCCGTGGCTTCGACGAATACGTTGGCCACACCTCAGGGCATTGGGGCGAATACTTCGACCCCGAGCTCGAAGTCGCCATGCTTGGGGATAAGAAGGGCGGGAATACCAAGGTCGGGGTCGGCGAGATGCTCGTCCGTCACCAAGGGTACATCGTCGATATCTGCACCGACCGCGCGGTCGACTTCATCAAACGCCATCGCGATCGCCCGTTCTTTTGCTACATCCCGTTCACGACCCCGCATTCCCCATGGGCGGTGCCGCAGGAGGATTGGGACCGCTTTCGCGACAAAGAGATCACTCAGCGGGCGACGCAGCCGGATCGCGAGGCGATTGACGAGACTCGCTGCGCGTTGGCGATGATCGAGAACCAGGATCGCAACGTCGGGCGGGTGCTCGCTACCTTGCGTGAACTCGATCTCGAAGGGGAGACGATCGTCGTTTATTTTTCGGACAACGGCCCGAACACCTTCCGCTGGACCGGCGGGATGAAGGGTCGCAAAGGGACGACCGACGAAGGCGGGATTCGCTCGCCCGGCTTCATCCGTTGGCCGAAGAAGATCGCCCCGGGGACGTCGGTCACACCGATCGCGGCGGCGATCGACCTGATGCCCACGCTGTTGTCGCTGAGCGGTGTGCGGCGCATCGGCGACAAGCCGCTCGACGGTCGCGATTTGTCGCCGCTCCTTATCGGCGATCCGGCCGAGCGGGGGCGCGCGGCGGAATCGTGGCCCGATCGGGCGATCTTTTCGGCGTGGGCCGGCAAGGTTTCGGCGCGGACCCAGCGACACCGGCTCGACGACAAAGGGGCGCTCTTCGACATGACCGACGATCCTGGCCAGCGACAGGACGTCAGCGACCGGTTCCCGGAGGTCGCTCAGACGCTCCGATCGGCGGTCGAAAAGTGGCGGCAAGAAATGCGCGACGAGGCGGAGCGGAAGCCCCGGTTCGGCCCTTCGCCGGCGGGCGCCCTGGCGAGCGTCGACCCGCGGCCGATCGACATCGGGCACCCCGTTTTTCCCGTCACCATCCTCCCCGCCCGCGACGGCGAGCCTTTGGGGACGATCAAGCGGAGCGCGCCGGCGCCGAACTCGTCCTACTTCGTCAATTGGACCGCGACCGATGACCGGATCGTTTGGAACGTCGACGTGAAGACCGCGGGGCGATATGAGGTGACGATCGATTACACCTGCCGCCAGTCCGATGTCGGGGCGGTGATCGAACTCTCGTTGGGGGAAGCAGCGCTCCGCGGGGCAGTTCAAGCCGCTTTCGACCCGCCGCTTTACGACAACCAAGACACCCTCCCGCGGCCCCCTGCCGAATCGAAGATGAAGCCGTTTCGACGGCTCAGCCTGGGCCAGATCGAGCTCCCGCAAGCAGCCGGGCCGCTCGTCCTGCGGGCGGTCGAGATCCCTGGCGAACGGGTGATCGACCTGCGGCGGTTGACGCTGACGCTGGTCGCGCCGTAGGGCTTTGGCAGGTTGCAAAAAGCGATCCGCCAGACGGCCCGTCGACGCGATGTTTTCACAAACTTGCATTCACCAGCTTGGTCAACGAAAAGGGCGGAAGCATTTCGCTTCCGCCCTCGCATTTCGTGCTCGGCCGTTTTCGTAAGCCGTTTTTCAGCGCGCGGCCGCCAGCGGCGACGGGACTTCGGCGATCTGGTAGGCCCGCGACCGGAAGAGGAAATCGATGATGTTCCCTTCGTGGGGTTGCAGCCAATTGAGCCGGGTCGTCGGGATCGGCCCGACGTTGATCCGGTCGATGTGGACCGAACGGCTTGCGGCCTGGATGAAGTGTTCGTCGCGGCTGATGACGGTACCGATGAGGGTCGGTCCGATCCGCTGGAGCATTTCGGCCTGGGGGCACTCGACGACGCTGACGAAGGGGAACATGTATTCCTTCATCGCGACGCCGCGGTCGGGCGAATCGGCATGGAGGACCATCGGGCGGAGGTAGGCACAATGTTCACGCCGGATCAGCTTTTCGCCATATTCGGCCGTCATATCGGTGACACCCGCTTCGGCGAGGTCTTGCTGGACCATCGCATAGCTCCCTTCGGCCATCGCCGGGACGGTGAATGCGGCGAGTTGGGAGTTGGGGTCGCTGGGCGGAAGGACATCGACGGGCCCGATCCGTTGTGCGATCGCTTGGGCGATTTCACGCGTGTGGCGGCTGGCCCAGATACCCGAGCAGTTGATGCAACCGCGGCCGGAATTGGTCAGGACGCTCTCGACCATGATGTCGAGGAACGATTCCCAGTCATCGACGACGTCATCACCCAGCAGGATCTTGGAAAAGCCTGGCCCGTGGGCCTGGACCCGTGGTTTGCCGGCATGTTGTGCGACGGTTTGGGCGCTGC
>JBEIRZ010000566.1:0-2362 GCA_040375695.1 Planctomycetaceae bacterium
GACATCGCCGATGCCGCCTGGTTCCCATGGTAGGGGCGGTGGTTCGGGGAGGACCTGCAGCGTGGCGAGCGTGTTGTCGTCCAGCCGGATCAGCTTGTGGTTCTCGAAGTTGACCAAGACCCAGCGTGTTTCGACGCGGGCGAGGAGTTGCCGGTCGGCGGGGCGGGTGATCGCGTAGCGCCGGTAGGCAGAAAAGGCATCGGCCTCGCTGACCCAGGTTTGGACTAGGATCTGGTCGCCGGCCATGGCGGCGGCCCGGTAGGTGATTTCGTGCGAGCGGACGACCCAGCCGATACCGCGACGGAATTCGCCCTCGGAATCCCAGCCGCTATGATCGGTATGCTCCTGGGCAGCCCACAAACTCCACTGTAAGTAGCGTAGATTATGGACATGGACCTGCCGATCGATCTCGTCGGGGGTGACGGTATGGCTATAATAGAAAACGGGGTTCATGCACTTCACAGAAACACTGTCGAGGATCACGTCATGTTTAAATCATTTCCGGTCAGTTCGCGTCGCGAGGTTATGCGATCCGCGGTGGCGGTCCTGTTGTCGGCGAACTTCGGACTTTATAGCCTGATTAGCGCCGCAGCCCCACCTGCCGACGAAAAGGGGGGCACATCCACACCTAAAACCGCGAGCAAGACGACCGTGAGCGAAAACTCGACCGATCCCCAAACCGCGACCGCCACTTTGGCCGGCGGTTGCTTCTGGTGCACCGAAGCGGTCTTCGAACGGATGGAAGGGGTCCAAGACGTCGTTTCCGGTTACATCGGTGGCCAGGTCCCGAACCCGTCCTACCAGGCGGTTTGCACCGGGATGACGGGGCATGCCGAGGCTGTCCAGATCAAGTACGACCCGAGCAAAACGACCTTGGCCGAATTGCTCGAAGTCTTCTTCGCGACGCACGACCCGACGACGCTGAACCGACAAGGTGCCGACGTCGGCACCCAATACCGCAGCGCTATCTTCTTTCACGATGACGAACAAAAGAAAGTCGCCGAGGAATACATCGCGCAATTGAACGAGTCGCCGGAATTTCGCCGCCGCAAGATCGTCACGACGCTCGAACCGGCGAGCAAGTTTTACGTCGCCGAGGAATACCACCAGGACTATTTCCGCTTGAACCCGCAGGCGGGTTATTGCCAAGCGGTCGTGCGGCCGAAGGTGCAGAAGTTCCTGAAGTCGTTCGAAGAAAAAGTCCGCAAGGACTGATCGCGATCAGGCGACGATCTCGCGAAGGACTTTGCCATGGACGTCGGTCAGACGGAAGTCGCGACCGGCGTACCGGAACGTTAGTCGCTCGTGGTCGAACCCGAGCAGGTGCAACATCGTGGCGTGCAGGTCATGCACGCTGGTAGGGTTTTCGGCGGCTTGGAAGCCGAATTCGTCGGTCGCGCCATAGACCGTTCCCCCTTTAACGCCGCCCCCGGCGAGCCACACGGAGAAGCCGTAATGGTTGTGGTCGCGTCCCATCTTGGCGTTGCCGTCGCCACCGAGTTCGACGGTCGGGGTCCTGCCGAATTCGCCACCCCAGACGACGAGGGTTTCTTCCAGCATGCCGAGTCGTTTGAGATCGGTAAGCAGCGCCGCGATCGCCGGGTCGAGCTCACCGGCGAGCCGTTTGTGGTTCGCTTCGATGTTGTCGTGGTTATCCCAAGGTTGGCCGGCGCCGTGCCAAAGTTGCACGTAGCGAACGCCCCGTTCCAGCAGCCGCCGCGCGATCAAGGTCTGGCGGCCGTGGACCCCTTTGCCGTAGAGCTCCTGGATCGATTCCGGCTCGTCGCTCAAGTCAAATGCTTCGCGGGCTTCGCCTTGCATGCGGAAGGCGAGTTCATAGCTGTGGATGCGCGCGTCCAACCGTTCGTCGCGCAAGGCCTCGCGGTGTCGGGCGTTCCATTTGCTCAGCAGATCGAGTTGTCGGCGTTGGGCTTGGGGCGAGATGTGCGGGTGTTCGATGTTCTCGATCAGTTTGCCGAGCGATTGGTGTTGGCTGTCGATGAAGGTCCCTTGGTAGGCACCGGGCAGGAAGCCGGATTGCCAGTTTTCTGTATCCTTGATCGGCAAACCGCCGGGGCTCATCGCGAGGTATCCGGGTAGGTTTTGGTTTTCGCGCCCCATGCCGTAGAGCACCCAAGCGCCGACGCTGGGGCGGGCTTGGGCCGAATCGCCGCAATTCATCAGCATCAAGGACGGCTCGTGATTCGGAACCTGGGCGTACATCGAGCGGATGACGGCGATGTCATCGATGTGCTGGGCCGTCTTGGCAAAGATGTCGCTGACTTCGATCCCCGATTCGCCATAGGGCTTGAAGGCGAAGGGTGAAGGCATCGCGGCGCCGGTCTTCCGTTCGGTCGTGAGC
>JBEIRZ010000578.1:0-2223 GCA_040375695.1 Planctomycetaceae bacterium
GATGCCCTCGATCGTAGCGGCGTTGCCGATCGAACGGTCGTCGTCTTCGTCAGCGATCATGGCTATCACATCGGCGAGCACAACCTGTGGGGCAAGACGTCGAATTTTGAGCTGGACGCACACGTGCCGCTGTTGATCCGATCGCCGAAGCAGGGTGTGACGGGCAAGCGGACGCAGTCGCTCGCGGAACTTGTCGACATCTGTCCGACGCTCGTCGAGCTGTGCGGGTTGCCGTTGCCGGATGGGCTGGAAGGGACGAGCTTGGTTCCGGTGCTTCAAGAACCCCAGCGGTCGGTCAAGCCAGCGGCCTTCACCCAGCATCCCCGCCCGGCCTATTACGACAGGACACCTTCCAAGCAGCCGACGTCGATGGGGGTCAGCGTCCGAACCGATCATGGTCGATACACCGAATGGCGGGACTGGAAGAGTGGCGAAATGGTCGCGCGGGAGTTCTACGCGGCCGCGGATGAACCGTTAGAAATGGTGAATCGGGCCGATGATCCTGAAGTTGCGGCATCGCGCGACGAAGCGGCCGCCATGCTTCGCAAACAGTTTCCTGTGGTGAAACACCCATAACGCTGTTTGAGGCTTGAACCCTAGTACGTTCCTCTTTTTCGAAGCGGTCCGATGAATCGATTTTGTTTTAACTCGCTGGTGTCGGTTGTGATGACGGCTCTGGCGGTGATCGGGGCCGGGGTTGCAGGTAGAGCCGATGGGGCGGAGGCCCGGCCGAACATCATCTTCGTGTTGGCCGATGACCTCGGTTGGGGCGATCTCGGCTGTTACGGGCATCCGCAGATCAAGACCCCGAACATCGATCGGATGGCGAAGGAGGGGACGCTCTTCACGCAGTTTTATGTCAACGGGTCGGTCTGTTCGCCGAGCCGCTGCGCGTTTTTTACCGGCCAGTACCCCGCGCGGCATCGGATCCATGGTCACTACGCCGCGCCCGAGCAGAACGATGCGCGCGGGATGAGCCAATTCCTTGACCCACAGGTGCCGAATGTGGCGAGGTTGCTCAAGGGGGCTGGGTACAAGACGGCCCATGTCGGCAAGTGGCATTTGGGAAGCAATTCGGGTGGGCCGGGGCCGGACGCTTATGGGTTTGACTTCGTCGGGACGAGCGAAAAGGACGGGGCCAATGGGCCAGCCCGCGATCCGTACTTCCGGGCGAAGTCGACCGAACTGTTCGTCGACGAGTCGTTGCGATTCATCGAAGGTTGCCGGGGCGAGCCTTTTTATTTGCAGCTCTGGACGTTGTTGCCGCACGCGACGCTCAACCCGACCCCCGAGCAGATGGCTCCGTACGCGAAGTTTCGGGCCGGCGGGCCGAAGTTTCCGCATGCGAGTGCGGCCGAAATTTTTTATGCCAGCGTCACCGATCTCGACACGCAGATCGGAAGATTGCTGGACGGTTTGGAAAGGCTAGGTCTGACCGACAAGACGTTGATCCTGCTGAGCAGCGATAACGGCCCGGAGGACATTCATATCGGCAACGCGGGGCACAGCGGTATCGGCAGCGCCGGCCCGTTTCGAGGCCGTAAGCGGAGTTTGTATGAAGGGGGGATTCGGGTACCCGGGATCGTACGGATGCCAGGCAGGGTCCCGGCGAATCGCGTCGACGAGACGTCGGTGCTGGCCGGGGTCGATTGGTTGCCGACGCTCTGCAAGGTCGCCGGGGTCGCTCTCCCTGAGGGGCATGACCTTGATGGCGAGGCCCAGGACGATGTTTTGTTTGGCGAGTCTCGTCCGCGAACGACGCCGCTCTTTTGGGAGTGGCGGTTTCGGATCGCGGGTGAGCCGTTTCATCACAGCCCTGAGTTGGCGGTGCGAGACGGCGATTGGAAGTTGTATCGGAACCCGGACGGGAGCCGGATCGAGCTGTATGATTTGCGGAGCGACTTGACGCAGCTCAACAACGTGGCTGAAAAACATCCCGAAGTGGTGAATCGGCTGAGCGAGAAATTGCTCGCATGGGCGAAGGATTTGCCGAAAGGTCCGCGAGACCCGGGGGCCGGAAAGGTCAATTCGCCACTTCCCCCGGCGCTCAGGAACGGTCAACGGGCGAAGCGTTAGGCAACTTCGAAGTCCAACTCGCTTTCAAGTTTCCTCCGGTAATGCCAAGGCTTGTCGAAGGATGCGACGTTCGGCTTGGATGAGTTCGACGAATTCGGATTCACGGCCGCTGATCAGGTAGCGGATGCCATAGCGGAAGAGTCGCAA
>JBEIRZ010000263.1:0-6453 GCA_040375695.1 Planctomycetaceae bacterium
ACAATTCCCCGCCATTCCTCAGCGGCATCGGCACGACGAGCGGCGACGCGGTCGCCCAAAGCTTGGATTTCGATTTCAATCTCGTCGGCCTGATGATCGGCACCGGCGTGATCTGGTAACGCCCGTCGATGCTGGCTCAAAGCACTCGTGCTCGTGCTCGTGCTCGTGCTCGTGCTCGTAATCGTACTCGTGCTCGTACTCGTACTCGTACTCGTGCTCGTAATCGTGCTCGTGCTCGTGCTCGTACTCGTAATCGACACCAATCCTGATGACCGCGCAAGGATTCGACGATCAAAGACGCGACTTCTATCTCCTATCGCCTATCGATCGACTACGTTGCTCAATCATCTACCGCCTCGTCAGATCCATGCTAACTCCCTTCGCCCGCTGATTCCGATTGTTACTACACCTGTAGTCACAATTACTACACCTGTAGTCACGCGAACTCGCCTGATGAACCGGACCCATGTCTCAGTGTGCCGATCAGGCCAAACGGACGATTTCGCTGTCGACCGGGGCGAGCGGGTCGGCCCCCAAAGTCCCGGCGAGTTCATCGAGGTAGGCGTTGGCGGTGACCTTGGCGAGCTGCTGCTCGGCATAGTCCAGCCTCCCTCGGAGGTCGAGCTCTTTGGTGACGTCGTGGTGATCGGGGTCGGCCAGGAACCCTTCGATCCGGCGACAGGCCCCGCGCCAAAATTCGACGTCGCGGAATTGCTTCGTCTGCAGCCGCTCACGATACCAGTCGCTCGCCAGCAGCGACTGGAGCGTGAAGAGCTCGCGGACCTTGGGGCTCGACGCGTCGTGTCCCTCGTGATGGCCATGGGCCATGATGTCGAGTAGCGCTCGCAGCGGCGGGCAGGCCGATTCATAAGTCCCATCTTCGAAATACCGGTTGGCGACCCGCGCTTGCGCCTCGGTGATCTGTTGGATCCCTTCGACGTAAGCGCCCATGTCTTGCAATTCGGGCATGAGGATTTCTTTCGAGAAGACCTTTCCCGGGTTGTCGAAGACGCGGGCCAAATACGTGCGGACGAATTTTCCGGTCGCGCGATAACCGAGGCGACTGGCGAGGACCGTCTTGCCGTCGTGCTGGAAATCAGAAAGCCTTTCCAACATCCCGGCGGCGATCAACGCTTGGGGGTCGCGTTCCTCGGCCGTCATCCGGCAGAAGACTTCGGGAATCAACAGGCTGATGTCGTGGCCGACTTCGAAATCGGGGCCGATGTGACCGGCCGGGGTGCTGAATCCGCCCAATCCCGTGAGGATCATCGAGACGATCGCGGTGTTCAAATCGGCCGTCGTCGACAACATGTTGAACGGGCCCTTGGTGAGCGCCCCTTCGCTGCCGGCCCCCGTCGTGCTGGGGCTTTTCCCGGTCAGCGACGAAATAAAGTCCATGATCAATTCGGGGAGCTCTTGATAATGGAGCGGGTTATAAACCGCCAACGAACGGATCCCCGCCGCGGGGTCGGGTGGGTTGTTGCGGCGGCCGCAAAGGATCGCCCCGACCGGCAAGTGCACCGGTTCTCCCTCAGGGATACCGCGGAACAACTGCATCCCGCGATAAGCGACGTACGTCTCACGCGTGTTGACCATGTCCGGCCGGTCTTGCAGGTACCGCGGGTTCTTACTCAGCGTCCCGTCTTCCAACTGTCTTAGGTGGGCGCTGCTGACGACATACCCCGCTTTCGCATTGACGCTCGATTGCAACATCTGCCGCATCGGCTCGGAGTACTTTTCGCAATCGATCGCGTCATCGACGATCGCAAACGCCTGATCGCGGTCGAGCGGCTCGAAATTGCTAATAAAATTCCCGGGACGGGCCAAATCGATTTCGGTCTGCTTATCGAGCCCGCGATGGACCGCGTCGTCAGGCCGCTGAAAAAGTCGATACTCGCAATTCTCGACGAACTTGTAACTGGGTGCGGCAAGGACGGCCGAACCCAAAACGCCCGGCCGCTCCGGTGTGTGGGGCCTTTCGGGCGTGAAAAGCCGATTGGCGGGGACAACGATGCTGACCGAGATGTCGTCTTCGCGCTGCACCTTGCTCGCCGGGATGAAGTCCTGACGAACCTTAAAGGTGCGCCACTGGTTCCCGACCAAACCGACGCGGAGGTACGTCCCCACCAACGACCGGTCGTGATATTTCAATTCGTGCCCCGGCGCGCCGTTGACGATGTCGACGCCAAAGTGATCACGCCAATTCGCCTCGACCCCCGGCTCACTGAACCGTTTGATGATCAACGCCATCGCGTAGACATGGTCGGGGATCGTTTCGAGCCAAGCGTTGTAGGCCGGGCTGTAATCGGGCGACGGCGTCAACAGTTGAATGACGCTCCCGAGGCTCCGTGACGGCGACAGGACCGATCGGCTCGACTCGACGGAATAGTCGGGCTTACTCGCGTAATCGTCCCGCCACCGGTCCTGATAGTTGCGATTGAAGATTTCGTCGAGCTTGGCGAAGTCGGGCTGGAGCTCTTTCACGAAGATCGGGCCGTACAGCATGTAGTCACGAAGGCTCTTGCTGATCTCGCTCTTGCCCCCGCCCGACACCGTGCACGGCTTGTGACAAAACAGCCCCTCGCCGACGGTGCCGATCAGCCGCCACGAAGGGGCGTTGGGGTGCCGTTCTAACCGGATCTTGTAACCGCTGGGGGCGATGTAAATGTGCTCGGGCTTCAGCGGGATGCTGCGGACGGTTTCGCCCTGGTTCCAGCGGACGCACCGCTGGGTCAATGTCACCAAGGCGTTCTCGGGGATGTAAAAGATCGTCGGGTCGTGCTTGTCGACGCCATAACCTTCCGGTTTGACGTCGATGAACGACGCGTAATCGCGAGCGACGTCGGCGAAGGTCCGCTGGTTGTAACGACGGCTGTTGACCTGGAAACTGTCGCCCAGCGAATAGGACGGAAAAGCGACCGCCCCGCCGGCATGTTCTTCTTCGACCCCGCCCATCAGGTTGGCGGCATAGCTCAACTGCGTTTTGACTTCTTTCTTGCAATAACCGTAATAATTGTCCGCGATCAGCGTCACGACGACCCCCGCATCGTCGCGGCAGGTCAGCTTGAAGGCACTCCCGCCGTTGTAACGCTCCGCCGCGTCGCGGTAACACATCCCGTCTTGCCGCTGACGTTCGGTCGCTTGGTCGTGGTGCGGCAACCCGAGCTCTTTCTTCGTCAGATGGACCAGTTGCGGTGCCAAGATCACGCACCCCGTATGCCCGCTCCAGTGCCTGGCGTCCAACCCCGCGTCATGTTCGGGTATCAACGGGTCGCCGGCGTTGCCGAAGATCGATTCGACGAAATCGAGGTTGCTGACCAACGAACCGGGGGCGAAGAAGCGAACCTCCATCGACATCTCTTCGCAATATCCGGGGACCTCCGGTCGCACGACCGGACGCAGCATCAGCGACACCCAAGTCTTCGAAGGCTGCTTCGTCTGGCTGGTGTAGGGAAGCACCAGCGACTCGTCCGGTGGGTTCATCGCGTGGCGAAAGAGCGCCGCGTAGACCGATCTGGGGACCGCCCGCTTGTCACCCGGGATCGGTAAGCCCCCCTCAACAATATGAAACGTCCCCGCCGTCGTCCGCCGATCGCTCGCCGGGTTGTTGATGATCCCGTTGTAACATCGCCGCGACGACAACAACGAATTGTCAAAGGCGTCGCCACGCATCGGCAGGCTCAACGTCCTCGCCATCCCGTGCCGATCGAGCACCAAAGACCGCTGGGGCAATCGCAACGCCGCCCCACCGACGACATCCGCAAAGTACCGCGCCAAAAAGGCCTCGATCCTTTGATCGATCGGCGGCAACGTCCCGGTAAGGAGCCTCGTCTTCTCGCGAAGGTTTTCCAAAATCCCGAGCGAAAACGAGGTCATCGCCGAATCGGTCTCGTCATCCATCGCGGGCATCAAATTCGCCGCGGCCAAATGGAAATCGAGGTAGGCCTTCATCTTGACCTCCTCCGACCGCTGCGTCGCGAGCTCCCGGTTCCACCCCAGCGTCAACTGCAACTTCTCTGCCGTCGTTTGCTTGATCATCGATCATCCTCGCAATCGGGTTGGAATGTCCCTTCGCTGCTCACGAAACGCAAACCGAATTCGTCGCCCACCCAAGCCATACGGATCGGTTTTGAACGCGCGGCCTTTTCATCACTCGGCTTCGATTCGGCGAAGTTCCGGTGCAGAATATCAGATGCCAAGTCACCGATCGCGGCCGACGCCCATAGCATTTAATCCAAGCGGAAGGGCCGCCACCGAGCCGGCCTAGAGGAATAAAAGCCGCCATTAAATACCCTACGGGACGCAAGAGGTCCTGTTTCGTCTCGTTCCGCCAACCCCTTTTCGCCCGATGCGTGCCCTTGGAGGGATCACTCCCATCCGCCAGGATAGAGATCGTTGCATTCGAGATCATCATGAAGACTAAACGGATCGAACCGATGGCAGGTCGCGGCAAGCGGAGCAATTCAAGCGCCAAGTTCGGCCAAGGGATCATGCCCCCACCGGTCGTCGCGTCCGACCCGCTCGCGTCGCCCGATCATTACTTCGATGTCCTGGCGAGGTGGCTTGACCTCGAAGCCGAAGCCGAACGGGCCCGCTTGGCGAGGCGCCGGCAAGTTCGTAATCAGCGTGACGTCGAACGGACGGGCGAGACGATCGTCAACCTGCTGATGAGCGACAACCACATCGGCTTGGCGGGACGTTACCTGTTGGAGTTCGCCAAGCCGGGTGACCAGCCGCTGCCGATGAACCGCTTGAAGGTCGGGACACCGGTCGTGATTTCCGACGACCAAGACCCCAGCGACGAAGGCGTCCCCGGGGTCGTCAGCAAGCGCCGTGGTGGCGTGATCCAGGTCGCGACCGAACGCTGGCCCGAAGCCGCCCGCTTCCGGCTCGACCTTTCTCCCGACGAGACGACCCGCCAACGCCAGCTCGCGGCGATGGCCCGCGCCCGCGTCGCGACCGGGCGAGCCGGGAGGCTTCGCGACATCGTGCTGGGGCTGCGCAAGTTCGAATTCCGCGACCCCCGCGACGTCGAGTTCTTTACCGACCTGAACCCGCCCCAACAAGACGCCGTCCGCTTCGCGTTGTCGGCCCGCGACATCGCGATCCTGCACGGCCCGCCCGGCACCGGCAAGACGACGACGCTCGCCGAAGTGATCTATCAAGCGGTCCGCGACGGCCAACGGGTCCTGGCCTGCGCCCCGTCGAACACCGCGGTGGACAACATCCTCGAAAAGCTCGTGGTGATGCTCCCCAACGTCCTCCGCGTCGGCCACCCGGCCCGCGTCTTCGAATCGCTCCGCGGGCACACGCTCGACGAACGGGTCGAGTCGGACCCTTCCAACGACGTCATCGCCGACATGCGGCGCGAGGTCGATCAATTGATCCGCGTCGCTTCGCGCGGGGGCCGCCGCGTCTCGGGCCGCGAACGGGGCGAAGCCTTCGCCGAGGTCGGTCGCCTCCGGGGCCAAATCCGTCAGCTCGAACGTTCGATCGTCCGCGGGATCGTCGAGTCGGCCGACGTGATCTGCACCACCACCACGATCGACGAAGAGCTGTTGGGCCAAGAGAACTTCGACCTGGTCGTGATCGACGAGGCGGCACAAAGCACCGAAGCGAGCGTCTGGCAGGCGATCGGTCGCGCCGAACGGCTGGTCCTCGCCGGTGACCATTGCCAATTGCCCGCCACCGTCCTGAGCGACCAGGCCGCCGCCGAAGGGATGCGACGCTCGTTGATGCAACGCCTCTTCGAACGGGAAGGGACGGCGATCTTTAGGCGATTGACGGTCCAATACCGAATGCACGAAGCGATCATGCGTTTCTCGTCCGACCAGTTCTATGAAGGGAGCCTGATCGCCGATGCCAGCGTCCGCGACCATCGGCTCTGCGAACTCGAAGGGGTCGACACCACCCCGCTGACCGATTGCCCGCTCCACCTGATCGATACCGCGGGGGCAGAATACGACGAACAGATCGAACCGGACGGCGAAAGCAAGCTGAACCCGCGCGAGGCCGAACTGGTGATCAAATTGACCTGCCAACTAATCGATTCGGGTGTCGACCCGAACGAGATCGCGATCATCGCCCCCTACGCGGCGCAGGCCAGATTCCTCCGCGATCGGCTCGACATCGACGGCCTGGAAATCGACACCGTCGACGGCTTTCAAGGGCGCGAAAAAGAGGTCGTCATCGTGACGCTGGTCCGGAGCAACACGCAGGGCGAAATCGGCTTCCTCAGCGACACCCGGCGGACCAACGTCGCGCTGACCCGAGCCCGGCGCAAGCTGATCGTGATCGGCGACAGCGCTACCCTGGGCGGTCACCCGTTCTATGCCGCGATGTTCGACTACTTCGAAAAATCAGCGGCCTATCACAGCGTCTTCGCCTTCGATTGATCAGGCCCAAGATTGATCAGGCATTCGACCTTCTCAGGAACAAGACGGTCTAAAGAGC
>JBEIRZ010000086.1:0-15539 GCA_040375695.1 Planctomycetaceae bacterium
ATGTGCATGAACTGCGCACCGATGCTGCGGCAATAGGTGTTCTTGAGCCGGTTGAGAATATCGCGCAAGGTCCCGCCTCGGACGTTCGCCAGCGACGACGCTTCGAGCGTCTGGCCCAGGTCCGATTCCCGCAACCCGTACGCCTCGGGGCTAAGCTCCGCCGTCCCGTGCCGGGTCAAACCGAGCGGGTCGAGCTGGGCGACGAGGTGACCGCGAACGCGGTACTCGCGAACCAACTGGTCGACGCGATCCTGCATGCGGGCCGCCCACAACAGCTTGTCCGTCTGCTGCGACTTGCCAGCGGCCCCGGCGTCACCCCCGACGCGACCGTCACTCGTGCCATTCCCGCCAGCACCCGCGTCGGCCGCCCTCGCATCGGCCGCCCTCGCATCGGCCGCCCTCGCATCGGCCGCCTGCGCAGATGTCACTACCGGGCTACCCTCTCCGAGGAAGTCCCCTTCCGACCCCTCGTCAAAAGCACCATGGGTAATCAGGAACTGCTCGAAGTACTTCCGCCAACTCTCCGAAACGCTTTCGGGGTCACGGACATATTGGACGAAGAGGTCGTCGACGTAGTCGATGCTGTAAGTGTTCATCAATGGCTGCTACAACAAGCGGGTCGTCGTCCGAGGCACGTTGGTGCTAGGAGGGAGGAGGGAAGCGGGCAATGGATTTTCTCTACCACCCACCGATTTTGATGATTATGAACGGTCGGCCAGCCGCTGGCTACCGCAATCCTGGTTGAATCATGAACCGCCCGAAAAGCTTGCGCGAATTCGCCAATTGGTACGACTATCCGCAATATTTCGACATGGTCTTCCGTGACGAGACGGCGGCCGAAGTCGCATTTTTCCAGGAAGCCTTCCGGCGGTTTGCCCAGCGCCCCGTCCGGCGGGTGCTGGAACCGGGTTGTGGCAGCGGCCGGCTCGTCGCCGCGATGGCCGCCCTCGGCTTCGAAATGACCGGGATCGATCTGAGCCAACCGTCGCTCGATTACCTCCGCCGCCGCCTCGCCCGCCGGGGGCTCCATGCCCAAATCTTGCGGGCCGATTTCACCGATATTGACCTCCCCGACCGCTTTGACGCCGCTTTTTGCACCTTCAACACCTTTCGGCACCTGACGAGCGAAACGGCCGCTCGCTCTCACCTCCGCTCGGTCGCAGGGCACCTCCTTCCAGGGGGGATCTACATCCTCGGGCTGCATGCCATCCCCCTGGACGCCGACCCCGATTGCACCGAACGTTGGCGGGCCCACCACGGATCGACGACCGTCAACGTCACCTTACGCGTGACCGATTTCGATCGCCGAAAACGGCTCGAACAACTCGAAGTCCTGCTGACCGCCCGCCGCCCAAAACACCCTCCCATCCGCTGCCGCAGCCGCTTCCCCCTACGGCTCTACACGATCCGACAACTCCTCGCGACCGTCCGAAACGTCCCCGAGCTCCAGATCGCCGGGATCTTCGATTTCGATTACGACATCGACTCGCCCCGAACCCCCGACGACGATTTGGTCGACACCGTCCTGGTGCTCGAAAAGGTCCCTTCCGCCAAGCCAATTTGACCCCCACCAGAACCACGTTTAGGATGCATCCAAAGGGAGCCCTTCAACCCCGGTCGCTAAGCCGCCCGTCGCCTAGCCATAGGGGAAGACAAAAAGACCCAACCTCCCCACGCCGACTCTTCACCACGCCCCATCGGGATCGGAATGCGCACCTCGCTATTGACCCACTGGACCTCACCGGCCGCGAACTTCACCCTCCCAAGGATCTTCGCCCGCACGACTCTCGTTTCGGCGTTGCTGTTGGGACCGACCATCGGCACGGCACGATCACAACAAGCCCCACCGGCCAAGCCCCCCAAAGCCGCCCCACCCGCCGCCCGACCGGTCGCCCCCGCACAACAACCGGGCCCCAAACCGGCCGCCGGCGTGAACCCCGCCGCACCAGGTGCCAACCCCGCCGCACCAGGTGCCAAACCGCCAGCCGCGGGGGCCAAGCCGCCCGCCGGAGCCGCCGATGCCGGTAAGAAAAAAGAAAAACCGCCGATGCAGCCGCTCGACCTCGTCACCGCCGACGGCGTTCAAATCCGCGCCTATTACTTCCCCTCGACCGTCGGCAAAGAAGCGATCCCCGTGATCGTTGTGCACGAGTTCGAAAGCCAAGCCGGCGCCTACGCCGGTCTGGTCCGAAAACTCTCCGACCTGGGGTGCGCCGTGATCGTCCCCGACCTCCGCGGCCACGGGGCCAGCCGCCCCCAAGCGACAACCGAGAAATCGAAAGTCGACCTCAACAAAATGACCAAGGTCGATGTCTTGGCCACCATCACCGGCGACCTCGAAGCGGTCAAAAAATTCCTCGTCCTCGAAAACAACGCCGAACGCCTGAACCTCAACGCTCTAGCGATGGTCGGCATCGGCGAAGGGGCCGTCATCGCCGGACAATGGGCGATGCGCGACCTCAATTTCCCCAGCACCGGGACGATCAAACAGGGCCAAGATGTCAAAGCGATGGTCCTCGTTTCCCCGCGACGCAGCCACAAAGGGGTTTCGCTCGAAGACGCCCTCAACGACCCGCTCCTGGCTACCCTGCCGTTCCTGATCGTCGTCGGTAACGAAAGCCCCCACCTGGGCGACGCCGAACGACTCGTCAAAAAACTCGAAACGGCCAAGAAACGGATCACCCGCGGCGAACCGGTCGGGCTGGCCCTCTCGCCGGTCAAGTCATCGCTGACCGGAAAACAACTCGTCAGCGACGTCCCTGACACCGTGACCAAGATCGCCGCTTTCCTCGACCAACTCGTCAAGAACGCCCCCCGCATCCCTTGGGTCGAACGCCCAGAACGCTGAGGCTACCGCTTACGCTCAGACCGACAACGCTGGGGCACGCCAGCCCAGCGTTATCCGGCGATCGCGGCCGCTTTCACCGCGCCGCGGCCAAGCCCTGATGCGAATCGATCAAACCGTAATCGCTCAAGGTCTCGATCAGCTTCAATTCCAACTCGGGTTCCAGTGCGGTCATCGGCAACCGCAGCTCGCCGGTGTCCCGGCCGAGCAACCTCATCACCGCCTTGATCGGGATCGGGTTGGTGGCCAACGACAGCATGTCGCGGCACAGCGGGAAGAGCTTGTGGTGATGCTTCCGAGCGGTCACATAGTCTTCATCGAGCGCCGCACGGACCATCGCCGCCACGTCGCTCGGTACCGCATTCCCGACCACCGAAATGATCCCTTCCGCACCCACCGCCATCATCGGCAGTGTCAACGAATCGTCCCCGGACAGGACCGTCAAATCGGTCGCGGCCAACACGCCGCTGCACTGATCGAGCGACCCGGTCGCTTCCTTGACCATCGTGATCCCCGGCACGCCCGCCAGCTTGACGATCGTGTCGATCTCGATGTTCTTCCCCGTCCGCCCCGGGATGTTGTAAACGCAAACCGGGATCGACACCGCTTCGGCGACGGCCTTGAAATGTTCGTACATCCCCCGCTGCGTCGGCTTGTTGTAATACGGCGCGACCTGCAACGTCGCGTCCGCACCCTCCCGCTCGGCACGCTTGGTCAATCGCAACGCCTCGGCGGTGCTGTTGCTTCCCGTACCCGCCATCACCTTCGCCCGACCGGCGACCAACTGGATCACCTCGGCGATCACCCGTTCGTGCTCATCGTGCGACAACGTCGGCGACTCGCCCGTCGTCCCCACCGGGACGATGCAAGTCGTCCCACCGGCGATCTGAAAATCGATCTGCTCCGCCAACTTCGCGTAATCGACTTCGCCGTCTCGGAACGGCGTGATGATGGCGACCGATAAACCGGCGTACTCGGAACCTCGACGCTTCGACATGACTCTGTACTGAATGAAGGTGGCAGAAATAAGTCCTAAAAACCGACGCGTTCCCCACTGCCTCAGGCAGCCATTGCCGCTCTGGGCAGTCCGCAGAAACTCTCAAGCAAACCGACAGTCGGACGACGAAGCGAACGACCATTCGACCGCTTTGGACGGTCCAACAGATTAACGAGATTCTCGTCGCTTGGCAGTCCTATTCCGCTGCCTATTTCGGGGGCGATTCCGCCATCCCCGTCCCGGAACCGAACCTCACCCTCCAAAACCGACCACCCCAACCACCCGGCCCGCCGTGCCAATGACGCCATCGACAACTCGCATTATGTCGACAAAAAACCACGCCCAAAAACGCAAGTCCTTGCCTGGCAACAACTTATGCACTGCTCATGACACCGCGTGCGGGTCAGGGCTCGACGACCATCTCCCCGTTCATCACCGACCAGTGCCCCGGGAAAGTGCACAGATAAGGGTACCTGCCGGGTTTGTCCGGGACCCGAAAATGGATCGAAAACTCCCCCTTGGGCAACACGATGTCCGTGTACGCCAACACCTCTGGCGAATCAGGGACGTAATGCCGCAGCGGCGCCTCGGGGTCGGCGATGTACCGGTTGGTCAAATTGCCGATCCGTTCGAGCGACCCCGGCGCGACAATCGCCCAGTTGTGCGGCACGACGTCCGGATTGACCAGCGTCAGCTTGATCGCTTCCCCCGGCTTCGCCCGAAACGATGGCGTGGCATACGACAGCGAACTGGTGCATTCGATCCGCACCTCGCGTGCCCCATCGATCGGTTGACGCCACGGGTTGGGGATCGAGCGCGTCGCCAACATGACGTCCTGGACGATCGGGTGCGGAAGGACCTCCTTGCGCCTCGCGACATACCCCTCGAAATCGGCGAACGGCCGATCCATCCGATTGACCGTCACGAAAATTTGCGTCGCGGCGTCGGGTGAGGTTTGCAAGTACAGGTGCAACTGATTGACAGGCTGCAGGTCGGGCAACTCGACGAACAACGTGTCACCTCCGGCAAGCAGTCGCACCGATCCGATGCTTAACGGATCGTGACCCGGTGTCGCAGGGTGCGATGGCGAATATTCGGGAGACCCATATCCCGGGCCATAGCGATAATTCCACACCTGGGCGAAGTGCTTCGACAGGTCAGCGACACAGTCGGGGTCGAGCTTCTGGGCGAACTTGAGCCACACGCCGTTCTCATGAACATGCACCCCGATCGGGGCCTGAAACGGGCGCCCCGTGTATCGCACTCGCTGCACATTCCCGTCCTCGACGGCGTAATTCCCCCACCCCTTCGCACCACCGACGTACAACTGCCCGTCCTGCGGCCGAAACTTGCCGCGATGGACCCCTGACAAAAAATCACCGACCAACGGCACCATCGCCCCTTGGGCCACCCCATCGACCTCGTCTCGCAGCAGCAAAAAATGCGACGCCGCGCCGTACGAAAAATGGATCATCTGACCCTTCATCGGCCCCCACCGATCGTCGGCGACATAGGCCTGACCGCCGCTCGAATTGTCGAGCGCCCGCGGCATGTAAACCATCGGCAGTGTCGGCAATTCGTCTCCCTTCACCCCCATGTAACCGAAGTGGGCGGGCTTGCCAGGGAGCACCAAACCGACCATCGAAGACGGCACCCAATTACCCTCCGAATTCGGGACCGTCACCGCGCCATCGGGATAAAGCCCAAGCCCATCGGGGTTCCTGACCCCCGTCGCCAAAACCTCGACCCCCTTCCCGTCCGGGGTGATGCGGATCAGCCCCTGATTCCCCGACGCGGTGTAGAAAAACCCTTTCGCGTCGCGTTGCAGGCCACAAATGTAGTCATGCCCCGAAGGGGAAGTCTCGTAAGCCGAGCTGTAACATTCGTAAAAATCCGCGGCCCCGTCGGCGTTCAAATCGTGGAGCCGCGTGATCTGGTCGCGCCCCAAAACGAAAATCCCGTCCCGATCGACGACCATCCCCAGCGGTTGGTGCAACCCCGATGCGAACCGCGTCCACGTCGCCCGCGTCGAGGGGTGATCGATCCCGGTCACCCGCCAGACATCCCCATGCATCGTGCAGACATACATCGACCCGTCGTCATCAAACGCGATGTCACCGACATAGAACAACGCTTTCCAAGGGTTATCCAGCGGCAACCGGATCGTATCGATCAGATAAGCCGAATCCCCCGACGCGACCTCGATCGGCGTCTCGAGCCGCTGGGGCCATGGGTTCGGCCCCCCCTTCGTGATCCAGGCCATCGGGTGCGAAGCCAACGGGGCCCGCACCGGTCGCAACGCTTCCCCTTCTCGCTGCGGCACATCGAGGTATTCGACCCCGCCCGATTCGAAGGCAAAGCCGACGCGATCACCATGCCGATAAAAGCCGCGATACCGAAACGGCGCCCCGACCGCTTGTCCCGCCCCGACCGTTTGCCCTGCGTCGACCGCTTGCACCGCGCCTCCCGGTTTCAGCCCATTGATCAGCCCGCTGCGGACCGGCGAAAAGTCGAGGAACTTTCCCTTCCACGCCGCGGCATAGGTCAACGTTTGCGGGTTGAAGCACGCCCACCACGCTTCCTCATTCGCTGCCGATTCACCCGACTTAGCCGATTCACCCGACTTAGCCGAGTCACCCGTCCCGACCGATGCCCCCGACTGGGCCGCAGCCGTTTGGGGCACCATCACACACACGCCGCGGGGGACCGTCAGACCAGGCCCGCCGTGGAAGACGCCGCTCAGCAGCGGACCCAAATCGGTTTCGTTCCAGCGGTTGTCTTTCCAAAATTCTTCGTCCTGATTCCCCCAATGGCCGTTGGGGGGTCCGTCGAGCCCCGGGAATTCGGCGAGCAGCGGTGGGACCGAAGGTTGGCCACGAAAATGGATCGCTTGCCGCGCGTAAAAATCATACACCCGCTCGCGGTTGATCCGCGCCGTGTGGTTGGGCCACTGTTTGGGATCGAGCGGTTCGCGGACCAGGGGAAAGGTCGCAGGGCCGTGGGTATGGGGCCTGGCCCGCGAAAGTGTCTCTTCGATTTTCTGCGACGACAACGTCCCTTCACGCCCCAAATCGATCAGGAACCGCAACAGGTCCGATCGCTCGGTCATGGTCATCGCCGCCATCAAACCTTCGGGCATCAACGACCCGACCTCACGCGTCCCCTCGATCTCGTCACGCGGCAACGTGTGGGCGATTTGATTGGCGGGATCGAGCAGCGTCAACGATCGCTCGCTTTGCCCGACGACATAACCGCGGATCACTTGCCCGTCGCTCAGCATCGCCGCGACCGTGCGGTATTCGGGGGCAACCGTCCGCTGGGGCCAATAGACCGCCTCGACGATCTGTTCGAACGGCCGCTTGGACGACAACCCCGTCAACTCGGGACCGATCGCCGAACCGACCGACCCGATCTTGTGACAGTTCAAACAGGCATACTTCGCCGAGGCGAAGACCGCGGCCCCCCGCGCCGCATCGCCATGATTGCGGGCGTCGGCCAACAGCTCGTCGACCTTCGCTTGGCTGTAAGCCGCGTCGTCGGCCCCTTCCGGCTGTGTTCCTTCCGGCTGCGTCGCGTCCGGCTGTGCACCTGCGGGCGGCTTCGCGCCGGCCGCCTCGTCGCGAAGGCGTTTGACCAACCCATCGAGCCCCTTGAGGTTTTGGGTGAGCCGCGTTTCGGCGTTTTCCTGCGTGTGGTTCAAAATCCCGATCGGGCCGCGATAACCGCTGTCGCGGATCACCCGCAGCAGCCCCAATTCGCGGTCGCCGTCACCGATCGGCAGGATCTTTTTGCCGACCTTGTCCCCTTGTGCGACCATCCCGTTCAGGTTCAAGCAATCGAGGTACGGCTGCATCTTTTCGAGCAGCTCGGCGAACCGATCGATGTGGTCGTGGCCGTGGTGCAGGTTGTAAACGATGCCGACGTTGGGCAGGTTCAATTCGCGGATGATCTCGATCTGGTTTTCCGGTTCGCCGAACCACCCGCCGTGGTTGTAAAGCGAAACGCGGCAACCGATCTGGGCCGCGGCCTCGGCGACCCTCCGGATCCGCGCCGCTTCCGCGACGACCCGCGCCCGCTGCTCTTCCGGCGACGCCGTCGGCCCACCCCCGCCCGTCACCCACAGCTGGGTCTTGATCCCGTGCCGCTTCAGCACATCCAAAATCAGACGCGCCTCGTCGTTGATGTCGGTCGGGAACCACCACGCGGTCAACTCGATCCCGTGCTTCTTGATCGCTTCCATCTCCGCATCGAACGTCGGGATGTGGTTCGCGCGATAATCGTAAGCGTATTTTTTCAGCCCCAACCGGTTCAGCATTTCGCTGCGCTCGACCGGGGTCCGCTCGCGATCGTCAAACGGGACGATGCACCAGGCCACCAAATTGTCGTGGGCAAAAATCGCCAGCGGGTCGTTGTCCGCTCGGACGGCACCCGCACCGTCCCCTTTGACCTCGTCCGCCATCGCCACCAGCGGGGCCGAACAAAAGATCGATGGCAGGGCTGCCAAACAAAGGCACAACAGGGGGGCGAGCGATTTCAAAAAAGAGACGCTACGCCTAACACCACACAGTTGATCGCCACACGGTTGATCGCGATGCGGGGGATTGGGTGATAAACGTGACGAAAGGTTCGGCTTGTCCATAGCTCGGTGGGGTGGGGGTTAATTCAGCCTCGCCTTGGTGGTTGGCGCGGGGGCCGCCCCCTTGGCCAAAGCGGTTCGCATTTCGGTATCGGAAATGATGTTCTTCATTTTGAAGTAATCGTTGATGCTCAGCTTGCCGGTGCGGAAGGCATCCGCCATCGCTTGGGGGACGCTCGCTTCGGATTCGACCAGCTTCGCGCGGCTCTCTTCGATCTTGGCGACCATCTCCTGCTCTTGGGCGGCCGCGTTGGCACGTTTCCCTTCGGCGGCGGCGCGGGCGACCTGCGTGTCGGCCTCGGCCTGGTCGGCTTGCAACCTCGCGCCGATGTTCGCCCCGACGTCGATGTCGGCGATGTCGATCGAGACGATTTCGAAAGCGGTCTGCGAATCGAGCCGCCGCTTCAGCACCGTTTCGCTGATCACGTTGGGGTTTTCGAGCACCGTCTTGTGGCTTTCGGCGCTACCGATCGCGGTCACAATCCCTTCGCCGACCCGCGCGATGATCGTCTCTTCGGTCGCACCACCGATCAATTGCTGCAGGTTGGCCCGAACCGTCACGCGGGCCTTGACCATCAATTGGATCCCGTCTTTAGCGACCGAATCGAGCGTCGATTTGGTCGAACCGCGCGGCGGGCAATCGATCACCTTCGGATAGACGCTCGTTTGGACAGATTCCAAAACGTCGCGTCCTGCCAAGTCGATCGCCGTCGCCTCGCGAAACGTCAACGAAATCGTCTTCGCCTTCTTGGCCGCGATCAACGCGCGGATCACCTGCTGGACATTCCCCCCCGCCAAGTCGTGCGCTTCGAGCGCCCGGCTCGTCAGCTCCGGGTCGACCAATCCCGCCTGCGTGGCCATGATCTTGCTCCGCACGATCGACGCCGCGTTGACCTTGCGAAACGTCATCCCGATCAGGTCGAGCATGGTGACGTCGGCCCCCGTCAGGATCGATTGGATCCAGAGCCCGAAATACTTGGCAAAGACGAAACCGACCGACAACACCAGCATCAACAGCACGATGACGGCGATCACGAACAACCCCGCAGGGTTCGCGACCTGTTGTCCCAGCAAGCCGTCGGGTCCCGAAAGAACGCCTGATGGATCAACGACCGCGGGTACGAAGAGGAGCAGTTGCATGTGCATCTTAGCGGGACGAGGGTATATCGGATCGATCGGTACAGGACGAATCCACGGCCCCAGTTTACCCGAAAGTCACCGCAATGGGGTGGCCGAAGCGGGGTAAGCCGTCGCGGAAATCGGCCGCTTCTGGTAGGGTAACCGGTGTGTGATCGCGCGACCGCGACCGCCCCAGAGGGGTATCCCAAACGGCCCCTTCAGTCGACCCAACCCCCAACCGGCATCCCGTTCCCGTGGCATCATCCTGACACGGCGAAACGTCCCCATGGCAAAACGCTCGAAACCACCCGCAGCCGCGACCAACGCCGCCGCCAACAGCGACGATGGCGCGGACCCGTCGACCCGCCCGATCCGCCTGCAACGGGCGCTCGCCGCCGCAGGCTTCGGCAGCCGTCGCCAATGCGAAGAGATGATCCTCGAAGGACGCGTCGAGGTCGACCGGGAGATCATCGACAAACTCGGGACGACCGTCGTCTTGGGGAAATCGAAGATCTATGTCGACGGGTCGCAGCTCAAGACGCGGCGGCTCGTCTATTTCCTCGTCAATAAACCGCCCGGCGTGGTGACGACGAATTCCGACCCCGAAGGGCGGCCCCGCGTGATCGACCTCGTCCCCCCCGGCGAACGCGTCTTCCCCGTCGGGCGGCTCGACCGTGCCAGCGAAGGGCTGATCCTGCTGACCAACGACGGGGAACTCGCCCAACGGCTCGCCCACCCCCGGTTCGAAGTCCCCAAGGTCTATCGCGTCACCGTCGCCGGCAACGTCACCGCCGAATCGCTTCGCGACATGCGGAAAGGGATCTACATCGCCGAAGGGGTCGTCCGCGTCGAAGGGGCCAAGGTGCTGAAGGTCCGTTCCAAATCGACCGAACTCGAGATCACCCTCAAAGAAGGGAAGAACCGCGAGATCAGGCGGATCCTGGCACGACTGGGCCACAAGGTGATGACGCTCAAACGGATCGCCATCGGACCGCTGAGGCTCGCCGACCTGCCGACCGGGGCCTCCCGCCGCGTAACCCACGAAGAATTGAAACGACTCCAAAGCGGCGAACCCGCCTCGAGTCCCGAATCGGCAGAATCCTCCGATGCGCCCCAAGAAACCGCCGGAGCCAAAGGACGCGTCACCCGCAAAGCCCCCCAAAAAGCCCCAGCGGCGAAACGAAGCTCCCGACCACCCGTCCCCCGCGGCCAAGCGGCCCCATCCGCGGCCCTCGGCGCAAAGCCTCGCGTCCGCAAAAGCCCCGCCGAATCCGAATTCCCCTTCCCAATGCGCCAAAATCGGGTCGGCGCCGTCATCGGTTCTGATTCCCCACCCGCCGCTCGCGACAAACCGCTGAACCTGCGGTCCGCCGACGACGAAGAAGAAAACCGCATCATCCGACCGAGGCCCAAAGGTGCCGACAAACCGCGTCGACCCCGCCCCGAAGGCCGGACAAGCCCCGACGGACGGACAAGCCCCGACGGACGGACAAGCCCCGAAGGCCGGACAAGCCCCGAAAGAAGGCCCGCGGCACAGGCAAAGCCCCTGGCAACTCCCGGTGGCGCGAAAGGGAAACGCAAGCCTCCTGTCAGGGGCCAAGCCCCAACCGGAAATGCTCGCCTTAAAAAGTCCCGCATCGAATCCGCCGGCGCCGAACCGGGCTTCGATTCGATCGACCAACCGTCCGCCGACCAACCGCCGCGGAAACGTCCCCGCCCGCCGGTCCGATCCGGGTCGTCGGTTCGAGGCAAACCTGCAGCAGGCAAAAAGTTTGCGTCCGGCAAAAGCGTCACCGGCAAAAGCGGCACCGGCAAGCGAGACGCGAGCAAACGCACCACCGGCAGAGCGATCACCAGCAAAACCCCTTCCCGAAAATCCGCCCCCGGTAAACGCCCGGGCGGACGGGCCAATCGTCGCGGAAGCGCTCGAGATTCTTGATGAATGATCCCCATCCCCACGGTGACCCGGCGATCGACGCCCCCTGTCACGCCGCGCACCACGAACCCCATTACGCCGATCATATCGATTGCTGCGACACACACCTGGAACAGGTCGTCCGGATCGCTCGTGACACCTACCGGATCCGTGTCGCCGCGCCGCGGATCGCCGCCCGCGTCGTCCCAGGCCAATTCGTGATGATCCGATTCGCGAACCGGACCTCACCCTTGATCGGCCGGGCGCTCGCCGTTTGGGACGTCATCGACGACGAGTCCGAAATGCCCCGCTGGATCGACCTCGTCTTCGTCCGCAAAGGGGCCTTCACCACGCCGATGTCCGAAGCCGCCCCCGGGACACCGGTCACCGTATGGGGGCCGCTGGGGAACGGCTTTTCGACCACCCCCTGCGACCTGTTGGTGATCGCCGCCGGCGGCGTCGGGCAAACGCCGATGTTGATGCTCGCCCGCGAAGCACTCGGCTCGCGGGCTTACGGCAGCCGCGCCGAAGCCGACGAGGCCGAGGCGATCCAACGTCCCAGCGGTTGGGCCAAGGCGGTACAGATCGTCTACGGGGCCCGCACCGCCGATCTGCTCGCAGGGGTCGCCGACTTCTGCGCCGCCGGCCTCGACGTGCGACTCTGCACCGATGACGGCTCGATCGGTTCCAAACATCGCGTCCCCGAGCTCCTCTTCGCCGGGCTCGATTCGCAGCAGGGCCATCACCCCAACCGCACCGTCCGCGTCGTCACCTGCGGCCCCGAAGTGATGATGCAAAAAATCGCCGAAGGTTGCATCGAACGGTCGATCCCCTGCGAAGTCTCGATGGAAACCCCCATGGCCTGCGGCATCGGGATCTGTTTCTCCTGCGTCGCGATGGTCCGTGAAACCCCCGACGGCCCCTGGGATTACAAACGGACCTGCGTCGAAGGCCCCGTCTTCGAAGGGAGCCGTATCGCTTGGTGAACCACGCCCGATCGCCCGAGCGTCGCTCACGTTAATCGGGGCATCGCTCGCGTTAATCGGGGCATCGCTCGCGGCAAACCGAGCGTCGCTCGCCTTCAATCGTTTCGCGACCGTACCATGAATTACCTTTCCCACGCCCTCGGTTGTCTCGATGACGACCCCTACGTCCTGGCAGGCACCTCCGTCCCCGATTGGCTGTCGGTGGTCGATCGCAAGGTCCGCGTCCCCGGACGTGGCGCCGCGGCGCTGTCCGATGACGAAGACCCTTCGGCACGTGGCGTGGCGATGGGCGTCCTCCGCCACCTCGAAGACGACCGCTGGTTTCACGAGACCCGCGACTTCGCCGAGCTGAGCCTCCGTTTCGCCGTCGAACTCCGCGATCGGCTCCCGGGCGACGAAGGGTTCCGCCCCAGCTTCTTAGGTCACATCCTCGTCGAAATCCTGATCGACGCGACGCTGATCGAGCGCGACCCGTCGATCGCCCAGCGGTATTATGCGGCGATCGCGACGGTCGCACCCGAAAGGGTCCAGGCGGCGGTCAATCGCATGGCCCGCCGCCCCACCGAACAGCTCATCCGCTGGATCAACCGCTTTCTTGAACTCCGGTTCTTGTACGATTATCTCGATGACGACAAACTTCTGTTCCGCCTCGAACAGGTGATGCAGCGCGTCGGCTTGCCCGCACTGGGGAACCGGCTCGACTCCTGGTTCCCGGCCGCCCGTCGTGTCATCGCCGATCGCTGCGACGCGCTCCTGACACCACCGCCTCCCCCTACCATCCTTTTTACCTCGGACACCCTCCTCCCGGAATCGAAGTCATGAAGTACGGCATGAACCTGTTGCTCTGGTCCGGCGAAGTCACCGATTCGCTCTTTCCGGTGATCGAACAGCTCCGCAAGGTCGGCTACGACGGCGTCGAACTGCCGATCTTCAATCTCGATCTCGATTACGCCGCCATCGGCCGGATGCTCGATGACGTCGGGCTGGGCCGGACCGCCGTCACGATCCGCGGTGAGGCCGACAACCCGATCTCGCCCGACCCCGCGATTCGCAAACTCGGTGTCGAAAACAACAAACGGACCCTCGACGTCTGCGCCGCCGCCGGTGTCGAAACGCTCGTCGGCCCCTTCCACTCCGCCCTCGGCTTTTTCTCCGGCGCCGGCCGCACCGCCGACGAATGGAAGTGGGGGATCGATTCGATGCGGCAAACCGCCGAATACGCCGGCCAAGTCGGTGTCAAACTCGCCGTCGAATGGCTCAATCGCTTCGAATGCTACTTCTTGAACTGCGGCGCCGATACCGCCCAGTTCGTTCACGCGGTCGACCACCCCGCCTGCGGGATGATGTACGACACCTTCCACGCCAACATCGAAGAAAAATGCGTCCGCAGTTCGATCCAGGCCGGCGGCGATAAGCTGTTCCACATCCACATCAGCGAAAACGATCGCAGCACCCCTGGCCAAGGGGGCGTCAATTGGCAAAAGAATTTTGACGCGATCAAAGAGGTCGGCTACGACGGCTGGATGGTCGTCGAAGCCTTCGGGTTGGCACTCCCCGAAATCGCCGCCGCCACCAAGATCTGGCGACGGATGTACAAAGACGAGATGACCCTGGCCAGCGACGCCCTCGCGTTCATGAAGCAAAACGCCTAAGCGGCATTCCCCCCACGACGCATTTCACGCCGCAGCCGTTTCTTGTCGGCGCGGCTCATCCGCGACGAATTGTCGTCCCCATCGTCGTCCATGTCGTCATCGTCGTCGGCCGAATTCTCGATCGGTCGGAAATCAGGCAACTGCTCATCGTCAGGCTTGGGCTTGGGAAGTGGCCCGCGCCACAACGGCTTCGCGGCGGTCTCCGGTTTCTTCTCATCGCCCGGCGTGCCATCCTTGTCGCCCGCACCCTCCGTTTTCGATTTCTTCCCGAACCAACCGCCGAACCACTTTCGCTTCTCACCACCGGGCGCCGATTCGCCCTCCGCACCCGGCTGCTGATTCGACGGGCCCGCACCTGAAGCGGTTTGCGAAGTCGCACCCGTTGCCCCCGGCCTCATCGCGGTCGCGAGCGGCCCCTTCGAAGCACCCGCATTGGGTGCGGACGCATTGGGTGCGGACGCAGCGGCGTTTCCTCCCATGCGGTTTGCCGAAACGTTTGTCGCCCCGTTACCCGGTACGCTTCGCGCGGCCGACGCACCAGCCGACACATTCACCTTGGTGTCACCCCGAGCATCACCCTCCGCGGCCGAATCGCCGGGGGCCTTGCCGCGCCGCAGCCAGCCGAACCAATTTCGCTTCGGCCGCACCGTACCCGACGCCGCATCACCCGCGCCGCGATCCTCGCCCTCCGATGATTTCGCAGCGGCTTTGGGCGTCGACACGGGAACTGTTGGCTTGGCGGCCGATTGTGATTTCGGGTCGCTCCCGACAGCCGGGCCCTTGGAGCCTGAGTCTCTTGCGATCGTCTCCTTCGGGGTCGTCTCCTTCGAGCTCGTCTCCTTCGGGGCTGGGCCCTTGGCGGCGACGGTGCCCGATGCCGCGGACGTTGCCGCTGCGGCACTCGCCCCTTCACCGGCATCCTGCACCTTGCGACCTCGCCGCAAAAATCCGAATCGGAACCAACCCCGCCCTGTCGATGCGGCGACCTCTTCGGCCGATCCTTCACCATCCCCGTCGGTTTGATCCCCTTCGGATTTCTTCTTGACTACATTTGTAGTCACGCGTGACGGTACGGGCTTATCGGCCGGTTTTGCGGATGGGACTTTCGTCGACTTGTCATTCTTCGCGGCCCCCTTGGTCGGTGCCTCGTCCTCTTCGCTATCGACATCTTCGTCACCGCCCCAAGCCTGTTCCTTCCACAGGACGAAGCGTCGTGACAAAGAGTCTTCCGCATCGATCCCGCGGACTTCGCGAAAGAGCTTTCGGAGGTAGGCGGCACAGGCGAACCACAACGCCGCGGCGGCGATCAATGGCGAGGTCGTGATCAAGAACCAACGGGCCTGGGTCTCGGGCTTCAGCACTTCCCATTGAGCCAACAGCGGGATCGCG
>JBEIRZ010000150.1:0-10280 GCA_040375695.1 Planctomycetaceae bacterium
GAGCTGGCAAGTCCTGTGGCCGGGGGCAAAGCGGGAGATCGACGTCGAAGTCCTCGGAGGGGAACACGGGTTTTTTGAGATCGATACGGAGAAGCTGCCGCTCAGCTATGCGGCGATCGAGATCGAGACCGATCAGAAACCGCTTTGGGCCCACCTGAAGGTCAAGCGAGAATCGTTCGACATCAGCGGTGGGTGGATCTTTGATTCCGAAGGAAAGTGGCGCGAGGCCGATGTCCGCGACGAGTCGGGGGCGGCGATCGTGCGGAATGATTTCCTCGACCTGCTGTCGAGCATGCACATCAACACGGCCCATTACGAAGAGGCGAAAGGATACAGCGACCAGCCGCAAATCATGCAGCGGAACCCGCTGAAGCGATTCCACCGCCTGTGGCCGACAGAGCGTTGGTCGCAACCGGCTGAGCTGGCAACGGTGCATGCCGTCGAGTTCCTTGGCGAGCCGCAGTACGGCGGGGGAAAGCCGGTCCCGCCCCAAGACGTCTTCGACCAACTCGTTCCCTACCGAAGCTCACCGCTGGCGACCTCGGTGACCCACAGCGAGGAGCGGGTGTGGAGATTTTACGCGGGGTTGTCAGACTACCCGCATTTCGACGCGTACCGGGTTGTCGCGCCGGCGGCCGATTCGTGGCGTCTGTATGACCGGTGGGGCGAAGGGCGGATCACTTGGGGGGCCCCGCTAGAGACGATCGGAAACCTTTGTCGGTCGCTGCGCGAACTGAATCGGCCGATGCCCTGTGCGGTCTGGTCGCAAGGGCCACATGACGGTTGGGGCGGCGGTTTTTGGTTAGGAAAGACTCGTCAGCGACGGTCACCCAACGCCGACGAGTTGCGATCGCAAGCGATGCATGCCCTCGCGTCTCGGGTCACGTCGCTCTATTGGTTCAACCTGAGCAAGCCGTCGCTGGATCGATTCCCGGACACGCATGAGGCGATGCGGCTGATAGGCAGGGAGATCCGGATGCTGGAACCGCTTTACTTGCGCGGCGATGCCTACCGTTTTCGGCGGTTGCCCAAGGCCTCTGGGGGGCCCGACTGGGAACTCGCGTCGATCATCGGCCCACAGGGGGCGGTGCTATTCGCGCTGGATACCGCCTATGGGATCGACAACGAAAAGTTGGAATTCGTCTTCGGTCCGCCGCGTGAAGCGAAGTTCGAATTCGAACTGCCGGCGGCACTGGCCGAACCGACAGACGTCTTTCGGGTCGACGCGGAAGGGATTCACCAGGTCGATTGGCGATGGGAAGGGGGGATGGTCAAGGTATCGGATCTCGCGAGCCGTGACCGAATTTATGTGGCGACGAAAGATTCGAAGCTTCGAGAAGAGATCGAAGGGCGACGTCAGGCCGCGTTGCGATGGGAAGAGGGCTTTGGCGAGCGGTGAATTGGCATCAGCCGCTCGCGGGGGAGAAAATTGCGAGACTCGAAGGGGAATCCCCTCTGATCACTTGCCGAGCGGATCGACGGTGAAGTCGAAGGTGTTCGGTTCGCCGGGTTTAACGGTGACCGAGAGGGGGGTCTTGAGGGCATCGTAGTACTTCGACGAGATCCTCGCCTTGCGGCCTTTCGACATGTCGACCCAATCGCCACCTTCGCCGATGTAATCATCTTGCATGTGCCAGGTGTCTTTCAGGACGACGCGGTGGACACCGGGGATAGCCCCGACCGCCTTTCGGTCATCGGTCTGGAGTTCATATTTTCCGGTGGCGTCGGTCTTTGCGAAGGATCGGATACCGCTATCGGGCCAGAATTCGACCTGCACGAATTCGAGCGGCTTATCGCCGAGCTTGATCACCCCGGTCACGGGTGCCACACTCGGTTTTGCCTCACAACCGACGATCGCCGCGAGGGCGACCAGACAGAGCGACCTGACCAACAACATCTGCGATCTCATGCGAAGCCTTTCGAACCTGAGGGGGCGAATCGTTTTGGGGGACTTAAGATACCAAAGACAAAGGACCGGCGACGGAGGGGTCCGCCGCCGGTCGAGCGTTGAACAAAATTGAAACGATCGGCCGAGACCGATCGAAAAATGCAGATCGCAAAATCCTGATCGGACTTCAGGATCAATCCGGGAGGGTGATCGCTTCGCTGCCGGCACGGGTGCCCATGGCGTTGAACGTGATGGCCGAGATGCTTTCGCTCAGGAACCTGACCGAACCATCCGTCATCGCGACACCACAGCCGCCGGGGTGCTGGCTACCGAACGCGTTGATGCGATCGTCATACCGAAGCGGGTCGTTGAAGTCGGCACAGGTCCGGATCTTGAAGTTGATCGGAACACCCGTCCCGAGGAAGACGTTCCCCTCGGCACCGAACCAGACCCAGCCCCAGTTCCCCATCATCGTCGACGTCGGGGGACTGCGGAGCGGCCCGCACTGATCGAACAACGGGTCGAAGTAACTTCGTTCGCCCAGAAGAACCGTGTTGCTCGTCCCGTCAAGACAGTCCCGCATCGCGTACTGGATGCAGCGGCTGAACATGCCGTTGGCACGGGCCGAACCGGCAGAGCCACGGCTTCCCGGAATACGCGGGTAATCGGTCCCTGGTCCGAAGGGGTACCAGAGGCTGGGACGCGAATCGACGTATCCGGGATAACCACGCTGGCCCGCGCACCCGAAGTAATCACCTCGGGCGTAAACGCCGTTGCCCGTCGGGCTGTGGCTGATGTTCCACAGCGAACCGGGGTTGGATGGACACCGGAGGGTTTCGCTAAGGATCTGACCGACGGCCGAGGTGCCGTTGGCAGGGTCCATCGTCGTCCCGTCGCCGCCGTAGCGGGCGTGGGACAAACGGTTGTTGTTGAAGTTCATTTGGTCCCAGTTATCCCAGAACGCGGTCTGTTCGCAGTACGGCATCAATTGATGCATCAGGGCGTAGCGACGGTTCTGTTGAGGCGTGCCCCATTCCGGGTGGCCCCAACCGGTGCCGTCTGCCCGAAGCATCCCGTAAGGGAACTTCTTGAACGTGTCATGGAAATTGTGGGACGCCAGCGCGAGTTGCTTCAGGTTATTGGAACAACTCATACGCCGCGCCGCTTCTCGCGCCGCCTGAACGGCAGGGAGGAGCAAACCGACCATCACGCCGATGATGGCGATAACCACCAGCAATTCCACCAGGGTGAACCCTGAAGATGCTGACTTCGATCTCAGTCTCACGAATAACTCCTTAATTCTCTGGCTGCGTCTGCCCGACGGCACCGACGGAAGCACTTGCGGCTGGACCCCGCAAATCGGGACGACCGAAAAGGTCTTCCGTCCCGTCGGACAAACTGATCACTACCCACTAGCACTCGATCAACGATAAAAACAAATCCGATAACCTCAAGATGGGTCCGCCCAAACCGGCCAAGACCACCAATCGGCATCGACAATCAAATCACAATCACGTCTCGCCGGGCGATGATGACAATCATCCACCGAACCGAAAAAACCTCTCTGGCACATCGGTTCAATCGATGCCGTTACCAACTTCCGATCGGGACCATGCCGGACAAACAAGTGACCGGCAAGTCAGAGCCAAAACAACGTTGCGGCAAGTGCGATCGATTGGCGATCGGGTCTTCAGACCCAAAACCGCTGACTCGAAATCTCGCGACTTACCGGCCAACGACGCGGACGGAGGAAAAAACCCTTCGCGACGTATTGAAAACGATAGAAGCTTTGTGTGAAAGAGTCTTTCGTATTTATTCAATAGACGAAAACGAACAAATCGGATTCAGGGGGCGAGCGACGCTTTAGAAGGATTTGGTGCGGTGAATTCGATACACGAAGGCAAAGTCTGGTTTCTTCGAGCTACCCGGCAGACGAGCTACTACAATGAACACATCCCATGGCTTCAATGCCGGCTCGACGAGCAAAAACCCACCCAGAAGGGGGGCGGGCGTTAGGAGGGTCAAGTGCTTCGCTATTCTTGGTCAACCGCTGTTGGCTGGGTTGCGTTGGGCGCAGCCGCAGTGGGATGCGACCGACGGGATGGGTCGTGAAACGAAACGATGAGGATCGCACCCAGCATCGCCCCGAGGAGCGTGCCACCGATCGCGCCGAGTCCTGCGGCAAAGTCTTGCTCGGGGAGGCCTGGGTTGAAGGCCTCGATCATCAATCTACCTAGCGGCGGGAAGTTGTAGCCGATGCTACATCCGGCGATCGCGCCGAGGATGGCACCCGCGATCGCTTGGCGGTTGTTCGGAGGGGGAATCGGATTGCCGCGACGGATCACGGCAATCGCGACGCTCGATAAGAGCATGACCGCGCCCATGAAAAAAAAGTACATGCCTTCTTTTCCTCGGGTCATCAATCCGCAGGCGACCAACAGGGTACCTATCCCGAACGAGACGATCAGGTTCCGCGGTCGCATGGGATCCCCAGGCCGATGAGCGGTCACGCACGGTTCACTTCGCCGACTTGGCGGTCAACGCATGAAAATTGACGACGCACTGGCCGATTTCCGGGAGCGATTCGAGCCAGTTGTGTTCGTACTCGATCGAGACCGGTCCTTGGAACCCTTGGCGTTTCATTTCGGCGATCAGCGCGGGGACGTCGGCGACTCCGGTGCCCCAGGGGACGTCGTGTGCCCCTTTCCCTTCGCGGTTGAGGTCCTTGAAGTGGAAGCTGACGATATGCCCTTCGAGCTTCTTGAGGCACTCGACCGGGTTGAGCCCCGAACGGAGCCAATGGCCGGTGTCGGCGCAGGCGCCGATCCATTTGCTTCGCCCTTCGATCCCCTTGAGGACCGTGTCGGGGTTCCAGTAGTAGGACGGTTCCGGGTGGTTGTGGATGCCGATCTTGATCTGGTACTCGGCACAGAGTTTATCGAGCGTGTCGAAGGCATCTTCGCGGACCTCGGTGTTGATGACGCCGATCCCCATTTCCTTGCACCACTCGAACGTCTTGCGGCTGGTGGCCTCATCGGCGCTCAGGCCGGTGACGCCGAAGGCGGTCAGCTTCACGCCGGCCGAGGCGAGCTTTTCCTTGACGGCCCGGATCTGTTCGGGGGTCATCTCTGGCCCCATCTTGCCGTCGATATCGGCGGAGATCTTTTGGCCCGGGTAGGCTTCGGCGTACTTCAGCCCGACGGAGGCGGCCTTATCGATCGCTTCGAAGAAGGTGAAACGGTTGAAGCTGTAGGTTTGGACGCCGAGTTTCCAACCGAGCTTCTCGGCGACGGAACTGTCGACCTTCCCTTTCGATTCCTGGGCGTGAAGATCGACGACAGCCAAGCCGAGTGCGACGGCGGTCGCGCCGAGCAATGAGATACCGAAACGCATGAGCAGATCACTCCGGGGTGTGGATGAATGTCCGCCGGGCGACGCGAATATGCCCCGCCCAGACTCGGACGTCAGTTTACACCAATCCCACAGCGAGTCGAAATCACCCGCAGGGCCGCGGGGGCAACGTCACTCGGCCTTTTCGTCTGCCCGCCGCTGACGCATCGCATACCGCAGGAAATCGATCAACCCGGCGAAGCGATAACCGGGATCGACGTAATGCTCGATCACATAAAAGGCGAAGTAGTATGCCCTGCAAAAACCCCAAACGGTCACCGCCAAGAGCAACAGCGTCTTGAGGCTGGGGCTTTGCAACAAAAGGGTCGCCGCGCCGAGCGAACCGACGACCAGCATCAGCCCCCCTTTGAAGTACAGCAATCTCGGGTCTTTGATATCGCCCATCCGAAGTCCTCGCGTGGTCAGGGTACGAGCCGTGTGCGGTGGCCGGTGCCAGCGATTTGCCGGCTAGGCGATTGAGGGTCGCGGGCGAAGCGCCGGGATCCTGGCGAATGAACGATCGCCCCACGAGGTCTCCGTCAGCGTTTGCCGATCGCGTAGTAATGTCGGTCGCCGCGGAGGTAGATCCGGCCGCTGGCGACGGCTGGCGAGGCGTGCAGGACCTCGTCGAGCCGGTTCTCGGCGACCACCTTCAGTTCCGGTCCGGGGGCCACGACCTTCGTCACGCCATCACCGGCGGGGAAATAGACGGCTTGGTCGGAAGCGACCAGCGACGCGTTGAACGCACCCGAGAGGCGGCCCTGCCAGAGCCGCTGGCCATCGACGGAATCGAAACAGTTGGCGGTGCCGCGATCATCGGCGACATAGAGCAACTTGCCGACCAACACAGGGGAGGGGACGTAGCTGCGGACATACTGATCGACATGCCAGGCGACGTGGGACTTGGTCACGTCCCCCTTCCCGTCAGGGCGGATCGCCATCACGTGATGCGTCGGGAAGCCAGCGGACATGATGAAGCGTTCGCCGTCGAAGACCATCGAGGCGACGAATTGCTCGCACGGCCCTTCGACCTTCCAGATCATCGTGCCGTCATTCGGATCGAAGGCCGCGATGTGTTCGCTGCCCGACATCACCAACTGGTCGCGGCCATCGATCGGACGGATGATCGGGGTGACGTAGCTGCGGATCCCGTGTTCGCGGGGGGTTCGCCAGACCTCGCGACCGGTCGCGCGATCGAGAGCGACGAGGTACCCTTGGCCGTCATGATCGCCGTTGATGATCACCGTCCCTTTGTAAAGGACGGGGCAACTGCAAAAGCCGTGGGCGCTGATGAAATCGCCGATGCCGACTTGCCAGCGCTGTTTCCCTTGGAAGTCGGTCGCGGTGACGACGATCCGGCCGGGGGTGATGTCGCGAGGTTCGCCGACGTTGGGGGCGGGGATCTTTTTCCCGTCGACTTTGAGAAACGCGGTGTAGACGAGTTCGCCGTCGGTCGCGGGGGTCCCGGAAGCCCGGCTGTTCAATTGGTGGATCGTCTCGAGCGGCGAGCGAAGGATCTCGGACCGCCAGAGCTCTTTGCCGGTGTTGGCGTCCAGACACAGGAGCGAGCGGGTCTCTTCGGCTTCGAAGCAGGTCGTGATGAAAAGTTTGTCCTCCCAAACGATCGGCGACGAATGGCCGACCCCTTGGGCCGGTACCTTCCAGAGGATGTTTTCGCCCGACTCGCCGTCCCAGCGGGTCGGCAGGTCACGTTCGGTGATCGTCCCGTCCCCACGCGGGCCACGCCAACAGGGCCAGTTCTCGGCGGACGCGGCGGAGCACGACGAAACGGCGATCGATAGGGCCAAGCGGCCAAACAGAGAAAGGTAGGGCATCGCGGTGGGCTCAACGGGGAGGGCTCAGGCCAACAGGAAACGGGCCAGGGTGAAGTAGATCATCAGCGTGACCATATCGGTCGCCGCCAGCGAAACCGGACCGGCGGCGACTTGCGGTTCACGTTCCAACCATCGTAACACGTTCGGGATCGCGACGCCGATCAGTGCGGCGCAGGTCACACCACCGGCGATCCCTCCGATCAGGCAGTAGGTCACCGCGGCTTGGCGGAGCCAGAGCGCGGCGACCGTCGCCACCGCGGCGGCGCAGGCCAAGCCGAGGTAAAGCCCGGTCAGCGATTCGACCCGAAGTTTGGACAGGATCGAACGGAGCGTCGGCTGTTTGCCATGGAGCGATTGCAGCGTGAGGCTGACCGATTGGATCGCCACGCTCTCGGCCAGCGCGAGGACGACGGGGATGAAAAGGGCCAGGGCCACCGCCTTTTGTAACTCCGCCTCGAACATCCCGGTCAGGAAGGCCGCGGCGATCCCGCCGGCGATGTTCGCCAAGAGCCACGGGAAGCGGCTGCGAAAGGCGAGCGACGAAGATGCCTGCTGCGTCTCCGACAAGTGGACCCCGATCAGTTGGAAGAGGTCATCGCTGTCCTCGCGGCGATCGATATCGGCGAGCTCTTCGGTGTAGAGCTCGACGTCGACGATCCCGATGATCCGCCGCTGGGGATCGATCACCGGAAAGGCGAGCAAGCGGTGGAGTAGGAAAAACTCGCAGGCGTCGAGGACGGTCGCGGACGAGGCGATCGTGACGACCTTGGTCACCATGATTTCTTTGAGCGGTGCCGATTCGGGGCTGAGCAACAGCCGGCGGGTCGGCACGACACCGGTCAATCGACCCTCCTCATCCACGACGTAAAAGTAGATGATCCGCCCTTCGGGTTGACGCTCTCGGATGCTCGCCAAAGATTGGCCGACCGTCTGGCCCTCTTTCAGCTTCGCGAAATCGGTCCGCATGTGCTTGGTGACCGGATCGTTCAGGTCGGCGTGGATCGCTGGCGGGTTGTTTGGCATCAGAGGATCGGGCCGCTGGCGGTTGGGGGGCCCGGCGGCAACATGCGACCGGGAGGAGCGATTGAAAAAAACGATCGGCTCGAGCCGCGAACAAGCCGAAGCGCGATCAACCGCAGTGCAATAAAGCGGAAGGGCGGATTCTTCGAAACCCCAATCTCGTTTCTCGACAGGCCCGTTTTCCGAAGGGGAAGACACGCGGCGGTCCTTTAACCCCCGCGGCCGGCGTCCTACACTGAACGAGCCCCCAGCGGAAAAAACCGGAACGTACGTCGCCGGCTCGCGCAGGAGGGGATCACTGATCGTTTTCGCGCGAGGGTCTGCCGTGGTGACCGAAGATCGTACTCAGTCACAAAACGCTTCGCCCGGTGGCGAAGGGACGTCGATTTGGCAAAGGGATGTCGGGGCCGATTTCGTATCGCGGCTGGGCGCCCGCCACCCCGGTTTGACGATCCCCTCGGGGCCGAAGGTCGATGTCCGGATCGATCCGGCTTTGCAAGCCCTCGTGGCAAAGGGGGGCGAAGCGATCGTGTTGCAAAGGATCGTCGACGCCGCCAACGGGGTGTTCGATGAACTGTTGTCCGAGATCGATCAGGTTTTGACGGCGAGCGGCGGCTCGGCAAGTGAGGCCGCGGCACAACGGTCGGCCTGGACCGAGGTCGCCCAGGGGGTCGTCGATCGGTATCGCGACCGTTTCTCGCAGCTCGCACGCCAGGAATGGGAACGTCAACAACAGGCCCGGCCCGAGGGGACCGAAGCGGAACGGGCGCGCTTGGGCGACGAGGTCGTGGCGGCGATGGACGAATCGGCCCGCTTGGAAGGGGTGCTCGAGGGTTTGGGGGATGAGGCGTCGCCCGAGGAGCTGGACAGGGCAACGGCCCAGTGTGAGGATGCGAGGGCTAGGCTCGAATCGCTGCTGAAACGGCTCGATGCACTTCATTGATCGGGACTTTGCGATGGCATCCGACCGTCGTGACCGACTTTTTTAAAAATTCGGCATTTTTTACCCGGAGTCCCCAGATTGCAAAGCGTGACGTATAGTAAATCTGTCGTAACGAGCAACCAGAGGCACCCAGCAGGGGATCGGAAGCGTGAGCACCAGCATCGGCATCCTTGAAGTAACCGGATTCACCCCGGCGATGGTTGCGCTGGACGCGATGGAAAAGGCCGCCGAGATCGTAGTGGTCCAGGCGGAACTGAACGATTTCCTGGGGACTGTGATCAAGATCGGCGGTTCCGTGGATGCCGTGGCGGCGGCCTTGGCAGCCGGCAAAGAGCAAGCCTCGCGATTCGGCGTGACGCCGGTCGTGACGCTGCTGACCAACCCCGAACCTTCGGCGATGGCCAAAGGGATCTTGAGCCGTCAGGAACGCAGCCCGTTACTCGAACAGAACGTGGTGCTGGGCGATTCCGGCACGACCCCCGATGCGAAGCAAAAACCCCGAGGAACCAGCATGGCCGATTCGCCCACTTTTGCCCTGGGCTTCATTGAAACCCAAGGCTTTACCGCCGTTTTTGAAGCGATAGACAGCGCCTGCAAGGCCGCGAACGTCGAAGTGCTCGCCAAGGAAAAGCTCGGCGGCGGTTATATCACCGTGATCATCAAGGGGGATGTCGCGGCGGTGAACGCGGCGGTCGAAGCGGGTAAGGCCAAGGTCGGTTCGCTCGGCAAACTGATCGCCGCCCACGTCATCGCACGCCCCAGCGGCAACGTCCTGACGCTGTTGCCCAAGTAAGCCTGCGTAAGCCTCCGGCCCAAACCTCTTGCTTTTGCTCGGCCGCGAAAGGCCTATCGACCGGCGGCTCGAAAAGGAGAACCGCCTTGTCGTTCTTCACGTCCGCATCGCGAAACCGATCCCGATCGGTGGACCGGATCTGGTTCGCGATGATCGGTGCGTTTTCTGGGAGCGGTTTCGGCACGGGACTGAGCCGACCGGTCTCAGCCCAGCTTTAAGCGCCGGTCTCAGCCCAGCTTTAAGCGCCGGTCTGAGCGGGCGGTCGCCCTCTGCCTCCAAGCCCCGCCCCGGTCGGTCGTCCCATGGATCGATCGTATCTGTCGCTAGGCATGACGGGAAACCGACCTAGCGCGAATCGGCCCCCTGCGGACCAAGCGGCGTCCTGACCCTTGCACGCCCGTGACCCTTGCA
>JBEIRZ010000652.1:0-1568 GCA_040375695.1 Planctomycetaceae bacterium
AACGCGAACCCCGCCGAGACCTCCGAACCACGCACCGCCGCCGTCTCCGATTCCTCACTCCGAGTCGATGTCGGCGTCCTCGACCAATTGATGACGCTCGTCGGCGAACTCGTCCTCGCCCGTAACCAAATCGTCCAAATCAGCAGCACCGAGGGGCTCCAAGACCACCCCGCCCTCATGAACACCGTCCAGCGACTGAACCTCCTGACTTCCGAACTCCAGGACCAGGTGATGAAGACGCGGATGCAACCGATCGGCAACGTCTGGGGCAAATTCCCGCGCGTCGTTCGTGACCTGTCGGTCGCCTGCGGCAAACAGGTTCGACTCGTGATGGAGGGCCAGGAAACCGAACTCGACAAGACGATCATCGAGGCGATCCGTGACCCGCTGACCCACATCGTCCGCAACGCCATCGATCACGGGATCGAAAAACCCGAAACCCGCCTCTCCCGTGGCAAACCCGCCGAGGGACAAGTGCGGCTCAAAGCCTATCACGAAGGGGGCAAGGTCTGGATCGAAATCAGCGACGATGGCGGCGGGATCGATCCCCAACGTGTCCTCGACAAGGCGATCCGGATGAACCTGATCACCGCCGATGACGCCGCCGGCTTGGCCGAACACGAAATCGTCAGCCTCGTCTTCCTCCCCGGCTTCAGCACCTCCGACCAGGTCACCCATTTTTCCGGCCGCGGCGTCGGGATGGATGTCGTCCGCACCCACATCGAAAAGGTCGGCGGCATGGTCGAACTCGAGAGCCATCTCGGGGAAGGGACGACCGTCTTGATGAAAATCCCACTGACCCTCGCGATCATCCCCGCCCTCTCCGTCTCCTGCGGCGGCGAACGTTTTTGCATCCACCAGGTCACCCTCGAAGAACTCGTGCGTCTGGATGGCGACGCCGCCCGCTCCGGGATCGAATCGGTCCACGGCGCCCCCGTCTATCGCCTCCGCGGCGACCTGCTGCCGATCGTCGACCTGGCGAAGATGTTACGGTTGACCGCAGATGCCGGTGCCAACGCCAAGCCCGGTGCCAACGCCAAGCCCGGTGCCGATGACGCCATCAACCTCGTCGTCCTCCAAGCCGATGATCGCAAATTCGGTCTCGTCGTCGATGCCATCCACGACACCGAAGAGATCGTCGTCAAACCGCTCCGCCCCCAACTCAAAGAACTCGGCATCTACGCCGGGGCCACCATCCTCGGCGACGGCCGCGTCGCACTGATCCTCGATACCCGCGGCATCGCCCACCGCGCCGGCCTCGTCAGCGAAACCCGCATCCGCGCCGTCAATCACCGCCGCGAAACGATCACCGCCGCCGACGAAAACCGCGAATCGCTCCTGATCTTCATCGCCGGCGACGGACAACCGATGGCCCTCCCGCTAGGCGTTGTCGATCGCCTCGAGGAACTCGCCCCGGCCGATTTCGAACGTGTCGGGGACCGATTCGTGATCCAATACCGCGGCGCGATCCTGCCGCTGATCCGACCCTTCGATTCCCCATCGGCAAACCCGCTCCCCGATCAAACCACCCTCCCCGTGATCGTCTGCTCCGCCGCCGGACGCCGCTT
>JBEIRZ010000089.1:0-15179 GCA_040375695.1 Planctomycetaceae bacterium
AACGAGACCTTCCTCGATGATTGCCACGTGGTCCCGGTCTCCGGTCCGTACAAGATCGGTGACACGGTCTTTGTCGACGGCGGTGCCGGTGGCGGGATCGTAGGTGACGGTGTCCAGAACGGCACCGAGGCGGGGTTGGCGAATATCGGGGTGAAGCTTTACCTGGACAGCAACAACAACGGCATCGTTGATCCGAACGATGTCCTGTTGCAAACGACGACGACCAACGGGGCGGGGTTGTACGAGTTCGCGGGACTACGCGGCGGGAAGTACCTCGTTGTGGTCGACCAGACGGATCCGGATCGGCCGAACGGTTGGGTCGTAAGCACGGCTTCGGCGCTGGTGATCACGATCGCAGGAGCGGACAACCTGACGGCTGACTTCGGCTTTTCGCCGGCGCTGGATGTCGAGAAGACGCTGCTTGGAACGAGCCCGGTCAATGAAGGGTCGTTGATCTCGTATCGGCTTGACGTCACCAACTTGACGAAGCAGAGCGATTATGCGGTGACGTTGTCACGGCAACAGGACCTCTGGATGACGACGGCGACGGGGACGTTCACAACCCCTGCCAACGCCGCCGGAGCGACCACGGGGAATTTTGCGACTTCGGGAACCAGTGGCCAGGTGTTGGTCGGCAGCAACCCGATCGACCCGGCGACGGCTGATCAGCGGACACCGATCATTCACGTCGAGGCGGCGATCGACATGCGGGTCAGTGCTTTGTTTTCGAATACCGATTTCTTGACCCTCAACGTCACCCGATCCGGGACGCTTGTCGGCACCTACCCAATCAACGGAAACGCGATCAATCCGTTCGTTTCGGCGACGACGACCGGGATCATCACCGTCAACGTGACCGATATCACCGGGGGCTGGACCTGGGCCGATTTGACGGCGGCCAACACGACCTTGGGGGTCACGTACACGAAGGATTCGAGAACGACGAGCACCGTCAGCATCGACCGTATCGGTTTCCGCGTCACGACGGTATCGGCCCAGTCTCGGGATGGCCAGCTTTATTGGAGTGACGCTTCGTCGACCTTCAAGACGGGGCCGACGACGGGCAGCGAGATAGAGGTCCTGATGCCGAGCCTAGCGGGTTCGGTCAGCGATGCGGCTTATGACGAGTTGAACAACCTCGTCTATGTATCCTACGGGACGACGATCGACATCCGGACCCCCGACGGGACGTTCGTTCGCAGCTTCACCACGCCCAGCACGGTGACGGGGTTGGACGTCGCGCCGGCCGTCGGCAAACTCTTTTGGTCCGAGACGGGATCGATCAAGTCATCGAACCTCGACGGGACCGGGGTGGTGACGATCGTCTCGGGTCTACAATCGGTTCAGGGGTTGGCGGTCGATCCCGGCGCGCAGCAGGTCTTCTGGATCCAGGCGAACTCGAACAACGTCAAGATCAATCGCGCGAATTTCGATGGCACCGGGCAGGTCGCCATTTATAACGACGGGATGGGATTGAGCGGCAATAAGAACCCACGAGACATCGAAATCGATCGGCAATCCGGGAAGATTTACTTCACCAGCGCGGTCGGACCGAATGGCGGGTTTGTCGGATTCGTCAATGCGGATGGGACGAACCCGACGGTGCTGGTCAACGGATTAACCACACCCACGGGGCTGGCACTCGACATCGATGACGGGATGATGTTTTGGGCCGACAGCCAAGGGATCAAGTCGGCAACATTGATTGGTGCCGGGATCACCACCCTCTATCCCAACCTGGGCACGGTCAAGGAAGTCGAGATCCCGTTCTTCAAGTTCGCGACGTTCGGGACGATTGACATCAACAGAACGTTGTCCTACGTCCCGTTGACCGATGATTATGACCCGACGAAGTTGCGATTCGTGTCCGCGTCCGTCGCCCCCAGCCAGGTCAACACCACGACGGGGTTGATCACGTGGGACAACATCGGAGACATCAACCCCACCGTCACCAAGTCGATCATCGTCACTTTTGAAGTGCTTCAGCCGGCGGGGAACGCGACCGACGCCAACATCCTGAACACCGCCGCGGTGGTCGATGCGAAAACGGCGACAGGTGTGATCGTTAATGACGATACGGACGCGGTGACAATCACCGTCAACCCGACGGCGAAGATCGGCGACTTCATCTGGCAGGACAAGACCGGCGGAACCAATGGTGTCTACAATGCCGGGATCGACGCGGTGATCCCGGGGGTCAAGGTAGAACTCCGCAGCGCTTATGGTAGCACGCTGATCGCGATCACGTACACCGACAGTATGGGGCTTTACTCGTTCGCTGGATTGGCGATCCCCGACGGCGGTAGCACCACCTACCAAGTGTGGGTCGATACGACGACCTTGCCGACCGGTTCGACCAACACTTTTGACGCGACGGGGGCGCTCGACAGCAAGTCGACGTTGACGTTGACCAACCCGGCGGGGGCGACCGGTCCCGCGGATAACCTGAGCCAAGACTTCGGGTACACCTTCACCAACGCGATCGTTTACGGGAACTTGTGGAACGATTACGACGCTGACGCGTCGCGCGATACGCTCGACGGCGGCTTGGCGGGTGTGACGGTGAGGCTCTTGAGTTCCACCGGGACGGTGGTCGCGACGACGACGACCTTGGCGGACGGGTCGTATCGGTTCTCGAGCGTTGCCGCGGGGAATTATACGATCGACGTCGTGACGACAACGCTGCCGACGGCATCGGCGACATGGGCACAAACGGCGGAGCTCCCTGCCGAGACGGCTTTCGATGGAACGCTCAGCAATCAGATCACGATTTCGGTCAGTGCGGGTGAGATCAATGGCGCGAACGATTTCGGCTATCGGTTGCGGGGGACGGCATCGATCGGCGATCAGGTCTTTTTTGATCTCGATAAGGACTTGATCCAGGACCCGAGTGAGGAAGGGATCCCGAGGGTGTCGGTCAATCTTTATTTCGACGCCGATCGGGATGGGGTCTTCAACGCCGCGGTCGACCCGCTGGTTTCGACCGTCGCCACCGACGCGCTGGGCAAGTACCTCTTTGGCAACCTGCCGGCGGGGGTCTATTTCGTTGCGGTCGATCAGTCCGATCCCGATTTCCCGGGGAGTGTGGCGGGGTTGGTAGAGAACCCGGCGAGCGTCCTGGTCTATTCGGGGACCACACGTTTAGATGTCGATTTCCCCTATTTTCCTCATGGTGACGGGGGGATTTCCGGCTCGGTTTGGAACGATAAAAATTTCAACCAGCTGATCGGAGCCGGAGAACCGTACCTCCCTTCGATCGAGGTCCAACTGTGGGTTGACATGAACAGGGATGGGACGTATCAGCAGATCGCGACGACGAGCACGGATGCGAGTGGGAACTATCGATTCGACAACCTCCCCTATTCGAATTATCGGGTCATCTTGAACACGAGCGACCCGGACATCCCGCTGTCGTATTCCGGTTCGCCCTTAAGCCCGACGACACCGACGACGACTTCGGTCACGTTGACTTCCGCGAATCCGACCGGCGAGGCGAATTTTGGGTTGGCGGCGCTACCGAGCATTGGCGATTTCGTCTATTTCGATGCCAACGCCAACGGCACGCAGGACACGACGGAACTCGGGATCACCGGGGTGACGTTGCGGTTGTTCCTGGACAGCAACAGCGACGGGATACCGGACGGTAGCGCGATCGCCACGACGACGACGGCGAACGGTTTGGGGGCCGTCCCGGCCGGCTATTATCAATTCACCAACGTCCCGCCGACGGCGAGCGGTCAGTCCTACATTGTCGTTGTCGACACGACGACGTTGCCCTACCCGATGCTCAACAGCGGTGACCCTGACCGCGACGGCGTGGCATGGACGGGAACGCCCGATTCGTTCCCCAACGCGGACAATCGCGACAGCGGGATCACGGTCGTATCGACCTCGTATTCGGGTGCCGATTTTGGCTATGTCCCGAGGGGGGTGATCGGCGATTACGTCTGGATCGACATGGACGGCGATCGGGTGCAGGACGCAGGCGAAATCGGGTTGGAAGGGGTGACCGTGAGGGTCACCAATGGCACGACGACCTACACGGCCGTGACCGATGGGGACGGGCGATACAGCTTCGCGAATCTGCCGGCCGGGACGTGGACCGTTTCGATCAGCGGCACGCCGCTCGCCAACATGGTCCCGACCTACGATGCCGACGGCGGGCTGAACAATTCGGCTTCGGTGACGATCAACTCGAGCGGGCAGGTGACGAATGCGTTCGGTTCGCTGGGTGTCGACTTTGGCGTACGGCTTAACGGGCCGTATTCGCTGGCGGGGACGGTGGTCAATAACGACAGCCGGATCCCGGGGATCGCGGATGACGTTGACAATCTTTTGGACGACAAGGATGACTTCGATGTCGGGCCGGACGACGAGACGGAATTGGAAGGGCAAGTCGTCTATCTGTATCAGGTCGTCGGTTCGTCGTTGCTGTTGGTCAGCAGCACCACGACCGATGCGAAAGGGGATTACGCGTTCGTCAATCTGCCGAATGGCGATTACAGGGTGGTGCTCGACACGACGAGTGTGCCGCTGCAGAACACGCTGTTGACGACGACGGCGAACGACACGCCGGCAACGGCGGTGACCAAGACGGCGAATTCGGTGATCCAGGCGGTGACGATCGCGGGGTCGAATGTCGAGGGGCTCGATTACGCGTTCGTCCCGACGGTCGCTTATGATTTCGGCGATTTGCCGTGGGTGTACAACGCGACGGGCATTGGCAATGACGGGGCGCGGCACATCATCCCCGCGAGCGGTTCGACGATTTATTTGGGGACGGCACCCGACGCGGATGTCGACGGGCCGAATTCGCAGTTTACCGACGGGGATGATCGCGTCGGGGTTGATGACGAAGACGGCGTGGTCCCCTTGAACATCGCCTCGTGGGTCAATGGAGTCGGAGGAGGTCAGTTGCAGGTGACGATCCCCGCCGGGAAGACGGGTTATCTTGTCGGCTGGATCGACTTCAATCATGACAACACGCTGATCGATCAGGGCGAGCTGATCATCAGCCAGACAATCGTGGGGACGGGCGCGCCGCAGACGATCACGTTTGATATCCCCGCCGGTACGATCGGCGCGGTCGATGAGGCGTGGTTGTCGCGATTCCGGATTTTTGCCGAGCCGCCAGCCTACCCGCTCTTTTCGTACACCGGGGTCGCGACCGACGGCGAGGTCGAAGACCACTTGTTCCGGCGGAGCGTCGGTTCGGCAATCGGCGATCGGGTCTGGATGGACACCGATGGGGATGGCGTCCAGGACCAGGGTGAGCTTGGGGTGCCCGGGGTTACGGTCCAACTGAGGAATTCGGTGGGGACGGTGATCGCGACGACCGTCACTTCGAACGGGACGCAGGACGTCGACGGCGACGGGGTGGTCGATCCGGTCGGCTATTATCGGTTTCCCGGGCTGGCGGCTGCCGATTACGCCGTCAGGGTCGTTCCCCCCGCCGGCTACTCGGTCGGGTATGACGAAGACAGCGGGATAACGAACCCTGACGGCGTGATGTCGGTGACGTTGGCGGCGACAACCCAACATTTCACCGCCGATTTCGGGTTAAAGCCGATTCTGGCTGACATCAGCGGTGGCGTGTTTTATGACTTGAATCACAACAATTTGTTTGGCGGCGATACCGGTTTGGGTGCGGTGACCGTGCAGTTGTGGACCGACCCCAACGGCGACGGCGATCCTTCCGACGGCATTCAAGTTGCGGAGAGCTACACCGGGACCGATGGGGCTTACCTGTTCCAGGATGTGCCGTCGTATCGGTACGTGATCGTCGAGGTCGATCCCGCGTTTTACACCAGCGATGCCGATACTTTTGGCAGTCCGACCGACAACCTGATCCCGGTCGTCTTGGCCGGCGTCGATTCGGACGGGAACAATTTTCTTGATGATGGGCCGTTGCCCCATTCGATCAGCGGAACGGTCTTCAACGACGGCGGGCCGGGGACCTCGAGCAGCAACGTCTTCGACGGGACCGACACGCCGTTGGCGGGGGTCACGTTGACGCTGTACATCGACGCCGATGGGGACGGTTTGATCGGGGCGGCCGACCCGCTGGTTGATACCACGGTGACGGCGGCCGACGGGAGTTACACCTTCCCGAACCTCCCCGCGGGTAAGTATTTGGTCAGCGAGACCGATCCGGCCGGGTTTACGTCCGACTCGCCCAACCTGATCGTCCTGGCATTGACGACGGCAAATGTCACCGGGATCAACTTCCTCGATGACGAGCGTAGCCCGGACGGCGATTTGTCGGTGACCAAGACGGACGGGCGTACCGAAAACATTCCGGGTGGGACGATCGTTTACACGATCGTCGTCACCAATTCGGGTCCGACTTTGGCGAAGGGTGCTAGGTTCGTCGACGACATCCCGTCCGCGCTGACGGGTGTCACGTGGACCGCGATCTACATTGGTGTCGGTTCGACCGGTCCGTTATCGGGTTCGGGCGACATCGACGTCTTGATCGACCTGGTCGCCAGCGGCATCGCCAAATTCACCGTCACGGGGACGGTCGCGGCAAGTTTCACCGGTCTGTTGTCCAACGTGGCCACGATCACGCCGCCGGCCGACTTCATCGACCCGATCCTGGGCAACAACGGCGCGACGGACACGACCGACATCATTCCGGCGGCCGACTTGACGATCACCAAAGTTGACAACAAGGCGGTGGGGACGCCGGGCGAGTCGCTCGGTTATACGATCGTCGTGACGAACCAGGGGCCTTCGGGGGTCGTCGGTGCGATCGTCTCCGACCCGTTGCCGGCGACGTTCCTGAACGCCAGTTGGTCGGTCGTCTATGCGGGGGTTGGGGCAACGGGCCCGGCGAGCGGCACCGGGAACATTCAAGCGACCGTCAACTTGCCGGTCGGGGCGACCGCGACATTCACCGTGAGCGGGACGATTACGTCGGCCGCGATCGGGACGCTGGTGAACACCGCGACCGTCAATGTCCCATCCGGCTATGTCGACACCGATCTGACGAACAATGCCGCCACGGAAGAGACGCCGTTGGTGCCCAGCGGCGATTTGCGGATCACCAAGGATGACGGCAAGACGTTGGTTCGGGCGGGTGAATCGATCACCTACACGATCGAGGCTTGGAATGCCGGGCCGAGCGATGCGGTGAACGCGAAGGTCAACGACTTGTTCCCGACGGATTTCACCAGCGTCACTTGGACGGCATCGTATGCGGGTGGGGCGAGTGGCCCGACGTCGGGATCGGGGTCGCTGGTCAACGTGCTGGTTAACCTTCCTGCCACGATTGGTGCCAAAGCGACATTCCTGGTCACGGGGACGATCCCCGCTTCGGCCGCACCGGGGACGCTTTCGAACACCGCCTCGATCGTCGCCCCCTCGGGCTTCACCGAGACCAACCTTTCCAACAATTCGGCGACTGACATCGACACGTTGACCCGGGGTGGCGACCTTTCGATCACGAAGACCGATGGTTTGCAAACGACATCGCTTGGTTCGACGCTCAATTACACGATCGTCGTCACGAACAGTGGGCCGAGCGATGTGACGGGCGCGACGGTGACCGATCCGTTGCCCGCCAATTTGGGATTTGTCTCCGCGACCGGTGGGGCGACCCACAGCGGCGGCACGGTCACCTTCGTCAGTGGGATGATCCCCGCGGGCGGTTCGACCAGTTTTGTGATTTCGGCGACGGTGAATGCCGGCGTCGCCAACGAGACGATTTCCAACACGGCGACGGTCACCCCACCGGCCGATTACACCGATTCGAACAGCGGGAACAACTCGGCCACCGACACGACGACGTTGCTCGTGGCTGGCTATGACCTGCAGGTGACCAAGACCGACGGACGGACGACGGCCCGCGTCGGTGATGCGATCACGTACACGATTGTCGTCAGCAATTCGGGGCCGGCGACGGCGACGAATGTGACGGTGTCGGACACGATTCCTGGTGGCATCAGCGGTGCCACGTGGACGGCGAGCGGTGATGCGGGTGTTGTTAACCTGCCGGCGTCGGGGACTGGAAATATCGCGATCGGCGCTGGCCAAGGTGTGCAGATCCCGGCCGGCAAGTCGGCTACGTTCCTGGTCACCGGTACGGTAGCACTTGTCGCGGCGGGCCAGACGCTGACCAACACCGTAACCGTTTTGGCTGACGGATCGGATGTCAATTCGGGGAACAACACGGCCACGGACACGACGGGCGTCACTCCGCAGACGGACCTTCAGGTCGCCAAGTCGAGCACCTCGCCGGTGGTGCCGGGCCAGAACGTGACCTACACGATCGTGGTGACCAACAATGGCCCGATCAGCGTTACCGGGGCGAAGGTCACGGATGTGTTGCCGGCGGGGACGACATTCGTCGGGGCGACGGGTGGTGCGACCCACAGCAACGGGACGCTCAGTTACACCTCGGGCACTTTGGCGAGCGGCGGGACGGAAACATTTACCGTGACGCTGGCTGTCGATCCGAGCCTGCTGGGGATGTTGTCGAACACGGCGACGGTGACCCCGCCCGACGGGGTGATCGACCCGGTCCCGTCGAACAATTCGGCGACGGACACCGATCCGCTCGCGCCGCGAGTCGACCTCCGTTTGGTCAAGTTGACTTCGATGACCGAAGCGGTCCCCGGATTGCCCGTGAATTACACGATCGTCGTCACCAACGACGGGCCAAGCTTCGCCAGCGGCGCGATCGTGAAGGATAACTTGCCCGCGACGCTCAGCGCTGGTTTGTGGCGCGTCATCTACACCGGTGCCAGCGCCGGTGGGCCATCGGCAGGGAGCGGCAACATCGACGCGCAGGTCGACCTGCCGATGGGTGGTACCGCGACCTTCACGATCACCGCGACGCTCGATCCTTCCGCGACCGGAACGTTGACCAACACGGCGTCGGTCGCGGCGCCACTGGGGTACACCGACCCGACACCCGGGAACAACACCGATCCGGAATCGCTGCCGATCGCGCCCAAGGGTGATTTGTCGATCGTCAAGACGGACAACAAGCTGATCGGGCGTCCGGGTGAGTCATTGGTGTACACGCTGCTCGTGACGAACCATGGGCCGAGCGCCGTTGATGACGCGGTGATCAGCGATCCGCTCCCGACCGGCTTTATCGATGCCACTTGGACGGCGGCCTATTCGGCCGGTTCCAGCGGCAGCGCTTCGACCGGCAGCGGTTCGGTCGCGGGTTTGCTTGTCGACCTGCTGCCCGGTGGGACCGCGACGGTCACGATCACGGGGACGATCGTCGGCTCGGCAACGGGGACGCTGAGCAACACCGCCACTGTCGCTGCTCCGGCGAATTTCACCGACACCGCTCCATCGAACAACGCGGATACGGAAGAGACGCCGCTCGTCCCACGTGGCGACCTGTCGATCACCAAGACCGACGGCCAGATGTCGGCGAACCCCGGGACGCCGATCACCTACACGATCGTCGTCTCCAATTCCGGCCCCAACGCCGCGACGGCCGCGGTATTGAACGACACGATACCCAGCAGCATCACCACGCCGGCCTGGTCGGCCATCTACAGCAGCGGGTCGTCGGGGCCTCTGTCGGGGAGCGGTTCGTTGTCGGGGCTATCGCTGAACATCCTTTCCGGCGGGACGGCAACCTTCACGGTTACCGGGACGATCAACGCTACGGCCATCGGCACGATCGTCAACACCGCGACGATCACTCCGCCCGCCGGTTATGAGGACACCGATCCGACGAATAACTCGGCCATCGACAACACGACGCTTGACCCGAACATCGATCTGGCGATCGCCAAGACGAATAACGTCACCAGCATCGTCCCGGGAACGAATACGACCTACACGATCACGGTGACGAACAACGGCCCGATCAGCGTCACGGGGGCAACGGTCACCGACGTCTTGCCCGCCGGAACGACGTTCCTTTCGGCGACGGGTGGGGCGACCTACAACAGCGTCACCAACACGGTGAGCTACGTCACGGGTCAGATCCTGGCGAGCAATTCGGAAAGTTTCATGGTCACGTTGGCCGTGTCGCCTTCGCTCCTAGGGGCGCTGACCAATACCGCGACGGTGCAGCCGCCCGCCGGGATCCCCGAGATCAACCCTGCGAACAATTCGGCCTCCGATACCGATCCGTTGACACCCCAAGCTGACCTCCGTCTCAGCAAGACGAACAACCTCAGTTCGGTGACGCCGGGGACGAACACGACCTACACGATCACGGTCGCCAACGACGGGCCGAGCACGGTGACCGGGGCGACGGTGATCGACGTCCTGCCGACGGGGACAACCTTTGTCTCGGCAACGAATGGCGCGACCTATGACGGCACCACCAAGACGGTGACGTTTGTCGCAGGGACCCTCGCCAAGAACGGTTTGACGACCTTTACGATCACGCTCGGGATTTCGGAAAGCCTGACAGGAACGCTCGCGAACACGGCGACGGTCTCGCCCCCTGCCGGCGTGACCGACCCGAGCCTAGCAGACAATACGTCGACCGACACCGACCTGCTACTTCCGCAGGCCAATCTGAAGCTTACCAAGACCAACAACGTCGCCTTCCTGTTGCCGGGGACGCCGACGGTTTACACCTTTGTGGTGACCAATAGTGGCCCCAGTCAGGTGACCGATGCGGTGGTCAGCGACGTCCTGCCCGTGGGTTTGACCTACACGAGCCAGGCCGGCGGCGCGACCTACGATCCCGCGACGCGTACGGTGAGCTACCTCACGGGGGTGCTCGCGTTAGGGGAGTCGAAAACGTTCACGGTCAACGTCGATATCGCTTCCACAGCCAGCGGGTCGTTGACCAACACCGCAACCGTGTCGCCACCCGGCGGTGTGACCGACCCGCTGCTTTCCGACAACACCGCTTCGGACACCGACCCGCTCGTCCCGACGACGAACCTCAAGGTCGACAAGTTCAATGGGGTGAACGCCTTGGTCCCCGGGGAATTGACCACCTACACGATCACTGTCACCAATGAAGGCCCCGCATCGGTCGGGTTTGCTTCTGTCACCGATCAGTTGCCCGCGTCGTTGGAATATGTCTCTTCGACCGGTGGGATGACTTACAGTTTGGCAACGAATCGGCTGAGCGGCATCACCCCGGCCCTAGCGGTTGGCGGGAGTTACTCGTTCCAAGTCACCGCGATGGTCAAGCCGGACGCGACCGGTTTGGCCACCAACACGGCCACGGTCACGCCGCCTCCAGGTGTCATCGATTCGGACCCGGGTGATGATCTGGACGCCGATAGCGACCCGCTCGTGCCGACGGTGAACCTGAAGATCCTCAAAACGAACAGCGTCACGTCCCTCGTCCCTGGCAGCCCGACGACCTACACGATCACGGTCACCAACAACGGCCCGAGCACCGTGACCGGTGCGTTGGTGGTGGACGTATTGCCTAGCGGGACGACATTCGTGAGCGCGAGCGGTGAGGCAGGTTACTTCAGCGCCACGAACTCGGTTCGGGCGACCTTGGGGACGCTCGCAACGGGTAACTCCGAAAGCTTCACCGTAACGCTGCTGGTAGGTGCGACCGCGACCGGTAGCATCGCGAACACGGCCACGGTCACGCCGCCGGCAGGGGCGGTCGAGTCGGACAGCTCCGATAATGCGTCGACCGACACCGATCCGGTCGCGCTATCGGCCGACCTGCGGGTCATCAAGGGCAACGGCGTGAACTCGGTCACGCCCGGGACGCAAACGACCTACACGATCAGCGTCTTCAACGACGGTCTGAGCACGATCTCGGGGGCGTCGGTGGTCGATGTGCTGCCCGCCGGTTTGACGTTCGTTTCGGCCACCGGGGGCGCGACGCAGTCCGGCGGGACGGTCAGTCGCACGACGGGGACGATCGCCGTGGGCGGTTCGGAAAGTTTCACGGTCACGGTGTTGGTGGGGGCCGGAGTCACCGGCAGCATCGTGAACACGGCGACGGTCTCGCCCCCCAATGGCGTGACCGATCCGAACAATACGAACAATGGTTCGACCGACACCGACCCGGTCGCGTTATCGGCCGACCTGCGGATCAGCAAGAGCAACGGCCTGAACTCGCTCACGCCCGGGACGCAAACGACCTACACGATCAGCGTTTTCAACGACGGCCCGAGCACGATCACGGGGGCGTCGATCGTCGATGTGCTGCCCGCCGGTTTGACGTTCGTTTCGGCCACCGGGGGCGCGACGCAGTCCGGCGGGACGGTCAGTCGCACGACGGGGGCGATCGCCATGGGGGGTTCGGAGAGCTTTACGGTCACGGTGTTGGTTGGTGCGGGAGTCACCGGCAGCATCGCGAACACGGCGACGGTCTCGCCTCCCAATGGCGTCACTGATCCTGACGCCAGCGACAACGCCTCGACCGACACCGACCCGATCCCAACGGAGGCGGACCTGTCGATCACCAAGTCGGATGGGAGCGGCGTTTATCAAGAGGGTGGGACGGCCGTTTACACGATCGTCGTAACGAACAATTCTGCGTCCTCGGTTTTTGGCGTGCGTGTTCAGGACGCCCTTCCCGCGGGGGTCGTCTCGGCCACATGGACGGCGGTCTTTTCGACCGGTTCGGCAGGTCCGGCTTCGGGGAACGGCGCGATCGATCAATGGGTCAGTCTGTCCGCTGGTGGTTCGGCCATCTACACGTTCCGCGCCGTGATCGGTCAATCGACCAGCGGCAAGCTCGTCAACACGGCGACGGTGACGCCACCCGCTTGGTTGGCCGATCCGGACCCCAGCAACAATTCGGCGACCGACATCGACAAATTGCCGATCGTCGTCACGGGGACGGAGGTCGGTTGCACCTCGTCGCCGATGATCACCGTGATCGACCCGTACACCAATGCCGTGCGCCGGCAATTCACGCTGTTTGAACCGGCCTTCCGCGGCGGGGTCCGGGTTTCGGTTGGCGATGTCGATGGCGACGGCGTCGACGAGATCATCGCGGCACCGGGTGTGGGTCGGGTGGGTGAAATACGCGTCTTCACGCAAGACGGTACCGAATTGACCGCCTACCGGACCTTCCCCTTCGGAACGGCTTACCGCAACGGGGTCGAGATCGCGGTCGGCGACATCGACGGTGACGGTGATGACGACATCGTCGCGGCCGCGTCGCGAGGTGCCGGCGATGTGCGTGTCTTCCAGGTCAATCCCGGTGCGGCCGATCCGGTCGCGGACACGCCGATCAAGAGCTTCCGCGCTTTTGCCGCGAAATTCCGGGGTGGGGCGACGGTCGCCGTAGCGGATCTTGGCACGTACTCGGGCGGCACGACGGTCGATTCGAATGTTCCTGACGGCAAGATGGAAATCGTCGTCGGGAGCGGGGCGGGGATGCGGGCGACGGTTCAGAATTATGACGTTTCGGGGGCGCCCCGTTTGATCGACACGTTGTTGCCGCTCCCCAGTACGTTCCGCAACGGCGTTGCGGTTTCGTCCGCTCGCGTGAATGGTGACGCGATCGACGATGTCATCGTCGCTTCAGGTCGGGGCGGTTCGACGGTCCGTGAAACGTTTGACGGCCGGATCTCCCCCGCGACCAACGCGCTGCTGCACCGAGACGCGGTCTTCGCCGACATCGGCGCGACCGCCGCGCCGCTCTTCTCGGCCCCGATCGACTTGGACGGCGACCATATCGCCGACAAGTTCTTCCACACGCTCGGCGACCAAGCGACTAAACCTTATCCGGGTGTGCGAGCCACTGACCCGGCGGGGACCGGCGATCAGACAATCAGCCAGTTGAACTATAGCCAGCGGATCGCGGCCTCACGCGTCAGCCGGACGCAGCCGATCCAGACGACCGCCAGCGGACTGATGATCCAGGGAGTCAGTGTCGGGAACGGTGCCGTGCCGGCGGTCACCCAGCAGGTGACGATCCACTTCGTCGCGTTGACTCCCAACGGAAGCGTCGTCCGAAACACACGCGAGGCCCGTCAACCGCTCTCCTTCCGGCTCGATTCGACCGCGGTGATGCCTGGCTTGCGTGAGGCGATCCAGTCGATGCGGGTCGGTGGCACGCGGCGCGTGATCGTTCCCCCGAGTTTACAGACCGGGAGCGTCCCGAGCGGGCTTCCCACCGGCAATGAACTTGTGTTCGAGATCGAGCTGATCTCGGCGACGAATTAGCCCATCGGCGGAGAATCTCGGTACAGCGGTCGGTTCATCCCCTGACGGCCTTTGCTCAACTGTTGCACGAAGAATGAAAGTGGTCTTTCATTCGTCCGAACGTTTCGGCCATAAGGGTCGACTCTCGAATCACTCGTTGGGTGCCTTTGATGCATCAATCCAGACCCGACCATGCGTTGCCAGAAGAACGGCACAAACATTCGATTTTGACAAGAGACAAACTGCGGGGGGCAACGAGCCCAATCCGGCTAGGGGTTGATACGCCAGGCCAACGGCATCCCGGCAATGAACACCGACGCCGACCGCACCACCGCATGATTGACGGCGCCACCGCATGATTGCCGGGGTCGTACCCGGGATTCGGGATTCGCGTTTCGACGTCACATTGCCGTGTCTGGTTTTCGATTCCGTTCGAACAACGTTGGCTATTCGGCCGGGGATCCGAGTCAGGATTGTGACCGGATCGATGCTAAAGAGTCCTGACCCCTTTTTTGCCTCCTGACCCTTATTGCCTAGGGTTGGGCTTCGGTAGCGAACGGCCCGGGTGTCGGCTTGATGGGCCTGGGTGGCGTTTCGTCGGTCGGTAGCGGGTGACCGAGGAGGACTTCGGCACGCTCGACCAAGGCCTCGGTCGGCAGTTCGGAAGGGGTTGGAATTTCGACGAGCGACACCGACCCTTGTTCGTCGTCCATTAGGAAAACCCATTGGCCCGTTTGGCTGAAGGTCGCCTGTTTGATCTTGGTAGTGCCTCCGATGGGTCGGGAGAGGGGTTCGCCTCGGACCCAGTCCCAAAGTGTCAGCCCGGTGTTAGAGGTGACCGTTTGGAGCAAGCGTCCGTCGGTCGACCAAGCGAGGTTCAGCACTTCGCTTTGGCTTTGGATCGGTCGCCCGGCCAGATCGCCCGTGACATAATCGAGGGTGCGGATCACTTGGTCGCTGCCGACGGTGGCGACGATCGGCAGGGTGGGGTGGATGATCAATCGCACGAGCGAATGATTATTTAGCCGTTCGAGGGGGCTTTGGGACCAATCGGACGTGTCCCAGGCGAGCATGCCGTAATCGCCAACGGCGAAGAGCGTTTTGCCATCGGG
>JBEIRZ010000589.1:0-2104 GCA_040375695.1 Planctomycetaceae bacterium
AGAAATTGGCCCGTTAGAAATTGGCCCGTTAGAAATTGGCCCGTTAAGTTAGCCCTTTGGGTATGCCCTCCGATGTTTGCTCGCTAAGTCATCCGAATCAGTCGATTTGGCTTAGCGAATGGACCGGACGCTGAGGTCCGGGCGGGTGCAGAAAGCTTGATGCGATAAGGTGTGCTCGCCGCAAAGGATGCGGCGGGACACGAGATCAGGTCAATCGCTGCTCGATCGCCTCCAGTTCCGCGAGGGCCTCGCGGGCCGTGGCGGGGCGTCGGTCGGGGTCCTTTTCCAGAAGTTTCATGATGAAGTCGGAGAGGAGCTCGACGTCGGGCATCATGTCGCGTGGCCGCGAGGGGATTTTGGTCGCGATCGCGGCGAGAGTGCTGAGAAAATCGCCGCTGGCGAAGGGGGTTTCACCCGTCGCCATCGTGTAGAGGATGCACCCCAAGCTGAACAGGTCGCTGCGGTGGTCGATCTCTTTCCCCGCGGCCTGTTCGGGCGACATGTAAGCGGGGGTGCCGAGGATCATCCCGGTCTGGGTATCGTGCACGCTGGAGGATTGTTCGCGAACGACCCCCAAATCGAGCAGCTTGACGTCACCACCCGCCGGTTCCAACCAGACGTTGCCTGGCTTCAAATCGCGATGGATGTAGTGTTTGTCGTGCAGGACTATCAGCCCGCTGGCGATCCCCTTACCGATCTTCAGGAGTTCGGGGATCGGGATCATCGATTGCCGATCGAGTCGCCCCTGGAGCGTTTCACCCGACAGGCATTCCATCACCATGAAGGGGACTTCGTTGATCATGCCGACGTCATAGACGGTGACGAAGTGGGTGCTGCGAGCGACCACCATCGCCTTCGCTTCGCGCATGAAGCGTTGACGGATGACGGCATTTCCGAGCAGCGACGGGCGAAGGAATTTGAGTGCCACCACGCGGCCCAACCGGGTGTCCTCCGCGTGATAGATCAGCCCCATCGAGCCGGCGCCGATCAGCTTCATCAGGCGGAAATGGTGCACGATCGCGAATTGGTTCTTGCCCGGTGACACGGGCAGCATCGACATCAGGGCCTTGGCATCGGAGGCGATGCTGCCGCGGGACAGACGTTGTGGGATCGGGGCGTTGGGGTCGGTGAACTGCGTCTCTTCGTTGCTGATGCTGACCGATTGCGCGACCAAAAACGCCGTCGCCTCTTCTTCGGTCGCCGGGGCCTCCGACTCCGCGGGCATCATGCCGACCCGCCGCACCCGCACGACACAAAACGGGTCCCCGTGCAACATGCAGGCTTCTTCTTCGATGTCGACGATCTCGCGGTAATACTCGGAGACGCCCACCACGATCCCCCGCAGCAGCCCACACAGCCGCCGATGGGACGAATAGATGACCCGCACCTCGTCGTCCGACGAGCGGATGCACGTCAACACCGGTGGCGCCGCCGACGGGTTGCCGACCCGCACCGCCGAGTGCATCATCGTCTCGGTGTTCTCGATCAGATCGAGCGTCCGCCATTGGGGCGGGATGTGGGTTTTGTAAAGCCCGATCAGGTCGGGAGTGATCCCCTTGCCGAGGGTCTCGTGGACCTGCAACACAGGGACCGCGAGCCGACGGGACGCGGCCTCGATCAACGCGTTGGCTTCCTCGTCAGGATAAGCCCTCGCCGGGCTATAGGCCCTTTGGCCAAGCCCCGATTCGTCGAGCAGTTCGCGCCAAACTTCGGACCCAAACTCTTTTTGCACATAACGCTGCACGAAAGAGAAAATGAGTCCATGCATGAGCGACGAAGGGGATGACGAGCGGCGATTCCCGGTTCGCGGGATAAGGTTGAATGAGGAATTTAGTTCATAACATACCACCCGTAAAAGCGGGAAAACAACCATTTGGGTGGGTTTTTCACTCCCGCCGCGGAGTTGTCCCCCCGATCGGCCGCGAAGGGAAGAAAAAGGCCCCTGTGGCGGAACCGCACCTTGGCCCCGAAGCCGCCCGTTAGCCACAAATCCGCCCGTTAGCCCCAAAGCCACCCGTTAGCCCCAAAGCCACCCGCTTTTCTGGGCCCTCCCCGACGACCGAGCGGCTCAGGGGTTGCGGATGAAGCGGATCAGGTTGGCCAA
>JBEIRZ010000430.1:0-3733 GCA_040375695.1 Planctomycetaceae bacterium
GCATCCTTGCGACCTCTGCGTAGTCTGCTTCTCGTTCGATTCCGATAAATTGAAATCCTTCGAGCATAGCGGCTTTTCCGGTCGAGCCTGAACCCGCGAACGGATCGAGAATTAAACCGCCAGGGGGTGTGATTAGTCGGCATAGATAACGCATCAGTTCGGTAGGCTTTACGGTCGGGTGATTGTTCTTGGCGTATCTCGCTTTGTTAAACGCCCCGCTCCCGGATTCGATAACTCTGCCTGATTCCGCTTGCGTCTTGGCTTGGTTTGAACGAGCAATCACACCTGGCGGAAGACCGACCAGCCCGTCGTTTCGATCCGCCCTGCTCGCTTTCGCGCAGTAAAAAAACCTTGCCGCGGAACCTTTGTCCTTTCGCGGTTTAAACTCTGGCCGCGGCCCGTAGTCTCCGTAGGTGTTGACGGTAGTTCTGTCGCCGTATTTTGGCCCCGTCGCTCCATTTTGCCCTCCGGACTGCGGAAACAATCCGATAACTTCGTCGCTACCGTCGTGGATGAAATTTGCCGGCCAGCGGCCTAGATCATTCGCCGATCCGCCTCCGCTTTTAATATCGGTAACGCCAGTGAAATCGGCCGATCTGGTCCCCGCGTGTCCTCGGTCTCCGCTGCAATTTTTTTGATAGTCATTGTCGGTGGCTCGCACCCTGCACCCGTCGACATTTAGCGCCGCCGTTCCCCACTTCAACACGTTCCTGGCGACCGTTCCTTCTATCGGCTTGCGGGCCATGGTGATTGGCTCCAGCGCGGGTTTTAGCGCCGTCCCCCACCCTGACCATTGGCGGGCGGCGTCGGTGGCGGGGGCGCCAGTAACGATAACCTCGGATTGCGGACGGTCTGTGCTAAAATTCAACGTGTTTCCTTTTCCTGTCCACCTATCGGGAATTGTCCCCACGACCTCCCGCCTTGCCCCCGCTGCTTTGCCGATCGCTTTTCCGACGTCCAGACTTTTCGGAAACCCTGACCCGTAAACCCACGCGATCATGTCGCGAATTTCGAACCCGCCGTCCTCGATTCGAACCGCCATCCGGTGCTGCGTCCGCGTCCCAGAAAACGCCAGCAGGTGCCCGCCCGGCTTGAGTACCCGCAAGCATTGTTCCCACACTTCGACCCGCGGAACGTCGTAGTCCCATCGCTTGCCCATAAACGCCAGACCATACGGCGGGTCGGTGACTATCGCGTCGATAGACTGCGGCGGAAGCGTTTTCATCAACTCCATGCAATCGCCAGTCAGGATATCAAACCGATCGCTCATTCGAAGTTCCCTCTGATCAGCCCGATCGGCCCCATTGTCGCGGACGACCGAAAATCGATCATCGGAAACGTTTCCCGTTCCGGGTCGGATCGATCCTCGAACCGAAACAGCGTGTCGGGGACTTCAATCCCGTTCCACGGTTCAGGCGGTTTCACGCGGCGCATCACGGCCAAAACTCTATCTTGTAGCTCGTCGGTTGTCGCTGGTAGCTCGCAAGTCGCCGGCGTTTGGTAGTTCCGCGGCGATCCAAGTATTACCGGCCCGGCGGAATTCATAAACCATTCGGCCGCGGCGGAATTTAGCACGATAAAATTACTGAGATTTTGGCCGGCGCCGCGAACCGGGCTAACCCCGCGACTAGAAAAATCGACGATCGCCGCTTGCGGTTCGACGACCTGCACCAACCGCCAGTTTCGCGAATTCTTCGCCCATTTCTTGCGGATTCGCGACCGCCTCGACCGCGGGAACCACACCTGGCAGGGTTCGAACCGCGGCGGAAATGCGGCGAGATTGTCGACGATGACGGGATAACGGATTGAGTAAATATCGGTTGTCACTTCACTATTTCCTCACTCCTGACCCTAAGCATTCTGGGCAATCCCATTCACTGAGCTTTCCCGTTCCTAAGCAAAGCGTGCAATCGCTTTTCTTGTTCGGCAGTGACTTCCACCAGTTGACCCACCATTTCGGAACGCTCGTATATCCCCCCCAAGTTCCATTCAAATCAGGGACAGCGGGGACCCAGCAATCATTCCCAACGTTTGAATCGTAAACCTGATCGCTGCCGCGTGGCTGGCCGTATCCTATTTCGTAGCCTTTAGATTCCAAACATCGCCAGCAAATCAATTGCAAGTTATGAACACTACATGGCCTCCACAGTTTGCAATCAATCGCGCTACATGAGTGGCATTCGTAAACCGTGCGGGAAACCTTCCTTCGCTTCGAATTCTCAACCTCATCTACGGTGGCTCGCCTTGTTTGATTCCACATCTGGCCCAGCGAGTCAAGGTAATATCGAATCCCGTTTAATGTCCGCGGGCCGTATATTTGAATCGGCTCCGACCATTGTTCGCTGTCGGAATTCCTGAAAACGTGAAAGCTCGATAATTTCTGTTGTTCAGCCATCGCCACCCCTACTCCCTCACTAAAAACGAGTCGCCGGAATCAACAATTTCAATCATGTACGGCACGGCCAGGCCAGCATCGACCAACCGCTGATTGATCAGTTCCCCGAATTCGTCGAATAAGAATCCGACGTATCGATCAAACGTCTTTTTTTGCTTTTGCTTTGGCGGTTCCTTGGCCTTGTTTCTCACGGTCTTTAGCCAGATCCACTCACACTTCGCGATCTCGTTTTCTAAAAACTCCTTCGCGGCTTGCCCCCCGTCGTCTCGAAGCTCGATTGCGTTGATTGACGCCAACCGAACCCGAACCTCGACAATAACGCCGAATTGAAGCGACACCCTGGCTTCAATCGTGTCGCCATCGATTGCCAAGACATCTTCCGGCCGGATCATCGACCAGTATCGGTCCGGCCTGATCTCCGATTTCGCTTCCAGGGGCCGTAACTCAAGGACTCCATCGACATCTACACCCGCGGCCATCGTCGCCGATCCATCGGGAAACGTGGCCACAAGCTGGCCGGCGGTGAGCAGATCGGCGATTGAGTAAATCGGCCGATCGAATAGGCCGCCGGTCTCGACGTCGCGAACCTGAACATAAATTTCTGACACGCTAAAAACTCCGTAACTGTGCTTCGATCTCTGGTTTCAAACTGATTCCGGTCCATTGGCGAAAGTGATACCCGCGATCGTGTACGCGATTGACCGCGATCTTCGGCACGAGCGCCCGTAGCCGTTTGCCGAACGACTGGCGGGTCGTTCGATCGACTAGATCGTTCGATTTCAGCCAGGATTGGTAACACTCGAAGATATGCGTCGAGTTGCACGCCCCGCCCTCTAAACAGCACTCGCGCACAAACGCGGAGACCGGTGAGACTTCTATCCTCATCCAGTCGACGCTATCCGTCCCGCTCTTGGGTTGTACAATTTTGCCCATTTTTACGGTGTAAAGTCGGTGCCGTCCGAGGATGGCCCAGTTTAGGATTCCCGACAGTTCGGAATGAATTCGCTGTTCCACCCGCGGATCCTCTTGGCCGGCGTGACATCGATTCATTACTAGAATTATGATCCGATTAAGGATCGCGTCCGAAGCGTCCTTAAACAGCGGGATTTCGTTGCTGAATAGCATGAACCGAATTGGTAGCGTGATCCCGGAAAGGCTTGGCCGATACTTCCGTTCCACCTCCTGGGGATCTTCGCCGACGATCGACAAAATACGTTCCGTCAAAACCGTGTAATCAATTTTCTCGCCGATTCGAGCGTCGGGGATTACCGCCAAAGTTTTGCCGATCAGGGACGCTAGGCCGAATTGTCCGGAAAGCGTCGTCGGCGTCGGCGAGCA
>JBEIRZ010000495.1:0-2979 GCA_040375695.1 Planctomycetaceae bacterium
ACCGTTACGGTGGCCACCAAGTCCGCCTGATTATAAAACGGCCCTTCGGTTCGGCAACCCCATTCACGGAGTTCCTTTTCCCCTCCTTAAAGATTCGGGCCGCATGACCGCCCCAACCTTCAGCACCCGAAAAGAGCGGTCATTCGGCAGCGGGTGGAGCGTAGCGAATCGATGTTGACAGCCAAATGCAATCATGTACACTTCTCATCTTTTGTGCGGTTGACTTGTGTGAGTGTTCTTGGGTTTTGCCTTGTCCCCAAGTCGAGTGTCCTCAATTTGAGTGTCCTCAATTTGAGTGTCTTGGGGCGTAGTGGCCCTTCGGATCGCCCCGAGTTCTTTGGGGTGCTCTGCGTGGCTGCGGGCTCTCGATGTGACTTTGGGGTTTTCGGCGCGGGCAGGTAGCGGGTCTTTATCGGAGGTGAATACGAGTGGCTGCGAAAGGGAACGGGGTCGCGAAGGGGCGATCGAACGACGTCGGGGATCCGTTGGGGGTGTTGCGAAGTCGATTCGGGATGGATTCGTTTCACCCGGGTCAGCGTGAGGTGATCGAGAGGTTGCTCGCGGGGCGGAACGCGGCGGCGGTCTTTCCGACAGGGGGTGGGAAATCGCTTTGTTACCAGTTGCCCGCGTTGATGTTGGAGGGGACGACGGTTGTGATCTCGCCGCTGATTTCTCTGATGAAGGATCAGTGCGATGCTTTGGCGAGGCGGGGGATCGCCGCGGTGCGGCTCGATTCGAGTTTGAGCACCAAGCAGTTTCAGGAGGCGGTGTCATCGATCCGAGACGGGTCGGCGAAATTGTTGTACGTGGCCCCGGAGCGATTTTTCAATGAGCGATTTCGTGCCTCGATCGGAGAGTTGCGGGTGTCGCTCTTTGCCGTTGACGAGGCGCACTGCATCAGCCGGTGGGGACACAACTTTAGGCCGGACTACTTGAAGCTAGCGGAGTTGTCAAAGCAGATCCGAGCCGAGCGGGTCTTGGCGCTGACCGCGACCGCGACGCCCCAGGTTTTGGGCGAGATTTGTGAGGCGTTCGGGATCGAGACCGAGGACGCGATTCGGACGCGTTTTTTCCGACCGAACCTGCGGCTCAAGAGCCGTGTCCTGGGGGGCGAGGATCGGGATCGAGGGTTGGTCGAGTCGATCGTCGATCGGCCTTGTGGGCCATCGATCGTGTACGTGTCGTTGCAAAAGACGGCCGAGTCGGTGGCCCAGAAGTTGGTCGCGCGGGGGATCGATGCGAGGGCCTATCACGCCGGGATGGAGAACGAGGATCGCGACCAGGTCCAGCAGTGGTTTCTCGGTTCGCCGGCGGGGGTTGTGGTGGCAACGATCGCCTTCGGGATGGGGATCGACAAGCCTGACATTCGCTACATCGACCACTACAACCCGCCGGCGTCGCTGGAGGCTTACGCGCAGGAGATTGGTCGTGCGGGGCGGGATGGTGGCGATTCGACTTGTCAGATCTGGCTCGTCCCGGAAGATCGTGCCGTTCTCGAAAATTTCACTTATGGGGACACCCCGACCCGGGGGGCGATCGGCAGGTTCCTCGATCTGATCGCGGGCCAATCGGAGACGTTCCATATCAGCCATTACCAGTTGTCGATGGAGACCGACATCCGGGTCCTTGTTGCCCGCACGTTGTTGGCATATCTCGAACTGGAGGGCCTGATCCGCGGCTTGGCGCCGCGTTACGAGACTTACAAGGTGAAACCGAAGGTCACGAGCCAACAGATCTTGTCGCATTTTTCGGGGGAACCTCGCGAGTTTTTGTCGGGCGTTTTGGGTTCCTTGACGAAGGGGCGAAGTTGGTTCCTGTTGAACATGGCTGCGGCATGCCGCCGGCTGGGTTGTGACCGGCAGCGCGTCGTGAAGGCGGTTGAACACATGTCGGAGCGGGGTTGGGTGGAGGTCCAGGCATCCGATCTGGTGCATGGCTATCACAAGCCCGGGTCGTTGGGCGATTTGAAGCTGTTGGGGGATCGGTTGCATCAGCGGTTGAGCGAACGTGAGCGGGCGGAAGTGGCGAGGCTCGACGACGTTTTTGATCTCGCCGCGGCCAAAGGTTGTCTGGCGGCTAGGCTATCGAACCACTTTGGCGAACGGCTGCAGCAGGCCTGCGGGCGGTGCACATCCTGTGCGGGCGAAGGGCCGTGGCAGATCCCTCCGGTATCCCCCCGAGGCATCGGCAACGCGGCCAAGCAGGCGATCGAACGTTTGCGGAAGGCTTACCCGGATCATTTTGCCGACGTGCGTAACCAGGCGAGATTCCTCTGCGGGTTGTCGGGTCCCGCCTTTACCCGTGCGAAGTTGACCCGCGACCCGAGCTTCGGGTTGTGTGAACGGGTCCCCTTCAAGAAAGTCTTGGAAGAGTTGGGTGGGTGAGCTTCGCGCGGGGCCAGACGCACACCAGGTTTTGCGAGCGGGAATCGGGCGTGGAGGCCGGGCGGCGGCATCCGTCGGTTTCAGCGTTTGCTTTGAGTTCGAGGGGGGCCGCGGGGAACGTCACGCCGATGCCCAATTCGGGCGTGTATATTGATTCCTTGCATAAGGCCTAAGCCGTCGATTCGAAACCCTCGGGGGATCTCCCGATCGTTTCGGGGCGCCGGGTGCATCGTTGCCCTTTCCCCCGTCCTTCTTTTCCTCCATACGCCGACAGATGAGGCCGTCGATGAATCGATCTTGGATGCGGACTTGCGTTCTCCTAACCTCGCTGTTTGTCGCCCCGCGCTGCTGGGGGCAGGAGGCTGCAAGTCCCGAATCATCAAACGTCTTGCCGGCCACGTTAGCGGGCGGGTCGAAACCTTCGACCATGGTCCGCGACTCGCTCCATCAGGAGGCGGCTGCGCACTTCGATCGAGGGCGGCGCGACTACGAGGCCCGCATCGAGCCGAGCCAGATCGCTGAGTATCAGAAGCGATTGCGAGAGGAATTCATCGACCGGATCGGAGGGTTACCCGCACCTGCGCCGCTGAACCCA
>JBEIRZ010000210.1:0-7754 GCA_040375695.1 Planctomycetaceae bacterium
AGAAACCCCCTCGCGCCATCCACTCCCAAAAACCTTCGTGCCCTTCGCGACTTCGTGTTAAACCCCCGCGCGCCATCCCCACGGCCCCACATCGCGCGCATCGATTACGATAACGAGCACCGCTGCGCTGAGCACGAGCACGACCCCTGGTCCCTTTCCGTGATCTTCCGTGTCATTCCGTGGCCCACCCACGCGAACCAAACCACTCTTTAAAAACCTTCGTGAGCTCTGTGTGCTTCGTGGTAAACCCCGCGCGCCAAACACCCTGTGCGCCTTTGCGAACAACCGCGATCGGCCACTACTGCAAATCACGCACGACGAGATTTTCCAAACGGATCCCCGCCAGCGCCGCCTGCTCCCGCGCGCTCAACACCGCCTCGCGAATCGACAACAACGATCGCTGCGCCGTCAACAGCTCGATGTAACTGATCTCCCCCTGACGCTGCGCCTTCACCGCCAAGTCGTATCGCTGCTGGGCCAAATCGAGCAACTCCGTTTCGATCGCACGGACCAACTCCCATGCCGTCTGGTACTCGCCGACCGCCTGTGCCCACCGCGTCTCCAAATCGCGTTGACGCCGCGCGTACTCGGCTTCCGTCTTCGCCAATTCCGCCCGCGCCGCACGGACCAACCCCGTCTTGCGATCGTGGATCGGTAACGCCATCCCTAATTGCAAACCGGCGATCGTGCTGCTGGTCGCCAAGTCCTGCTGCACCGACGCCATGCTTTCGATGTTCGAGATGATCTGCGTCTCCGCAAGCCTCACGTCACACCGCGCCGCCTGGATCAATGCATAACTCTCCGCCAATTCCGGGCTGCTCAGGTACGGCTGCCCGATCAACATCCCCCCGTCGATCACCCCACCGCTCTCCGCCCCACCGCCCCCGGCCATGAATGACCTCGGCTCCGGCCATGGGTCGGACCCCGCCGAAGCGACCAAATCGAAATCCCCTCCCAACGTCCCGGCGAGCGCCGCCGTCCGCGCCCGCAAATCAGCCTCCGCTTGACGCTTCAGCGCCGCGACCTGACCCAATTCCAACTTCGCCTGCAACACCGTCCCCTTGTCAACCTCGGCCGCCTTAAACAACGACTCATTGACCTTCACCGCCTCCTGCAACAACTTTTCCAACTGCGACAACAACTCGACCCGACGCCGCGCCGAAACCATCCTCCAGTACTGGTCGCCAACCCGCTGCGACAACCGCAACCGCGTCAACTCACGACGCTCTTCCGCCGCCCGCGTCCGCCAACCTCCAACCCCATCTGCCAACTTCAACTTCCCCGCAGTGACCCACTCCTGCGAGACATACATCCCCTGCTGCCCGCCACGCCCATCGTTCCCGATTTCGCTCCCCAAATACCCGATCCACGGGTTCGGCTTGCGGGTCGATTGATACCGCAACCCCGCCTCGCGGTTGACATCCTGCGCCGCGCCATACGCTTCCGGGTGCTGCGACAACGCGACCGCTACCAAACGCTCCAACTCGCCCACTTGAGGCACCGGATCGAGCGTCTCACCCACCGCACCCTCCGGCAACGGCATGCTCTCGATCATCGATTCCGCCAATCTCGACCGAAGCCCTTCACCCGCCGCACCACCGACCGCTACCGCTTGCGGCGCAGGAACAGCTTGTAATCCCGAACCCGCCTCAACCCCCAACACAAGCGGCGTTAACGTCTCCCCATCGCCACCCCAACCAACGGGCGCCGCCGCGACCACGAGCCATCCCGTTAGCAAAATCCGCCGGCAAACCCGCGTGGCGCCCCGCAACCTCTTCGCTTTCGACTTTTTCGACATGCCAATCACCGGCCAAATTAAAGTGGACTTCCTGTTCCGCCCTTTTCATCGGCCCACAACCAGCCGAGGCTGATTCCCACCAACCTTCGCTCACCCGATAATCTTTCCTAACCGTCGGACCCTGACGCTTAATCCGTTTGTTGGGGCGAAGGCATTTCTTACCCCCCACGCAGCACACCAACCGCACCGCCTCCTCACACCACCGCCGCCCTCAGACCGCCCTCGCATGCCCCTCTCGATTCACCCCATGACGATGCCCACACCAAAAAACTCTACCCCACGACCGATCGATCCCCCGCGAACTCCCGGCCCGTTCACTCGCTCGCCTCTCTCCTTACCACGCCTGCTCGCGCTGATCACCCTTCCGCTGCTCGTCCTCTCCACGATCTTCCTTTGCTCGCCGACTTCGGCCCAAGCCGCTCGCCCCGACCAAGACCGCCCACCCAACATCGTGCTGATCGTCGCCGATGACCTCGGCTATGCCGACCTCGGTGCCTACGGCTCGAAACTCCACTCAACCCCGCGGATCGATTCCCTCGCCAAAGCCGGGACCAAGCTCACCCAGTTCTACGTCTCCCAAGCCGTCTGCAGCGCTTCACGCGCCTCCCTGATGACGGGTTGCTACGCCAATCGCGTCGGCATGGAAGGGGCGCTGAACAACACCAGCCCGATCGGGATCCATCCCGACGAAGAGCTCTTGCCCGAAATCCTCCAAGCCCACGGCTACGCCACCGCGATCTTCGGCAAATGGCACCTCGGCCTCTCGCCCCACTTCAGCCCCCTGCGGAACGGCTTCGACGAATTCTTCGGGATCCCCTACTCGAACGACAACTCGAAGTACCACCCGACCCTCGCCGATCAAATGCCGCCGCTCCCCCTCTACGATGGCGACCGCGTGATCGAATCCGATCCCGACCAGTCGCTCTTCACACGTCGACTCACTGACAAAGCGATCGACTTCATCCGCCGCCGATCGGACCAACCCTTCTTCCTCTACCTACCTCACGTCATGCCCCACGTCCCGATCTTCGCCAGCGAACCTTTTCGCGGCCGATCGGGCCGTGGCCCTTACGGCGACGTGATCGCCGAACTCGATGCCTCCGTCGGCGATATCCTCGATACGATCGATCTCTGCGGCATCACCGATCGAACGATCGTGATCTTCACCAGTGACAACGGCCCATTCCTCAGTTACGGCCACCACGCCGGACTCGCCACACCCCTCCGCGAAGGAAAATTGACCGCCTTCGAAGGGGGCGTCCGCGTCCCCTGCCTCATCCGCTGGCCCCAAGGAAAAATCCCCGCCGGCCACTCCTGCGACGAACCGCTGATGGCGATCGACCTCCTCCCCACCCTCACCACCTGGGCCGGCATCTCAAAACGCCCCGCTCGAAAGATCGATGGCCGTGACGCCTCCGCACCCCTCCGAGGGACCTCACCCCCACACCCGATCCATTCCCACCTCGCGTTCTACTCCGGCAACGAACTCCACGCGATCCGATCCGGCAAGTGGAAACTCCACCTACCCCACCCCTACCTGACCAAGATCAACGACGAAATCCGCTCCGATGGCAAACCCGCCGGCTTCGGCTCGCTCACCCCCAAGTCGATCACCCAAAGCGGCGTCGAAGGGATCGCTAGCCGACACGGCTACCGCATCGCCCAACAACCCCAAGCCCTCTACGACCTCGATGCCGACCCCGCGGAAACGATCGATGTCGCACCCCAACACCCCGAAATCGTCGCCGAAATCCTCGAAATCGCCTCCCAAACCCGCCTCGAACTCGGTGACAAATTGACCGGCACCACCGGGACCGAAATCCGCGCCCCAGGCCGAAGCGATTGACCCGCCATCCCCCAAATGCCGATAAATTTCGGGTCAACCGCCCCGCAGGCGACCCGTTGGCCACCTTTTCGGAACCCCCCCCGTCGCCTGGGGTTTATACTTGCACATCTCGCCCACCTTCGGGCTCACACCCTTTTTCCGATCCGTCTCATGAAATCGACGCTTTCAAAGTTGCTCCTCGGCGGCTCCCTGACGATCGGCCTCGTCCCCACCTCGCCCGCCCATTCCCAACCCCCTCAGTTCGGCGATCGAGGCGATCGAGGTGGTGATCGCGGCGACCGGGGCGACCGGGGAGATCGCGGCGGCTTCGGTGGTGATCGCGGCGGCTTCGGCGGTGATCGCGGCGGATTTCGTGGTGGGCCCCCAATGGGTGGCCCCGGTGGCGGTCCCCCGATGATGGGTGGCCCCGGTGGCGGTCCCCCAATGATGGGCGGACCCGGCGGCGGACCGCCAATGATGGGCGGGCCCGGCGGCGGCCCCCCGATGATGATGGGCGGACCCGGCGGCGGACCCCCGATGATGATGGGCGGCAGCCGCGGTGGCTTCGACCCCAGCAGCTTCCTCGATCGGCTCGATCGCAACGGCAACGGCATGCTCGATCTCGACGAAATGGAAGGCCCCGCCCAATTCCTCATCTCCCGCCTCCAACGGGAAGACCCCAGCATCCGCACCGACCGACCGATCCCGATCTCCAAATTCAAAGAAGCCTTCGACAAGATGCGGGCCGCCCGAGAAGGGGGCGGTGACGGCGGTGGTGACCCACGCGGTGGCGAAAATTCCGAACAGCTCAACGCCGCCATGACCGCAGCACCCCTCGTCCCCGATTTCACCGGCTCCGCCCCCTCCCTCCCACCCGTACTCGGCTTCGGACCCGCTGCCGAATTGATGTCGGTCGAGGTCACACCGGCTGACCTCAAAGAAGCCAAAGATCGCCTCGAACGCTACGATCGCAATCGTGACGGCTCCCTCGCCGGCGATGAACTGAGCAGCCGATGGGGCGGCAACCCGATGGACTTCGATCGCAACGGCGATCGCGCCCTGTCGCTGAACGAACTCGCCGTCCGCGCCGGTCGTATGCGGGTCGCCCAAGCCGAAGTCGCCGCTTCCCAAAACCGCAAACGCGACGACCGCCAACGCCGCGAAGGCGAACAAAAGCCGCCCGAAATCGCCGATCTCTACAAGGGCCGCAAATCGTTCGCCGTCTCCCGACGAGCCGTCCCCGAAGGCCTCCCCGGTTGGTTCTCCGAACGCGACGCCAACGGTGACCTCCAAGTCAGCATGTCGGAATACTCCAAAGATTGGAACGACTCGCTCCTTAACGAATTCCAAAAGTTCGACCTCAACGGCGATGGCATGATCACCGCCAAAGAATGCCTCGCCGGCGTTCGCAACGGCGCAAGCGCCTCCGGCTCCTCCGGCGGCTCGAGGCCCTCCGGCTTCGCGATGCGCGGCCCCGGCGGCCCGCCAGGATCTCCTACCGCTCCCGGCACGTCATCAGGCCCCGCCCCACCGGCAGCCCCCCTCGCCCCACCCTCCGGCGCCCCCGACGAAAAAATGGTCAAGGCGGCCGAAAAGGTGATGAAACGGACCGACAAAAACGGCGATAGCATCCTCACCCCCGACGAATGGAAGGACATGCTGATCGACCCGTCCGCCGCCGACTTCGATAAAGACGGTCGCATCACCCTGACGGAATACGCCCAGTGGCTGCAAGCTCGCAGCAGCCGCTAAACCGCCTCCGTCCCCAGCCCCCAACGATCGCGGAACGCTAACAATAGCACCGCGATCCCGCCGAAAAAGATCAATTGGCTGCTGAGCGCTCCCAGCACCACCGCCCAGCCAATCATCACCACCCACCCCCACCGCCGCGCTATCCCCACCCACAGTACCAGCGGCCCCAAAATCCCCCCCGCGACAATCCCTAGCGTCAACACCTCTTGCATCCAAGTCGACGCCCCAAGGACCGACACCCAATCGACGAAGCGATCTTCTACCGGCGCCACCAGCGACATCACCCCCGTCCCGTCCCACCACGCCGGACGCGATAACATCGTCCACCCGATCGCCGCGATCAACAGCGTCAAATGCACCTGGATCAACCGCAACGCAAAGGATCCGCTCCAATGCCCCCTCCCCACACAGGGCGCGATCGCCAAATACCCCGCACCCCACACCAATAACAACTCTTCCAAACCCGTGATCAACACCGCCCGGTTCGCCAACCCGATCAACATCAACCAAACCGCTACCCCCACCGCACGCCCCCAACTCACCCACGGCCACGCTAGGGCCAACACCGCCCCCAACACCAAATAAACCCGGACCAACATCGCCGATCCGACCCAGTGCAACGGCGACACCCGCGCCGACATCGCCGTGCCGACCTCCGATTCGATCACGAACCGCCCCACCGTCTCGCGGCCCAACACCCCGTCCCCAGCGAACCACCACGCGGCATCTCCCCAGTGGCTCAAAAAATAAACCGCACACAACGCCGCGATCCCGATCCGCACCGGCCGCAACACATCTGACGCGTCTTCACGTCCGAACCAAAACTCGGTCCAATCACTCACCGCCGCCGGCCGACGAAATAACGCGACCAATGTCTGCTTGATGTCGACCATGGCTCAACCTCCCGCCCGCGAACCGAGCCTCGGTTGCGGCTCGCGCACGAACCGAACCTCTTCACCATCCCGCAGCACACTCGCCGCATAAACCGGTGGCTCGCTGTCCTGCACCACGTTGGTCATGATGTTGGGCAACCTCACCACCCGAAGCCGCTTCACCCCGGGATATCGCCGCACGATCGGCAACAACCACCGCGCGACCAAATCGTTCTGATCAGCAACCCCCAAACTCGCGATCGCCCCCAAAAACCTCCCGTGCCGCCGCCACCGCTCCCCCCCCGCAAACCCCATCGGCAACGGCGCGTCATACCAAACCGACTCCTCCCCGCTGGCCGCATCGCTGAACCGCAAACGATACGCCCGATCCTCGCCTTCCCCGCGAGCCAAATAAAAAGCGACCCCTTCGATCGCCGTCTCCTCGCCCGAAGCCGGCTCCGGCAACAGATGCAACCCGCGCAAATAAAAGCCGAAACGCTCGATCAACCCGGACTGCAACGTCGTCGGCCGCACCACCGACAAATACCCGGCCATCACCAAACCCAAATGGACCGTCGCCGCCAAACTCAAGCCGATCGCCACCCCGGCCGCCGGCCACCCCGATCGCGGCTCCCCCCGTCCGCGCCCGAAATTCCCGTTGTCACCCTTCGTTTCCTCCCCCACTGGCCGTACGGAAACCGCTTTTTCCTCAACAGAATCGGGGCTTAAAATCTCTCGGGTCGAATTCTTGCGGGGCATGGTCGAGTTCACCGATCCTTACGGAAAAACCGGCCAGACAAGATGTCTTTGCCGCTCTGGTTGCACAGCATAGTCACACGTTGCCCTGAATCAAAACCACCCCCCTTCAGCACCCGCGGCGGTTGACCATTAGGGATCTCGGAGTTACATTTTGGACAACACGGTGGGTGTAGCTCAGTTGGTTAGAGCGTCGGATTGTGGTTCCGAATGTCGAGGGTTCGAGCCCCTTCATCCACCCTGACCCAGGCCCCGGAAAACCTCGCGTTTTTCGGGGTTTTTTCGTTTCCAGACCCCACCATCCTGCCCCATCCGCCCCCGACCCTCACCGTAGCCACAGCCCTCACACCAGAGTGCCCTCCACAAATCCCCCACCATCACCGCTCAACCACTCCCCCCAATCACACTCCCCCCAAATCCCAAGACCCGCCCCGCCGCGATCCGAGTACCGCTGCGCTGCAATCCGAGTACCGCTGCGCCGAGTACGAGTACCACAACGCTTGCGTACGAGTACGACCAATACCTCCCTTTTTCGTGCCATTCGTCTATTTCGTGGTCCCACCACCCGCGCCACCACCCTTTGCGACTTTGCGACTTTGCGAGAAACCCCCGCCCGCCAAACCTCCGTGCCTCTGCGCCTCCGTGAGCCCCCCCCGCACGCGCCAACCCAGTCCACCCCACATCGCGCGCATCGATTACGATAACGAGCACCGCTGCGCTGAGCACGAGCACGACCGATCCCCTTTCCGTG
>JBEIRZ010000321.1:0-5282 GCA_040375695.1 Planctomycetaceae bacterium
CGGTACGGTCTTACCGCCAGCAAGCGGTGCGACCGGGCCGCGTCCGGTACCACCACCGCTGCGGAGGCTGGGGAGCGGCGGCCCGGCGAGGGTCGCTGCGGGGGCTGCGGGGATGATCGAATCTGACGTACGATAAGGGGCGCATCGCCGAGGGCTGCCCCTGTCGTGAGTGATCCCTCGGACCCGATCCGTACGATGAGCCCGCTGATGATTCGAACACCCAGGTCGCTTCGGCGCCGGCATGCCGTCGCCCCGTCCCTCGGCGCGCTTGTCCCCATCCTACTGATCTCGATCGCCCTGTTGCCGACACCGACCTTGACCGCGCAAACGACCCGCTTCGCCGTCTTCAACATCTGGGAATTGACCCGCGAGAAGCTCGATCGGGTCAACCCGCAGGGGGGCGAAGGGGCCGACCCGCAGTTGCGATTGGCAGCGGCGATCATCCAACAGGTTCGGCCCGATGTGCTGTTGATCAACGAGATCGATCATGACGACGGGGGCGAGAACGCGTCGCTCTTCGTGCGGCGATACTTGCGAGTGCCACAGCGGGGCGGGGAGGCGATCGATTACCCGCACGTTTTCTTCGCCCCTGTGAACACCGGCGTCCCGTCAGGTTTTGACTTGAACAAGGATGGTGCCGCCGATGGCCCCGATGACGCCTGGGGATTTGGAAAGTACCCGGGACAATACGGCATGGCGGTGCTGAGCCGTTACCCGATCGAGCCCGATGCGACGCGGACCTTTCGCGAATTCCTGTGGCATCAAATGCCCGGCAACCTGATGCCCGATGGTCGCGAAGGGAAGCCGGCGTGGTACCCGGACGCGTTGTCCAAGCGATTGAGGCTATCGAGCAAGAGTCATTGGGACGTGGCGCTGCGCATCGGCCAGCGTCGAGTCCGGTTGCTCGCGTCGCACCCGACCCCGCCGGTCTTCGACGGTGACGAGGACCGCAACGGGAGGCGGAATCATGACGAGATCCGGATGTGGGCCGATTACATCAGCGGTGGTGAACGGGCCGAATATTTGATCGATGACGCCGGCCGACGCGGTGGGATCGAGCCGGGTGTGGGATTCATCATCGCCGGCGATTTGAACTCGGACCCCGACCGTGGCGAACGTGTCGCGGGACGGCCCGCGATCAGCCAACTGCTCGATCATCCCAAGCTCCGGGACGTTCGGCCGAAAAGCCGCGGCGCGTTGGCGGCGAAACGGAACGTGCCACGCGAACAAGCCGCCGTCGCGACATCCGATTTCGGCAGGCTCGATTACGTCTTACCGAGCCGCGATTTGGAAGTGAACGCCAGCGGGGTCTTTTGGCCGGCGCTCGACGAACCCCTTGCCGACGCGATCGGCGATGATCGCCGCAGCAGCGACCATCGCCTCGTTTGGATCGACGTCAAGCTATAAGCCAGTGATCGGCTCGCGGATCAGAGCTGACTGGCGGGGATGGCGAAGGTGTCACCTTCCGCGAGGTCACCGCTGGCGAGCCCCATCCGGAACCACTTCAGCCGCTGTACGCTGGTGCCGTGGGTGAACGATTCGGGGACGATCCGACCGCCACGCTTTTGCAGCGTGTCGTCACCGATCGCGGTGGCGGCTCGAAGGGCCTCTTCGACATCACCCGGTTCGATGATGTCCTTGGTCCGCTGGGCGTGATGCAGGACGCATCCGGCGAGGAAGTCGGCTTGCAGTTCGAGCCTCACCGATAACTGGTTGTACTCGGCGGCGCTCATCTGGCGTCGGGCCTGTTCCATCTTGGTCGTCGTCCCCATCAGGTTCTGGATGTGGTGTCCGACTTCATGCGCGATGACGTAGGCACACGCCAAGTCGCCGGGGGCGCCGAGCTGTTTGTCGAGCTGCTTGAAGAACGTCGTGTCGAGGTAGAGCTTGCTATCGGCGGGGCAATAGAACGGGCCGCTGGCCGCTTCGGCCATGCCGCAGGCCGAGCTCACTTGGCCGCTGAAGAGGACGAGCGTCGGCTCGCGGTACTTCAGCCCTTGCTTGGCAAAGAGTTCGTTCCAAACGTCTTCGGTATCGGCCAACACGACTTTGGCGAATTGCCCGCGACGTTCTTCTTCCGGGTCGAGCGGCGCTTCCGCTTGGCCCGGGGCCGCTTGAGGTGCGGCTTGCTGCAAGACCTCTTGCGGGTTCCCCCCCAAGGCGCCGATCAGGATCGCCATCAGGATCGCCCCGAGGCCGCCACCGATGATCACCGGCCCGGCCACGGAACGCCGCCGGTCCTCCACATTGTCACTCTCCCGACGACCTTCCCACCGCATGGAACTTACCCCAAAAAATTGCTGGATGTTTTGGACGGCCCGCAGCCGAATCAAGCAAAAATTTATCCGAGTTCGGGGCCCGGGGTAGAGGGTGCCGTGATCGAAAGGGAAAAAACCGTCCCAAAATACCGCCATTTGACCTGAAACCGCATCACACTTCCCCCATCGGGCCTTGCCTTAAGCCTGGACACTCCGTCGAAAACGGCATTCGAAGCCGAATCGAAGCCGAATCGAAGCCTAAACGAAGCCGAATCGAGGTCGAACCGCGGGGCGGATCGAGGTTTACGCTTCGAGTGCCAGTCGGCTATCCTGAACAAGCGTCAGCGGACCGATCGGGCCTGTCGTTGGGCGCTCACGTTTGCGTTACCTCGGGCCTCGGATGGATCGGATCTCGATGCACGATCAAGACCTGTTGCTGACGCTGGTCGGTGGCTTGGGAGCGGCCCTGTTGTGCGGTTATGCCGCGTCGAAGGTCGGCATCTCGCCGATCGTCGGTTACCTCTTCGCCGGCATCGCCGTCGGTTCGAAGACGCCCGGGTTCCAGGCCAACCCTGAGATCGCGGGTGAGCTCGCCGAGCTCGGCGTGATCCTGTTGATGTTCGGGGTCGGGCTCCATTTCGATGTCAAAGATTTGATGCGGGTGCGGGGGTTGGCGATCCCCGGCGCGCTGTTGCAAATCACCTTCTCGGCCTTGGCAGGGGCCGCGATCGCATCGAACCACGGCTGGCCGATGCAGCAATCGCTCGTCTTCGGTTTGGCGGTCGCCTTCGCCAGCACCGTCGTCGTCACGCGGCTGTTGTCGGCGACGAATGAGCTCCAGACACCGGTCGGGCATGTCGCGGTCGGCTGGCTGATCGTGCAGGACGTGATCGCGGTCTTGACCCTGGTTATTCTTCCTTCGCTGGCCGTCTCGCCGTCAGGGGGTGCGGAACAAGCCGGCCTGTCGCAGACGCTGTGGATCGGGGCCGCGGCGATGTTCAAACTGGCGCTGCTCGTATTCATCGTCACCTTTATCGGTGCGAAGGTGATCCCGAAAGTTTTGCAGCACATGGCCGAGTCAGGGTCGCGTGAGCTCTTCAATTTGACCGTGCTGGTCGTCGTGCTGGGGATCGCGCTTTCGTCGTCGCGGTTCTTCGGCGTCTCGATGGCGCTGGGGGCATTCCTGGCCGGTGTCGTCGTCGGCCAATCCGACTTCAGCTTGCGGGCCGCGACCGAGGCGTTGCCGATGCGCGACGCGTTCGAGGTCCTCTTTTTCGTTTCCGTGGGGATGCTGTTCGACCCGATCGTCCTGTTCAATTCGTTGCCGATGTTGATCGCCGTCTTGGTGTTGGTGTTGCTGATCACGCCACTGACTACATTTGTAGTCATTCTGTTGCTCGGGCATCCCTTGCGGTTGGCGCTACGGGTCGGGACGAGCTTCGGACAGATCGGGGAATTCTCGTTCATCCTGGCCAGCATGGCGAAGGCGAGCGGCTCGCTGCCGGATGAGGCGATGCAGATCCTGGTGACCGTTTCGATCCTGTCGATCTCACTCGCCCCGCTGTTGCAGATGACCGCCAAGCCGCTCGAGGCGAGGCTGCGGCGTTTCCGCTGGGTGCAACCGTTGATGACGATGCGACGCCCCTTCACCCTCGCCCCCGCCGCGATCGACGGACATGATCAGGAGGAGGCCCGTGACGTGATCCGCACGGTGATCATCGGATTCGGCCCCGTCGGACAAACGGTGGCGAGGCTCCTTTCGGAAAGCGGCGTCGCCCCGACCGTGATCGAGCTGAACCATGCCAGCATCGGGAAGATCCGCCAGGCGGGTTATCGCGCGATCTTGGGCGACGCCAGCCACATCGAGACGCTGCACCGGGCAGGGATCGAAAAGAGCCAAAGCGTCATCTTGAGCGCTTCGTCGATCAACGAGTCGGCGGAGATCATCCGCAACGTCCGCAGCCTCAACCCCCAGATCAAGGTGATCACCCGATCGGCCTACCTCCGTGACCGCGCGGAATTGCTGCGGGCCGGTTCCGACACCGTCTTCGCGGGTGAAGGAGAAGTCGCGATGGCCCTGGCGGAATACATCCTTCGCGACTTGGGGGCCACCCCCGAACAGATCGATCGCGAACGGCTGCGGGTCCGGTCCGATCTCTTCTCTTGAGCGTTATTGACTCCTCTGATCATTATTGACTTGGCGATCGGGCATTATTGACTCGGCGATCGGGCCGCTGTCCCGATACCGGATCGCGCCATCGGGTATCGAGCGTTCTCAAGGGCAAGATGATGATGCCGCGATCTTTGGCCCGACCGATGTGACGATTCGAAGCGGCGAATTACACTGTCGGTTTCGTTCGAGCCTTTTCGCAAACTGGTATTTTACGGCATGTCAGACTCCACGCTCACCAGCGAAGATTTGGCGGACATCCCTGAGGATCGTTCGTCGCAAGCCTCAAGCATCCGCGGCTGGAGCAGGTGGCTGGTGGCGATCGCGGCCGCCTACTGGATCGCCGCTTACCTCGTTATCCCGTGGCTGTGGAAGGCCTATGAGCACCGTCATCCGTTGACCGATGCCGACCCTCGGATCACGACGACATCCGACGGCCACCCCGGCGACCCGTTGAACGTGGGGATCATCGGTAGCGATGAGGATCTGAAGCGGGTGATGCGGGCGGCGGGTTGGTTTCAAGCCGATCGGCTGGGCCTCCGCGCGGACCTCGCGATCGGCGCCGACACGGTGCTCAGCCGCGAGTACGACAAGGCCCCCGTCAGCGACCTGTTCCTCTTTGGCCGCAAAGAAGATTTCGCGTTCGAACAACCCGTCGGCAACAACCCGCGGCATCGCCATCACGTCCGGTTTTGGAAAAGCACGACGGTCGGCGACGACGGGCGGGCGATCTGGTTGGGATCGGCGAGTTATGACCAAGGGGTCGGGCTCAGCCACACGACCGGCCAGGTGACCCATCACATCTCGGCGATGGTCGATCAGGAACGGGACCATGTGGCGTCGACGGTCTCCCA
>JBEIRZ010000614.1:0-1934 GCA_040375695.1 Planctomycetaceae bacterium
GCAATCTTCATTTCGTATTTTTCAATTTCCATTCATCAATCATCATTGCTGAGCACCTACCCCTGAACTTCGTCCCCTTCGAGTCTTCGTGTTAAAACCGACGCGCGCCCATCCCCGATCCGATGCTGGCAAGCGTCGCGGGGCTTTGCACATGTCCAACAGCCAACGGCTTACTCTCTTATTCGGCTTGGCCGGATCGTTCGAGGCGGAGGACTTTATCGAGCCGCCGGGCGTGACGTTCGTTGGGGGTGTACTTCGCCTTCAGGAAGGTCCGGACGATCTCCATCGCCAGTTCCGGACCGATCACCCGGCCTCCCAGGCATAGGACGTTCATGTCATCGTGCTCGACACCCTGGTGTGCCGAGTAGGTGTCGTGACAGATCGCGGCCCGCATCCCTCGGATCTTGTTCATCGCGACGCTGACCCCGACCCCGCTGCCGCAGACGAGGATCCCCCGATCCGCTTCGCCGCCGAGCATCTTTTGGGCGACCGCGACGGCGAAGTCTGGGTAATCGCAACTCGCTTCGCCGTGCGTGCCGCAATCCACGAGTTTGACCGCGGCGTCGCCGAGCTGCCGAACGATCGCGGACTTGAGTTGGAAGCCGGCGTGGTCGCCGCCGATGGCGACGCGGTAGGAGGTCAGGGTCATGGCGGCTAAGGGTACGAATTGGACGAGGCGAAAATGACGCTCCGGAAAGAGCAGCAATCTAGCCCCGCGGGGTCGATGGCGGTAGTCGGTTCGGGGCTGGCCCCCGCGACCCTTCTCGCGAAGGGTCCTGCTCGCGAAGGGTTAGGGGCCTGAGGGCTTCGGCTTGGATGGACGGTCATCGCCGGAGGAGACTTCCAGGACCAACCCTTCGATCCCGGCTTCCGGGACGGTCGCCTTGAGCCCGCTGGTGTAGTAATCGGCGTATTTTCTCGGCAGCGGCCGCCCGTGGTTGTGGCTCTTGAGCGACCGATGTTCGACCGACACCAACTGGACGATCACCACGTCGTAGTCGCCGGGCGGGCAACCGTCCTCCCCGTCGTCGTTACGCAGCCGGAAACGTCCTTCCGCGTCGAGGACGCCGACGGCACGCTGCTGAGCCGCGGCGGTGCTCCGCTCCGCTGCGGCCGAATCGGGGGACGATCTGCGGAATTCGATCCGGCCCGTCCGAACCGGTTCTCCATCTTCGAAAACGACCTTCCCCGCGACCGGGACGAGCCCCGAACCGCCGCAGCCACTGGCAAGGCTCAACAGCGCCGCGGCGAACCACGCCGCAAGGGGGCGGTGGCGAAGCGTCACCACGATTCGAGTTCCACGACCCGCGCGTCGCCGCGGTTGGCAAGGTTCCCAAGGAGCCGCGTGTCGGTGGCGTTGGACAACCCGCGAACGCTCCCATCGACCAGGACGAAATGGCAGATCCCGGGGTGCCAGCTGCCGAACGAAAGCATGTCGGCCATGATGTCGCGAGGGCCGTTTGCGAGCCGCAAGCCTGGGCCGGCGAGCCTCGTCGAGGCGGGCAGATGGCGGCCGTCATATGCGGGCGAGTCTTCGGGGTATTGGGCCAGCATCTCCGCCGGCACGTGCTTTTCCCCAAAGAGGAACGTGTTGGTTTGGCCGTCGGTGACCGAAGCGAGCTTGATCCGATCGGCCGGATCGTTTGGGACACCCAACCGGCAGCGGGCCCGGACGCTGATGATCGTCCCCGACCCGTTCCCGCCGAAGTAATAGTCGGTCGCCGCACCGGTCGCCCCGGGGGTCAGGTCGCCGTGATTCCCCGCGTAGTCGGCGAGCCCGCCCGAAGCCGTCACGACCCGCGGGGCGAAGCCGCGGTCGCCCCCGCCGTTGATCGGGCCACCGCAGGGTAACCGCCGGACCGGGCCGGTATCACCCGGGAGTTCGCCGCTGTAACCGACCGGCCGTGTCCCCGCCCGACGCGAGGGGCAGAGGA
>JBEIRZ010000421.1:0-3833 GCA_040375695.1 Planctomycetaceae bacterium
AGTTTCAACTCGTGCACGTGACCGATCTGCAAACCGTCGATCGTCAACCGGACCCGGAGCCCATCGTCGCTGACCGCGGCCGCTTTCACGGTCGCCTTGGTCGGATCGACCTCAGGGCTCCCATAATCGGCCTGATAGATGTACGTGAAGGTCTGCATCGAATAACGGGCCGTGTCGGCCGCGACCTTGGGGTCGACCGGATGGGTGAAGACGAGCTCAAAGCCGTCGGGACGGGCTTGCATCTCTTTGATTTCCATCGGGATTTTGCCGGTCCAATCGACCCGTTCGACGGCGAAATCCTTACCCCCACGCGAACCCCACCCGCGGCTTGTCCCGCCGACAAACACGTCACCCCAGGGCGTCATCTCGACCCCGACGTTCCCCGATGAAAAACCGGAAAGGAACGGAAAACAGGCACCTTGATAATGCCCTTGGACCTTTTCGAGGTAGACCCGCATCAAGGTGCTGTGGGTCTGATCGCCGACGAAGAGTTGTCCCGAGAACGGGCCGAACTTGCCGTTGCTGGTGTCGCACGCGATCCCCGAAGCCGATTGCCCCATCTTCGAATAGGGGAACATCACGACGGTCGGTTCGAGCTGTGGGACGCGGGCCGCCTCGACCATCATCCGGCTCCCCGATTTCGGCTCTTCGGGTTTAGGGCCCAGGAGCGAATCGGCTTGGTCGCCGAGGATCGCGCGGGCCTGGTCGTACCAACGAAAGCCGCCGGGGTGCCCTTGGAAGGTGGCGGGCTTGAGATGTTTCAGGCCACAGGTCCCGTTCCAAGGCCCTTGGTTGTCGGTGTAGAAGACGTCGCCCTCGAGATTCATCCCCACCCCACCCGGCGAACGGATCCCGCTGGCCGTCGGGATGAACGCGCCATCGGCACCGACGCGAACCGACCAACCACGAAACGGGACTTCACTGCCGAACGATCCGGTGAGGCACAGGACGACCCACAAGTTGTCTTGTTTGTCGAACTTCGAAGCGAACGCGTATTCGTGGTAATCGCCGCTGACGCCCCATCCGGCCGAGACCGTTTCGAATTCGTCCGCCTTGCCGTCGTTGTCGGTATCGCGAATCCGGCTCACCTCCGGCCGATGGGTCACAAACAACCAACCCACACGATGCGCCAGGCTCAGCGGTTCGTGCAGGCCGCGGGCGCAGAGCGAAAAGGTGACGGGCTGGGGGTTGTCCGAATCGGGGTCGGCGATCATCCAGATGTCGCCGCGACGGGTGCAGACCGCGACCCGGCCGTCGGGCATCGTTTGAAAACCACACGCTTCGAGGACTTCGCCTTCGGGGGTCGGGAAACGCGTGATCCGGTAATAATCGCTCTCCTGTGGCGATTGCCCCTGGCCATGGGCCACGACATCACCTGCCAACAGCGCGATCGACACCATGGCCACAGACCATAACGCTCGCATCAACGCATGATGCTGACGACGCGACACGGCGAGCACCGCGATCGGTTCATGAATCGAATACATACGGTCACCGGAAAAGGCGTCACGGAGGGGAATGAGGCGCGGCACGCGATGAGATCGTCAGTGGTGCGATTGGCCCCACCTATGGTACCGCAAACGAGACGAACGATGCGCCCGCCGAAACGAAATGATCAAAACGAAATGATCGATGAAAACGTCTCTGCCAAACGGTCGGGCATCCGATCAACTGGTGTGCCGCTGTTTCCAGGCGAGGATATCGTCGTAATTGCGGAGGTCGTAGCCGAGGCCGACGTAATCGAGGACCCGGCACAAGCCGCGGAGCGCGACGCCGAAGCCGTCGGGGCCGCTGAAGCCGCCGAATTGGCCCCCCCCTTTGACGTGCGGTTCGAGATCGAGGAAGACCCCTTCGACGCCTCGGGCCGCCATCCGCTTTTCGACCTCCGGGAGGTATTCGGCGAAATCCCTCAGGATCGCCTCGTGGCCGCTGTCACCCATGTCGGCGGGGACGAAATTGCTGAGCGACGCCTCGTCGACGTGCGAGATCCTGGCGCGGGGCGAAGGGTCGTGGTAATCCTTGATGTGCAGCCAACCGAGGCTCGGTTTCATCGCCAGGTATTGTGCGTAAACCTCATCGGCGGTGCACCCTTGGCAAACGACGTTGGCGGCATCGAAGATCGTCAGCATCGCGGGGTGGTTCACCCGGCGATGGATTTCGGCCAACAGTTCCCCCGATTGGCCCACAAGGTTCGCTTCGATCTCGAGCCCGAAGGTCAAGCCATGGCGGTCGCAAGCCTCGGCGATCTGACCGAGCTGTTCGCAGACCTGATCGAGATGCGGGTGGGGGTCGGTCCCTTTGGGGTGGTAGAACGAAAAGCCGCGGACCAGTTTCGAATGAAAGGCGACGGCGAGGTTGCAGGCCCGCTCGACGTCCTGTTTGAGGTACTGTTCGAAGGGGACATAACGGTTGTGGGTGCCGTCATCGATGTCACGAAGCTTCACCTTGCCGATCGGCGAACCGATGCTGCTGACCCGCAACCCGTAATCGCATTGCATCTGCTTGAGCGTTTCGACTTCGCCGTCGGTCAGGAGCATCACGTTCTTGATCCCCTGGCCGACATCGACGAAACGCAGCGAATGGTACCGCAAGCCGAGGGCGGCGAAGGCGACGTACTGCTGAAGGGCCAATTTCTCGTTGGCCGCCTCGTCAGAAAAACCGCTGATCAGGACTTGGGGTTTGGGTTTCATGGCGGGCTCGAGTGGGCAGGGATGGGGCAGGGGGAGAATGAAAAGTTGCGAAGTGTCAGAAAGTTGCGAGGCCTATTCCGGCTCGGGGTAGGTCACGGTAATTTGGCTGTTCAAACCACCGCGGGGGGTCCAGCGACTTTGAACCGTCGCGCGACGCGGTTTGACGACGGCGAGGAAGTCGTCCATGATCCGGTTGGTCACGGCCTCGTAAAAAATCCCTTCGTTGCGATACCGCTGAAGGTACATTTTGAGGCTCTTGAGCTCGACGCAGACCTTGTCGGGGACATAGGTGAAGACGATCGTCCCGAAGTCGGGCTGGCCGGTTTTGGGACAGACCGAGGTGAATTCGGGGCAATTGTGTTCGATCGTGAAATTCCGATCGGGGTTCGGGTTGGGGAAGACCTCCAACAGGTCGCGGAACGATTCACTCACGTCGGTGCTCGGCAAGCAGGGGTTGTTGATGATGAACGGTTACAAAGGGTCGCTGATGACGGCGGATCGATGGCGATAAACGGTCGGGGCGAACCTTCGCCGGTCGGCGATGGGTTAACAGACGAGATTATGCGCGGCGAAGCGGGATCGCCCAAGGTCCCGCCATCAATCCGCATCGCCGAAACCTTCGTGAGCCGTCAAGGGGAAGGGAAATTGACGGGGACGGAGAGCTTTTTCATCCGGACCAGCGGTTGCAACCTGCGGTGCTGGTTTTGCGACACCCCCTACGCCTCGTGGAACCCCGAAGGAGATCGCCAAAGCGTCCGAGGTCTCGTCGAAACGGCGATCGCTTCCGGGACCCGCCACGTCGTCCTGACCGGGGGCGAGCCGCTGTTGCCGATCGCGGCAGAAACGCTGGTTCGCGAGCTCCGGGCCGCCGGGCTGCACGTCACGATCGAAACGGCGGGAACGGTCCTTCGCGATGTGACCGCCGACCTGCTGTCGATCAGCCCCAAGCTTGCCGGGAGCGGCCCGCAAGGGGACCAAGCCGAAGGGAAATGGGGGCAAAGGCACGAGGCGACACGCTGGCGGCCCGACGTGATCCGCGCCCTGATCGCACAATCGCTCGACCACCAACTGAAGTTTGTCGTCGACACCCCCGAGGATTTCGACGCGGCCGCCCAAGCGGCAAATGAGCTCGCAGCCGCGCCC
>JBEIRZ010000078.1:0-16400 GCA_040375695.1 Planctomycetaceae bacterium
CGATCCGCGCCCCTGAAAACGCGGTCAGCGGGTTAGAGATCGCGGCGGATGTCGAGGTCAAATTGGCCGCGAGTGAGCCCGACGTCAGGAACCTGACCAACCTTGATGTCGACGACCGGGGGCGGGTCTGGGTTTGTGAGGTGATGAATTATCGACAGCATGCCGGTTCACGGCCCGAGGGTGATCGGATCCTGATCCTCGAAGACACCGATAGCGACGGGGTGATGGACACCCAAAAGGTCTTTTATCAGGGGGCCGATATCGATTCGGCGATGGGGATTTGCGTTTTGGACAACGAGGTGATCGTCTCTGCCGCCCCGTACGTTTGGAAGTTGATCGACGACAACCGTGACGACGTCGCGGACCGCAAGGTCGCGATGTTCACCCAAACGGGGCAGCCACAACACGACCATTCGAACCACTCGTTCGTCTTCGGTCCGGACGGCAAGCTCTATTGGAACTTCGGCAACACGGGGTTGCGGGTGAAGGACGCACAGGGGAATCCCGTGATCGATATTCACGGCCGCGAGATCGTCGATAACGGCAAGCCATTTTGGGGCGGGATGGTCTTCCGCTGTGACCTGGATGGGGGTCGGATGGAGGTGCTGGCTCATAATTTTCGCAACAACTGGGAAACCGCCGTCGATTCGTTCGGGACGTTGTGGCAGAGCGACAATGACGACGATGGCAACCGCGGGACCCGGATCAATTTCGTGATGGAGTACGGGAATTATGGCTACCGAGACGAATTGACCGGCGCGAATTGGCAAGCGGACCGGATCAACTCGGAATCGGAGATCCCGCTTCGCCATTGGCACCTTAACGACCCGGGTGTCGTTCCCAACCTGCTGCAAACCGGCGCCGGTTCGCCGTGCGGCATGTTGGTCTACGAAGGGCGACTGTTGCCCGCCCGTTTCCATGACCAGATGATCCACTGCGATCCGGGCCCGAACGCCGTGAGGGCCTATCCCGTGAAGCCTTCCGGTGCCGGCTATTCGGCGTCGATCGAGCCGCTGATGACCGGCCGCGAGGACAAGTGGTTCCGCCCAGCAGACGTTTGCGCGGCCCCTGACGGTTCGCTTTTCGTTACCGATTGGTACGACCCCGGTGTCGGTGGCCACCGCCAGGAGGATACCGAGCGGGGGAGGCTCTTCCGGATCGCCCCCCCGAACTCCAAGTATCAGATCCCGAAGTTCGATTACCAAACCCCGCAAGGGGCCGTGTTGGCGCTGCAGAGTCCCGCGATGTCGGTTCGCTACAAGGCTTGGATGGCATTGCACCGCATGGGGGCGGACGCGGAGCCCGCGCTGCTTGACCTTTATCGCGATGCCGACCCTCGGCTGCGGGCCCGGGCACTATGGCTGTTAGGTAAGATCGAAGGACGCGGCGAGCATTACGTCGATTTGGCCTTGGCCGATAACGACGAGAACATCCGGGTGACCGCCATTCGCTTGCTCCGTCAGCTCGGTTTGACGCCTTCGCAAAAGCTTTCGAAGGTCGATTCGGACCCTTCGGCGGCGGTTCGCCGAGAGGCGCTCGTCGCGCTGCGGTACGATCGTGACCCGGCGATGCCCGCGCTTTGGGCTCGGCTGGCCAAGTCATATGACGGTCAGGACCGGTGGTACTTGGAGGCGTTGGGGATTGCGTCCGACCTTCACCCAACGGAATGTTTCGAAGCGCTGCGGGCGGCGGTCGGAGGACAATTCGATCAGGCGCCCTACCAGGGCGTGATTTGGCGGCTCCGGGCACCCGAGGCGGCGGCCGAATTGGTCCGCATGATCGGCGATCCGAAGGCCGATTTGGCTTCGACCGATCCCCTCTTCCGGGCGCTCGATTTCCATACGCCGGACAGCCGAGGGCCGCTGCTCCGGTCGGCGTTCTTGACCAAGGGATTCGCCGAGTCCGCTGGGGATGCGGATACGCGTGCCCGTAACGACGCGATCATCGTCCGGTCGTTGGAACGCGTCGGCTCCGACGGGAGCGACCAACCTGCCGAGGTTCGGCAGGCGTTGACGCGGTACATCGACGGGCTCCGCGGTAGTCCCCAATTCCTGAAGCTGGTTGCCCGGTACCGCGCCGATGGTTTTCGGGACGAGGTGATGAAGATGGCGTTGGCCGATGACGATTCGGCGGGCGTCGAGGCCCTCAGGATGCTCTTGGCTGACAATGCGAATGGCAAATCATTAGCCGGGTTGTTGGCATCCGCCGATGCCCCGGGGGCCCCACGCTTGGCGGCCCGGTTAGGCCAGTTGGGGAATCCCCCCGCCATCAAGCTTTTGACCGACACGGTCGCCCAGGAAGCCGTCCCTTACCCCGTCCGGTCCGCCGCGGTTCGTGGCTTGGCATCATCGAAGCTGGGGGCCAAAGCGCTGTTGCAGGCCGCGCAGGACGGGGCACTCGCCCCCGACACGCGGTTGCTCGCCGGCGGGCTGCTCAATCGGAGCGACCAGTCTGGCATCCGAGAGACGGCGGCGAAGCTCTTTCCCCAGCCCCTTCAGGGCGACTCCAAACCGTTGCCGGCCCTCGACCAATTGGTCACGATGCCAGGGGACGCATCGCGGGGTGCCGAACTCTTCCGAACCAAAGCGACTTGCGCCAATTGCCATCTCGTCGGTGGGCAAGGGAAACAGGTCGGACCCGACCTTTCGGAGATCGGTGACAAGCTCTCTCCCGAGGCAATGTTCACATCGATCCTCGATCCGAGTGCCGGTATCAGTCACAACTACGAAACTTACTTGGCGCTTTTGGATTCGGGGCAATTGGTGACCGGGTTGCTCGTGAACCAGACGGATGACGCCGTCACGATTCGGACGCCCGAGGCGATCGACCGAACGATCCCGCGTGGTGAGATCGTCGAACTCAAAAAGGGAGAAAAATCGATCATGCCCGAAGGCCTGCATCAAACGATCGAAGCGCAGGGCTTGGTCGACATCATCCAGTACATGCGAACCTTGAAGCGGAAAGGTTAGCCGCGATAGACTGGACCTTTAGGCGTTTATTCAAAGTTTTACCCACGCGAGCCGCGTCATGCCCGTCGAGATGCAATTGTCAAGGATCATCCTCTCCGAGATCCTTGACAATCAGGTCATTTTTCTGAAAGAGGTTGGCGGTGAACGTCAATTCCCGATCCTGATCGGTGTCTTTGAGGCTTCGAGCATCGAGCGGCGGGTTAAGTCTGGAGATGTCCGGCCGCCGCGACCATTGACCCACGACCTGATCGTGAAAGTCGCGGAGGCGTTCGGGGCTAAGGTCGAGGGTGTTGTGATCCACGAATTGAACAACAACACCTACTTCGCGAAACTACAACTTCGCAAGGGCGAAGAACTGATCGAGATCGATGCCCGCCCGAGTGACGCCATCGCGGTCGCCGTAACGTTCTATCCCCCCCTGCCCATTCACGTCGACGAAAAGGTTCTTGAGAGTGCTTCCAGAAACGCGTGAAGTGGTGGAGATGCGGGTGATCGAGATCCCGAAGGAAGCCCGGGCCTGGGTGACTGCCCGTCACGCGGAGGGAAGGCGGGTCGGTTTTGTGCCGACGATGGGGGCGCTGCATGAAGGGCATCTGTCACTGGTCCGGCGGGCTCGCGATCTAGCCGATCATGTTGTCGTTTCGATTTTCGTGAACCCCACCCAATTCGGTCCGAACGAAGATTTTTCGCGATACCCCAGGACCTGGGAATCGGATTTGCGAATGCTCGATCGGGAGGGTGTGACGATGGTCTTCGCCCCGACACCCGCGGAGATGTATGGCCCCCGTTTCAGCACGTATGTGACGCCGCCCAAAGTCGCCGAGCCGTTGGAGGGGCCCTTTCGCCCTGGGCATTTTCAGGGCGTTTGCACCGTTGTCCTTAAGCTGTTTCAGATCATCCCCGCCCAGGTCGCGGTGTTCGGTCAGAAAGATTATCAGCAGGCTCGGGTGATCAGTGACATGGTCGCTGATCTGAATCTCGACATCGACATCGATCTTTTTCCTACCGTCCGCGATGCCGATGGTCTGGCGCTCAGTTCCCGTAATCGTTACCTGGCGCCTGCGGACCGCGGGCGTTCGTTGTCGCTTTCACGAGCGCTCCAGCGGGTCGATGTGGCCTACCGCGATGGGGTTCGTGACGGACAGGAGTTGGAGCGGTTGATGCGTCAGGTACTCGAAAGGGATGGCGTCGACGCGATCGACTATGCGGCGGTCGTCGATCCGTTGACGTTGCTGCCGATCCGGGAATTGCGTTCTCCTGGCGCGGCAGAACCCGGTGATCGGTCGATGCCCGCGGCGGTAGCCTTGATCGCTGCCCGTGTCTCTGGGACGCGTTTGCTTGACAATCGCATCCTCCGTTAATGCCCCTCGCCTGTTGTCTTATCATCCCGTTAACCCCAGGGTTGGCCATGTCGATTCGAGCTCGTCTCGGGACGCTCCGAGCATCGTCGCTGGTGATGCTCGGATGTTGGTTTGTCGCGGCGGCATGCCTCGCATCGGGAGCGGAGCAGAAACGTCCCAACGTGTTGTTCATCGCGATCGATGACCAGAACGATTGGATCGGCGCCTTCGGGGGGCACCCTATGGTGAAGACACCGAACCTCGATCGGCTCGCCGCTCGCGGGACAATTTTTTTGAACGCGCATTGCCAGGCGCCGCTGTGCAACCCTTCACGGACCAGCTTGATGCTCGGGCTGCGCAGCACGACGACCGGCATTTACGGGTTGGTCCCCTGGTTCAGGACCTTGCCCGAATGGGCCGATCGGGTGACGTTGCCTCAGCACTTCCGGACGGCGGGCTACCGGACGTTGGTAACGGGCAAAGTCTATCACGGTAACGCGGGTGGTCCGAAGCAGCAGTCGAAGGAGTTTGATGTGTGGGGCCCCGCCGGCGGGCTCGGTGCGAAGCCGCCGATGAAGTTGATCCCGGCGACGCCGATGGGGAACCACCCGTTGATGGATTGGGGCGTCTTCCCGCATCGCGACGAAGACAAAGGGGATTATCAGGTCGCCAGTTGGGCGATCGAACAATTGAAGCAGGCACCCAAGGAGCAGCCCTTCTTTCTTGCGGCCGGCTTTTTCCTGCCGCACGTCCCCTGCTATGCGACCCAGCGGTGGTTTGACCTCTATCCTGACGACGATTCGGTCTTGCCGGTAATCGATGAGCATGACCGTGACGACACGCCGAGATTCTCCTGGTACACGCATTGGGAACTGCCGGAGCCAAGGCTCAAGTGGGTGCGCGATAACGGCCAATGGAGAAACTTGGTCCGTTCGTACCTCGCGTGCACGAGTTTTGTCGACGCCCAGATCGGTAGGATCCTTCAGGCCCTCGACGAAACAGGCTTGGCCGACAACACGATCGTGGTGATTTGGGGAGACCACGGCTGGCACCTTGGCGAGAAACTGATCACCGGCAAGAACACGCTTTGGGACCGAGGCACGAAGGTCCCGTTGATTTTCGCCGGGCCTGGCGTCTCTCCCGGCGGTCGCTGCGCCCAGCCGGCCGAGTTGCTCGATATCTATCCGACGCTGATCGAGCTGTGTGGGCTCTCGCCTCGCGATGACCTGGAAGGGGTCTCGTTGTCGCCGCAGCTTCGCGACGCCTCAGCCCGGCGGGTGCGACCGGCGATCACCTCACACAACCAGGGTAATCACGGGATCCGTAGCGAGCGTTATCGTTACATCCGCTATGCCGATGGGAGCGAGGAGTTTTACGACATGCGGGAAGACCCTCATGAATGGCGTAATCTCGCCACCGATGCGAAGTACGCCGGGGCGATCGCCGAGCACCGGCGATGGCTGCCGAAGGTCGACCGCGCCCCGGCACCGGGCAGCGCGCAGCGTGTCTTGACCTACGACCCGGAGACCGACATGGCGATTTGGGAAGGCAAGCCGGTCAAACGGGATGATGCCATCCCGCAGTGAGCGGCAACCCCGGTAATTTCATTGGCGAACGATGCTCGTGCTGAGGGTACCTTCATGGCTAATTGCGGACGCTTGTTCGTAACGTTGATCGGAGTGATGCTGGTGGGTTTTCCCGCTTTGGCGGGGCCCCCGCGGCGACCGAATGTGATCATGATTCTAGCCGATGATCATGGCTACGGAGACGTTTCGACCTACGGCCCTCGCGACGTGTTGACCCCGCATATCGATTCGTTGGCGACAGACGGGATGTCGTTCGTCAACATGCGGTCGAACTGTACTGTCTGTTCGCCGAGCCGTGCGGCACTGTTGACGGGAAGGTTCCCCGATCAGGTCGGGGTTCCGGGCGTTATTCGGACACGCCTCGAGGATTCTTGGGGGTACTTTCGAACCGATGTCGCCACGTTGGCAGATCACCTCCAGGGTGCCGGGTACGGGACGGCGATGATCGGCAAATGGCACCTAGGGTTGCAGTCGCCCAACACGCCCAACGAACGAGGCTTCGAATTCTTCCACGGTTTCCTCGGGGACATGATGGACAGTTACGTGACCCATCGTCGCCACGGGATCAATTACATGCGGCGAAATGCCGAAATGATCGAGCCGGTCGGCCATGCCACCGACCTCTTTACTGATTGGGCGATCGAATATCTGGAAACGCATCGTGCCACCCGCCCCGACGACCCCTGCTTCGTTTATCTGGCCTACAACGCACCTCATTTCCCGATCGAACCGCCGCCCCATTGGTTCGACCGGGTGCGATCACGCGCCCCTGAGATGTCTGACGAGCGGTGCGCGAACGTGGCCCTCGTCGAACACCTTGACGATTCGATCGGTCGGTTGCTTCGGGCGATCGATCGGATCGGCATCCGCGACGAGACTATGGTTGTCTTCTCGTCCGATAACGGCGGGTCGTTGCCGCATGCCCAGAGCAATCACCCCTGGCGGGACGGTAAGCAGAGCCACTATGACGGCGGGTTGCGGGTCCCCTTCGTGTTGCGTTGGCCGGCCAAGGTCGCCGCGGGTTCGCGAAGCGATTATGCGGGGCAGCTTTTCGACATTTTCCCGACCTGTCTCGAGGCAGCCGGCATCCCGATCCCGGAGGCGACCGACGCGCTGAGCCTGGTCCCGATCCTCGAAGGGGGAACGATCGATCGGCCACGTGACCTTTACTTCGTACGCCGCGAAGGGGGGGCAGCCTATGGCGGGAAAAGTTACGAGGCTTTGATCCGTGGCCGTTGGAAGTTGCTGCAGAATAGCCCTTACCGGCCTATGGAGTTGTATGATCTGGTCGATGACCCTTACGAGCGGGTCGACCTATCGTCGATTAGACCGGAGGTGATGAAGGAGTTATCCGCCGTTTTGCGGGAGCGGATCCGGGCCGCTGGTGGCATCCCCTGGCAGCCACCCCCACAACCGTCGCGTTGATCGTCCGTGGGACCCCTGCCTTGTCTCGTAACTTTACCCCAAGACCCGCTACTTTCTCCCTGTCACCTCTTTCTCTCAAGTGAACGTACCGACGATGAAGCCGACCATTCAGTGTTTGATGACGTGCTGTTTCCTGTTGGGGTGGATGTTTCAGGGCGATCGGGGGCATGCCCGCGCTGCCCAGCGTCCGCCGAACATCGTCTTCATCCTGTCCGACGATCAGGCTTGGACCGATTATGGTTTTATGGGCCACCCGGTGATCCGAACCCCCAATCTCGACAAATTGGCGGCGCGCAGTGCCCTCTTCAGCCGCGGTCACGTGCCGACGGCGTTGTGTCGGCCATCTTTGGCGACGCTGATCACCGGGTTGTACGCGCACCAGCACGGCATCACCGGGAATGACCCATCGCACGAACTCGCTCCCCCTGATTCGCCGCGGTATCAGGAATTGCGTGGGGAACTGATCGGGTTCATCGATCGTCAGCCGACGTTGCCCAAATGGCTCGCCGAGCGCGGTTACTTGAGCCATCAGTCGGGTAAGTGGTGGGAGGGGAATTATCGGCGTGGCGGTTTCACCCACGGGATGACGCGAGGATTTCCCGAACCGGATGGCCGGCATGGCGATGATGGGCTGAAGATCGGTCGGCAAGGGATGCTGCCCATCTTCGATTTCATTGACATGGCGGTAAAGCAAGAAAAGCCATTTTACCTTTGGTATGCCCCCTTCCTGCCCCACACGCCGCATAACCCGCCGCCAAGATTGCTCAAGAAGTACATCGATAAGGTCCCCTCCCCGAAGGTCGCCAGATACTATGCCATGTGCGAGTGGTTCGACGAGACTTGCGGCGAACTGCTGGGCAAGATCGAATCGAGCGGGTTGAGTGATAACACCCTGGTCGTCTACATCGCCGACAATGGCTGGATCCAAAACCCCGACGCCGATGGGTATGCCCCGCGTTCCAAACAATCGCCCAACGAAGGTGGGACGCGTCAGCCGATCATGCTCAGTTGGCCAGGAGTCATCGCCCCTCGCGAGTACAAAGACTTGGCGAGCGGCGTCGATATCGTGCCGACGATCCTGAGCGCCACGGGAATCGAAGTCCCGAAGGACCTCCCCGGACGAGACCTACTGGTGCTCGCTCGCGATGGCAAACCGCTCGACCGCGACATCATCTTTGGCGAGACGTTCGCGCACGACATCGCCGACCTGCATAACCCTGAGGCTTCGCTGGTCTACCGTTGGGCGATCCGAGGTAAGTGGAAGCTGCTGTTGACCTACGACGGCAAGTTGGGGAGCAGGTACGCCAGCACACACCCCCGTACCGAGTTAAGGCCACAGCTCTATGACCTCGATGCCGACCCGCACGAGGAGACAAACCTCGCGGCTTCGAACCCAGAAGAGGTCGCCCAATTGGTCGCCGAAGTCGACCGTTGGTGGCCGGTCCGGGAGCGGAAAGTGATCAAGACGTGGGTCCCCTAACCCGACGATTGTGGGGAATCCCAAACGGCCGCTTGGGCGTCGTTTCCCGACAGGATCGCTCCTTATGCGGATGGGGCGGTCACTTAGCTCTCGGAATGTGAAGTCTCGAGCTTGCCGCCGGCCGCGCCGGCCGCCGGGCGGCGACGGGCGGGTTTGGCCACCAGTCGGATCGCGGGGAAAGTCGTCGCCCCGCCATGGAACGTTCTCCGTCCATCGATCGCATGGTCAAAGACGAAGACCCCTTCGGGGATCCCAGGACGGTTGCCGCATCGAAGGATCGCCGGATGCCCGCATTCGGGACATCGAACTCGTAAGCCATGACCGTCGAGCAGGTCGTGGATCGTTGATGCCATTTCGTGATTGGCTTCGAACGAGCCGAAGCTTCGTCCCGAAAACTCGCCAAGTGCCTGCTCGATCACCAGCCTAACGGACCGTTGGAGCCGGCCGAGTTGGTGTTTCAAGCGATCGAGGTTGCTATCGACCAAAGGCGAGCCTCTCGTTGAGGGGGGCAGGTCCATCCATCAGGTATCGGCATCCGACCCTTGCATTCTTGAGTCCCTCTTGTTATACATATTGTACAAGCTAAAATCCAGTGAAGATGTTCCGATTTTTCCGTTTTTCGGAAGCCTTAGGGTCGATTGTTTCTGTGAGGTGTCGGCTGGCGCGAAGCGGCGGCCGCGGTGGTGTACGTTGGGGTCAAGCCGGGTTGCCGATTTGGCAAGCCGGGTCGTGTCCCTCTCCTAACTCGAGTTTGATAAACCGATGTCGGTCAACCAGCAAACGGTCGAAGAGACCAAAGCGCAGATCCGCGGACTGGTCAACGAGATCTCCGCGCTGACCAGGAGCAGTGTTACCGCGGAGGAGTTTTACCCGGAGTTTCTCCAGCGGATTGTGACCGCCTTGGCGGCGGCCGGGGGGGCGGTCTGGTTATTGGACGAAGACCGCCAGATGAAGCTTCAGTACCAGATCAACGCCGAGCCGACGGTTTTGGCTGCTGACGGCGAGGACACCGAACGGCACCGGCGGTTGATCCGTCGGATCGCCGTTTCGGGGCAATCGCTATTGGTTCCGCCCTATTCCGGGACAACGGATGGGGACGCGGAGGGTAACCCGACCAGGTGGTTGCTCGTCCTGGCGCCGCTGAAGCATGACGGTAACAACGACGGGCTGGTCGAGGTCTTTCAGCGGCTGGACACGGCGCCCGAGACTCAGAAGGGTTACATCAAGTTTCTGCAGCAGATGTGCGACCTTGCCGCCGATTGGTTGCGGAGTCAGAAGCTGCGTCAGTACAGCGATCGCCAAGTGTTGTGGCAGCAAGCCGACTCATTCGCGCGGGCCGCACACGAGTCGCTCGATTTGAAAGAGACCACTTACATTGTCGCCAATGAGGGTCGTCGGTTGGTCGGTTGTGATCGCGTCAGTGTTGCGATCAAGCGTGGCAACCATTGCCGGGTGCAGGCGATCAGCGGTCAGGATTCGATCGAGAACCGTTCCAATATCGTTTCGGCGCTCAATCGTCTGGCGACCCGAGTCGTGGCGGCGGGTGAACCGCTTTGGCATGACGGAACGACCGAGGACCTGCCGCCCCAGATCGAAGAGGCGCTGGAGGAATACGTCGACCTGTCGTACGGGCGTAATATCGCCGTCTTGCCGCTTCGTCAGCCGCAGCGGGACGGTAAGCAACAGCAAGGCGCGGCAGGTGAGGTCGATCGCGACAACGCGCACCGTGGCGACGTGATCGGTGCGTTGATCGTGGAACAGATCGAAAGCGACATTCCCGCGGACGTCTTTCGGGCGCGGGTTGACCTGCTCTACGAACACGGCACGCGGGCGATCGCCAATTCGTTGTCGCACAGCAACTTATTCATGATGCCCGTTTGGCGGGCCTTGGGAAGCGTCACAAGTCTATTCAAAGGGCGAACCCTCCCCAAGACGATCGCGGCGTTGGGGGCCACCGCGGCGACCGCTCTGGGTCTGACATTCATCCCGATGGAGTTGCAACTGGAGGCCGAGGGGACGCTCGAACCGGATGTCCGTCGCGAAGTTTTTGCCCCGATCGATGGGGAGGTGATCGAAGTCCTCGCCGATCACGGCGCGACGGTCAAGGCCGGACAACCGCTGGTCCGGCTGCGGAACCGTCAGGTCGAGATCGAGATCACCGAATTGTTGGGTGAAATCCAGACCACGACGGCCGAATATAATCGCGTGCGTGCGATCCTCACGGTCAGCAAATCGCTCGAACCGAATGAGCGTAAACAGCTTCAGGGTGAAGAATCCGAATTCAAAGTCAGGCTGGACGGCTTGCGTCAAAAGTTGGTGTTGCAACAGCAGCGGGCGGCGCAATTGACGATCAATGCCCCGATCGATGGGATGGTCGTCAGTTGGGATGTGGAGAAGACGCTCCGCAGTCGACCTGTAATGACGGGTCAAATCTTGATGGAAGTGGCCGACCTGAGTCAGCCCCTGCACCTTGAGGTGCAGATGCCAGACAAGCGGATGGGGCTCTTGGATAAAAGGCTGAGGGAGACGGAAGGGCCGACCCTGCCCGTTCGTTACATCCTGGCGACCCACCCCGATGACCCGATGACGGCGGTGCTCCCTCGCGAGCAAGTCCAATTGAGGGCCCAGGTCGACCCCGAGCATGGGTCGACGGTCAAAATGCGTGCGCTCCCTGATCAGGCCGAGCTCGATCAAAGGCTTCCGCGGCCTGGCGCTAAGGTGATCGCCGACATCCAGTGCGGTAAGCGGGCGGCGGGGTTTGTCCTGTTTCACGAAGTCTATGAATGGTTGTGCAAGTTCCTGTTCTAACCGGGTTCGGTTGCGGCGATTGATTTAGTTAGGGAGTTATCAGTGATGCGACGTATGACGCGAATCGGTTCGGTCAGCTTGGTGGCGGTTTTCGCATGGACCGGAGGGATCCTCTTCGGCCAGTCCCCCGCCTCACCACTCGGTTTACCGATCCCAAGCCTTTCGGGAACGGCGTTGCCGGAAGCCGATTCCGAGCAGCGCACCACCAGTTCGTCGACACCGGCCGAAGACGGGCCCGTGTTGCGGTCCGAGAACTGCTTGGTCAAAACGATCCAGAATGTCCGCGTCCCGGCGGGTGCTGAAGGAAGGGTCACCGAACTCCTGGTAAGCGAAGGTGTCAATGTCCAGCCCGGTGACATCTTGGCGAAGGTCGACGACACCCAGGCGCAGTTGACGCTTAAGCTGCGCGAAGCGGAAGAGCGGGAGGCCGAGATCAACGCGCTCAATGACGTTAATTTCCGTGACGCTAAGAATAGTGAGAAGTCGGCAACGGCGGAGGCGGAGGCCTACAAGGAATTGAGACGAGAAGGGGCGGTCCCGTACTGGGAGATGGAAAAGAAGATTCTTGAGGCTGACCGTGCGACCTTGCGGATCGAGTTGGCCCAATTGCAACAGGACATCGCCAAGGTCCAATACGTCGCGAAGCGGTCCGAGCGGCAACTGGCTGAGCACGAGCTGACCCGGCGTAGCGTCGTCGCACCCTTCGCGGGTTATGTCGAAACGCGGATCTCTCAATTGGGCGAATGGGTCCAGGCGGGTACGCCGATCCTGCAATTGGTGCAGCTCGACAAACTTCGCGTCGAAGGGGATATCGACGCGCTGAGCTATGCCGGACAGATCGGTAAAGGGACGCCGGCTAAGGTATTGATTTATACCCGTTCCCAGCGTTCGGCGGACGCCGAATCGACGGCGATCGCCCTCGACGCAAAGGTCGGCTTCCTCGGGAGCGAGATCGATCTGAACCACCGTTGTCGCATCTGGGTCGAAATCGAGAATCGGCAAGTCGGCGATGATTGGCTCTTTAAACCCGGTATGGAGGCTGACATCTTGGTCTTTCCACCCACCCGGGCCAAGTAATTCGCCATGACTACCCTTGCCGAATCGCTGGTCAGCAGTTCGTCCCGGCCTTTAGCCGTTCGCAAACGCCCGGACCTTCATGCCAGCCGTCACCATTACCAGGGGACGGGATATTGGGTCGTCAAGGAGCCGGTCGGCCTGCAGTATTATCGCTTCCATGACGAGGAGTATTTCATCCTTGGGCTGCTCGACGGTCACGTCAGCTTGCAGCAGATCAAGGATGGCTTCGAGCAGCGTTTCGCACCCCAGAAGATCACCTTCGGTGACCTTCAACAATTCATTGGGATGCTTCACCGCAGCGGCTTGGTGATCAGCAACGCCCCCGGGCAGGGGAAGGCGTTGCGGGATCGTGGCCAGACCAAGAAACGGAAAGAGTTGTTCTCGAAGTTCACGAACCTGTTCGCGATTCGGTTCCGGGGCTTTGACCCGGAGCGGCTGTTGACCGGAATGATCCCCTGGTTCGGTTGGATTTTCACCGTCCCGGCGTTGATCATCTTTTCGTTGTTTTTCCTTTCGGCCGCGCTCCTGCTCGGCTCGCAGTACGAGACCGTCTACGCCCGGTTGCCGACGTTCCAGCAATTTTTCGCCGCCGACCGGTGGCTCTATCTAGCCGTGACGATGGCCCTGGTCAAAGTGTTGCACGAATTCGGCCACGGGTTGAGTTGCAAGAAGTTTGGCGGGGAGTGTCACGAGATCGGCATGATGCTGCTGGTTTTTACACCGTGCTTATATTGCAACGTGTCCGATTCCTGGATGTTACCGAACAAGTGGCAGCGGGTCTGGATCGGTGCCGCGGGGATTTATGTCGAATTGATTCTGGCCTCGATCGCCGCGTACGTATGGTACTTTTCCGAGCCGGGACTGCTGAACGACCTCTGTCTGAACATGATGTTCTTGAACTTGGTCAGCACGGTGCTGGTCAATGGTAATCCGTTGTTGCGGTTCGACGGGTATTACATCCTGATGGACGCGCTAGAAATCCCGAATTTACGCCAGAAGGCGACTGAGGTTTTGAAGCGCTGGTTCCAGAAGACCTGTTTGGGTCTGGAGTTGCATGACGACCCTTTTTTGCCGAGGCGGAATCAGGCCCTGTTCGGCCTCTACACGATCGCCAGCGTGATTTATCGATGGGTCGTCGTCTTTTCGATTTGTTGGTTCTTGATCAAGGTTCTGGAACCCTATGGCCTGGAGGTGATCGGGCGAACGATCGCCGTCTGTGGCTTTGCGGGGATGATCATTCAACCTTTGATCAAGGTTTGGAAATTCGTGCGTACCCCGGGGAGGCTCGCTAAAGTGAAACGTGGTCGGTTGTTGTCCTCGATCGCCGTTGCCGCGGCGGTGATCGCTGCCATCGCATACATCCCCCTCCCCCACCGCGTCCGCTGCCCTTTCGAGATCCGCCCCGCGCGGGCAGGGTCGGTTTATGCCGGTACCCCGGGGCAAATCGTCAGGGCCGTGAAGGCAGGGACAAAGGTCAAGGAGGGAGACGAACTTGCCGTCCTTCAAAATCCGGAATTGCAGCTTCGCTTGGTCGATTTACAAGGGCGACAACGCGAGGCGGAGGCAAAACTTCGCAACCTCAGTTTGCGGTCGCGTGATGACGAGGCGCTTAAGGCCCAATTCGAGACCCAACAAGAGGTTATCGATTCGTTGCGTGACTTGGAGGAAAAGACGCGAGACGAGATCAGCCGACTGGTCGTGATCGCGAAACGCCCGGGAGTCGTTTGGCCGCCCCCTAACAAAGACCAGCAAGGTACCGAGGACGGACGTCTTCCTACCTGGTCTGGGTCTCCGCTGGACCAGCGCAACGTAGGGGCGTTATTGACGGCGGAAGATCTGATTTGCGAGATCGGGGCTGAGAGCGAACTCGAAGCGGTGTTGATCGTTGATCAAGGGGACGTCCAACTGGTCGACGTCGGACAACCCGTCGACCTCAAGCTCGAGTCTTACCGGATCGGTAAGTTTTCCGGGATGATCGCCGAAAAGTCGCAGACGGAGATCCGCAACACCTCCGCGTCGCTGGCGATCCAAGCCGGCGGGGACCTCCAGACCGAGATCGACCCGGAAACGGGGCAACCGAAGCCGCGGAGCGTCTCCTATCAGGCACGCGTGCCCCTGGTCGATGTCGATCAGACGCTACGGGCCGGTTATCGCGGGATGGCCAAGATCCACACCGCGCCGATGTCGCTCGGTCAGCGGTTGTGGAGGTTCGTGGCCAAGACGTTCAACTTCGAGCTTTGAGCCTTTGAGCTGATGCCGTCCGTGCAACTCGTTGTTCCGGCCACGATCATTTCGTCGTGGCCGGTTCTGGGAGGGCCTCCCAAGTCTGCAGCGTTGGGACGATGGCCTCTGCCCACCTGCGGTAGCCCTCGGCACTGAGGTGCAGCAGGTCGGGCATTACCCCTTTGGAAATTGACCCGTCCGCTTCGAGGAAAGCTTGGGAGATGTCTTTGTAGACGACCGTTTCTCCGTCGGCGAGTTTACCGATGATCGCGTTGACGCGCTCGTTGTTGACCCGCATCGGGTCTTGGGCATTGGCCCCCCGTGGCAAAACGCCCAAGAGCAAGACCTTTGTCTTGGGCGACTTTTGACGCAGCGTTTCGACGACCCGGCTCACCCCCGCGGCGATCTCTTCGGGGGCCTGCATTAAGTGGCCGGTGTTGTTGGTACCGATCAGAATCACGGCGGCCTTCGGACGGCTGGGACCCATTTGATTGGTTGTCAGTCTCCACAACAGGTGTTCGGTGCGATCACCACCGAACCCGAGATTGAGCGCTTTGGCTTCGCCGAAGTGCTCTTGCCAGACACCTTTGCCCGCACCTTCCCAACCCTGGGTGATCGAATCGCCCAAGAAGACGAGATCGAAACCACCCGACTTGGCTTCTGCACGTTTCGCTTGGTCCCGTTTTTTCCAATTCGGTTCGTCACCCCGGGAGGCCGGGATCGTCGCGGAGCTCACTTGGTATTGGGTCTTCAGTTCGCGGAACTGCGACTGCAGGTATTGAAGGATGGTCGCGTACTGGGGGTCGGCATGCACGCTCTTCAATTCTTGGGGGTCGGTCTCCAGGTCGAAGAGGTTCCACTCACGGGTCCGGGGGAAATACATCGCCTTGTAGCGTTCGGTGCGGACCCCATCGTGCATCGGGACCATGTGGACCGCGTCATTTTCGTAGTAAGCGTAATAGATCGCCTCGCGCCAATCTTTCGGTTTGACCCCGGCTTGTTTAAGGACCGGCACGAAGCTTTGACCTTGCATCTCGGTGGGGACCGCGACCCCGGCCGCTTCGAGGATCGTCGGCGCGTAGTCGATGTTTTGGACTAGGGCTCCGGATCGAGTGTCTGGGCGGGCGACCCCAGGCCATCGGACGATCAGCGGCATCCGCAGCGATTCCTCATACATCCAGCGTTTGTCGTACCAGCCATGTTCGCCTAGATAAAAGCCTTGATCCGAGGCATAGACGACGATCGTGTTTTCGCTCAGGCCATGCTCATCGAGGTAATCGAGGATCCTGCCGACGTTCTCGTCCACGGCGGCGACGCAGCCCAAGTAGTCGTGCATGTAACGTTGGTACTTCCAGCGAGTGATTTCCTGTTCGGAGAGTTCGCCGGCCTTCATCTTGGCGAGGAAGTCCTGATTCTCGGGCTCATAATAAGCGTCCCAGGCCTTCTGCTGTTCGTCGGTCATTCGCTTGTATTCGCCATCCTCTAAGCCACC
>JBEIRZ010000299.1:0-5650 GCA_040375695.1 Planctomycetaceae bacterium
ACCGAACTCCGCTACCTCTCTGAAATCAATCGCCACTTCTCCGAAATCGCCCCCGACCGCCATTACGTCTTAGGGAACCACTGCGTCGACACGCTGACCAAAGCCGAATTCCTCGGCGCGATCGGCCGCGAAAAGTCGTTCTATTCGTTCGATCGCGGCGGCATCCACTTCGTCATCCTCGACGCCTGCTTCCGCGCCGATGGCCAACCCTACGGCCGCAAAAATTTCCAATGGACCGATGCCAACATCCCCGCCGAAGAACTCCAATGGCTCCGCGATGACCTCGCGTCCAACACCCTCCCCACGATCCTCTTCACCCACCAACGGCTCGATACCGATGACAACCACGGTATCCGCAACGCCCCCCAAGTTCGCGATGTGATCGACGCGTCCCGAGGTAAAGTCCTGGCCGTCCTCCAAGGGCACAGCCACAAGAATGACGTCCGACAAATCGGCAAGACGTTTTACTGCACCCTCGTCGCGATGATCGAAGGGTCCGGCCCCGAAAACAATGGCTACTCGCTGATGACGATCCGCCCAAACGGCGACATCCGCATCGATGGCTTTCGCAATCAGGCCGATCGCCACTGGCCGGCCTGAAGATGAAAGCCATCGATTCAACCCGTCACTTCGGGACGCGGTGAATCGTCCAGTAAATCTCTTCTTCGAATCGCTTACCCTCGCGATCGTTCACCCCCAACACTAGGTGCAACTGATCGACCGGCCGCAACTCGGGGATCACCAGTTTCACCCCCTGGCCATCCTCGGCAACCTCAACGCGCGTGATCTGGAGCGCATCGATCCCGACCTTCCCCGTCGCCGGCGAATACATCTCCGACCCGTACGACGCCTGCCACAAATAATTCCAATGCCTCGCCCGATACGACTCGATCCGCGATGCCTCCTCGCGATCGAGCTCAAAGTTGAACGATAACCGCAACCCACCCGGCTCGACCTGGCAATCGGTGACCATCGGGTAAGCTCGCCCGGTGAATCGCAACCGCTGGATCCCATGATCGACCAACCCGGCCCTCCCGCCGCCGTTCCACCCGTCCAACCCCACGGCATAGACCTGACCGTCATGCGGGTTGACCGCGGCCCGCATGATCCCGGTGCGAAAATCGAAGGGCAACTTGATGATCGCGCCCTGCGTCACCCCGTCGATCTCTTGCGGCATCACCGCGAACATCCAACCGCGGCCAAAGCTGGTATGGAGCAATCGACCTGACAACGGCCCAAAGCGCGGGTCGTCGACCCACAATTGCCCCCCGGCCGAATTGTCGACGACCTGCGGCATCCAAACCATCGGCCGGTCAAAATCCTTCGGAGGCACGACCGATTTCAAATCGATCTTCCCGCCATCCGGCGCCCATTTCCCCTTGCCGTCATACGTCGGGACCCAACCGTAAAAACCGCCACGCCTGAGCAAATTGATTTTGGTCGCCGGCATCCATTGCCCCTGGTTGTCGCTGACCGTCACCCGATCACCGGGCATCATCCCCATGCCGTTGGGAGACCGAAACCCCGTCGCGATGACCTCGCGATACTTCCCATCGGGCGAGATCTTGTAGATCGCGCCGGGCAATTCGAAATCGGCCCCATGCCCGCTCTTCGCGTAATACAAAAACCCTTTCGAGTCGACCTGCAAATCAAAATTGAAGGCGTGAAAATTGACCGACACATCGGGATCGGCCGAAAAGCTCTCATAAAAATCGGCCTCACCATCACCGTTCAAATCATGCAACCGCGTTAAACGGTCCTTCCCCAAAACGATCACCTTGCCGTCAACAACCTTGACCCCCATCGGCTCGTACAACCCGCCCGCGTATCGCCGCCACCGCATCGATAACAAATCACGATCGACCCCTGAGACGACCCAGACATCACCCCCATAAGTCGTCACGACCATCCGCCCATCCGCAAAGAAATCGATCGCCGACGTACGAAACCATGTCTTCCAAGGCGTCGACTCCGGGACCGGCAACGTATCGAGCGCGTACCCGTCCGCTTCCCAACCCAAACTCCCCGTCGTCTCGAATTCCTCGCCCCACTGCGATTCTCCCCCCGCGATCAACTCCTTGGGATCGACCAGCTTGCCATCCTCCTTGACCAACCAATCCTCCCACCCTCGCGAGGTTTCCGCCGTGAGCCCACTGGCCACCGACCTCGCGACCCCGATCAATCGCTCGCGATCCTCCGCGGGGATCACCAGCGCCAACCGCCCTGTCGCATCGGCCTCCCACGCCAACCCCTCGCGATCCCCGATCACCCCCGCGATCAACGCCTCTTTCGCTCCCTTCTTCGCGATCACCGCGCGGTCGATCGGAAGCGACTTACCTCCTTCCAAATCCGATCCTTCCAACTTCGCGACTTGCAGCACTAATCGCTGGCCCGCCCCGACCCGCAAGATTTGAACCACCGCGGGCACCCCCGCAACCGGTGTCATCGACAACGGCGCCTCCAAGATCTCTCGCCGGTCGATGGCATAACTCAAGACGACGCGATCGCCATGCAAATAATGCCCGTGATAGTCCATCCACGACTCAGGCATCGGCCCCCGCGGCGCGATCCCTTCAGTCGGATAATCGAGCGTACCGGCATGCCCCCATCGCCAAGCCGACAGCGGCCCGATCGGCGGGCTCGCCGGATCCGCCGTCCCCTCGCCACGCCCACGGACGTGCTGCGTCTGCTGCAAATTCAAAAAGCCTCCGGTCCAAACGCCGGCCAGATCGAGCGAATGCAGATCGTAACTGACGGTGAACTCGCCCGCCTTGACGGTCAGCGCGCTCTGGACTCCCCGGCCGAGCTGCGACGCGAGCGCCGGCCCAAAATCACGCTCGACGTCAAAGACCCGCTCACCCGAATCGGTCCCCTTGGGCAACGCGGCAAGGTACGCATCATCGACCTGCACCTCATCAAGCTTCGCCGGCTTGATGAACCGTTCACGAAGGTAATGCGCGACCTGATAGCGTTCCTTGGGGGTCAATTGCAACATCGGCCCCATCGCCCCATTCCCTCGCGACAACGTCATGAAGATCCGGAACGGGTCTTCGCCATATTTCAATTTCTGCGCGGCAAAAGCCCTCGCGTTCGCTTGAAACGTCCGGTTCCCATCGGCCCCGTGACAATTCTCGCAATACCCCGTGTAGATCGTCTCCCCGGCGGTGAAATCTCGTTTCGATAACGACCGAATGATCCCGGCATGATCGAGGTTGGTGATGTCGTCCAACCCCGCCAATTCGGTCTCGGATGGCCGCCACTTCGCCGCCGCCGCTTCGCCACCACGGCTGACCGCAATGACGTAGCTGGCCAAATCGTAAAACGGCTTCTGTCCGCCGATCGCGCCGATCAACCCTTCGGGCATCAACGATGTCGCCAACGGCCTGATCGCTTCGATCTCGTCTCGCGAGATCCGGATCTCTTTTCCAAGGTCGGCCGCATCCCGCAGGACGACCTCGCGGTCGTCTTGCTTCACCACCATCCCGCTGATCGCTTGACCGTCATCCTTGACGACCGTCAAAGTCTCGTACCCTTTGCGGATCACCCGCGAGGGGAAGAGGATCGACTCGACGAGGTACTCGGGGGTTTGCGTTTCGCCCCCACGGGTCAAGTCGGGGCCCAGCGGCGTCGCGCCACCCCCTTCGCCATGACAATTGCGGCACCCCGCCGCCGATCGATGAAACAGAAGCGCCCCTCGCTTCGGATCACCCCGACGCTCGATGTCCCGCGCCAACTCCTTCAGATCGGCCCGCTTCAGCATCGTTTCCAAACCCTCGGGGTGCCGCAGCGTCCCCGTCGGCGGCTTGGCCCAATCACCAATCCCTTGCTGTCCCTTCGCGACACTCGCACCCCACCCGACCAAGATCACCAATCCCAACCCCTGCATGATCGTTTTCGAAATGGGGCAGGGCATCCGACGACCGGTCCGGTTCCAAGGGTTGATCACAGAGACGAAACTCATAACGGGCACATCAGACATGGCGGGTAAACAACGCATGGCGGGAAGATCGCACTTGGTGGGCAGACAGGACTTGGCGGGCGCATTGCACATGACGGGCAACGGGTCATGACCTTCGAGGCACTCGAATCGCAAACGGCACACGACCAATCACGACCGACGGCCGGTTCAAGCGTCTCGCAACACCGCCCCAACGTCAGGCTTCGTCTCCATCCTAACCGATCCCGCCCACCGGCTCAGCCTCATCCCAGACGACATTCGCAACCTTCTCGCCCTGAACCCACACCGCGACGATGCTCGGCAGTGTCGATTTCGAACCACCGCTGGCCCAAATTCACCCGTCGCAATCGCTCCAGCCGTAGCTCTCGACACGTCTCGCAATGCCCTTGCAAATTGCCCCAATCCCAAAGGTCGGCGGTGATCACCATCGGTAAACCAAGCCCAAGCGATTCCCGCATGGCCGCTTCCAAATCACCGGCCCCCGGCGGCACGAACCACCCCGCATCACGCAACCGCTCCATCATCCCGTTCCCCCCACGCGTCGGGATGACGCTGACGTGACGCACCCCACATTCGGCGGCAAAACGGAGCGTTTGAAACAGTAGCGATAACCTTCGTTCGGCCGGACAACCCGGCGGCCCCAACATCACGAACGCCCGCACATCGACCCCTCGTTGCCGCAATCTCGACGCGGCCGATTCGAAATCACGGCACGTCATCCGCTTCTGCAAAATTTCCAAAATCGCGTCATCGGCCGACTCCAAACCGATCGCCACTTCGAGCTTCCCCTCAAGCCGCGCCGCGAAATCAAAAACCGGATCGCCGACAAACCGCGGATGGTTTTCGACGATCACCCGCTCGAACGGACGAACCAGCGCTGCGATGTCGTCCCAATCCTCACGCGGGACCGACCGCTGGTCAAAAAAATTGCTCGCGTTGTAAAGCTTGACCCATCGCGACGCGGCGTCACCCACCGGCCCCGGACGCCGGGTGATTTGGCTCAATCCCCACGCGATCTGGCGCGGGATCGCCCCCGCCGGCGTGGCATGATCGAGCGTCTGGCGCCAAAGGTCGCACATCGTGCAGCGTAGCGCGCACTCCGCCCCCGCCAAGATCAACGACACCACCTCCGCACGCTGGGGCTCAATGACGTGAGGCTCAATAGCGTGAGGCTTAGCGACGTGGGCCTCACTCGCGCGGGGCGATACCGCCTCGATCTCTTCAAAGACCGCGATCGGCCGCTCGGGGTCGACCGCCACCTTAGGCCCCCGCGCCGACTCGATCGCCGACCGCGTGATCGCAAACGGCAATCGGGCTTTCACCTTCGCATCAGCCCCATCACCTTGGCCAGGACGATCGCCAGCGGGCGGTTCAGTTCCAGACGCGGGTGAAGGCATCGCGGTAATCCTGTTCGCGGGCCGGGAAGAGCTTCTCAAAGAGCTCGTCCGTCACGGCACCTTGTTGGAAACGCCTCTTTTCAAAGATCGGCATCTCGACCCCGGTCACGTACCGAACCCCACTCGCGACGACTTCGCCCTTGAGTGAATACAACCGCTGGTGATCCCAATCGGTCAGCTCGATGAAGGGGATCCCCTCGGCAATCTCGATCACCCGCGGCAGCGCGAAGGGGCTGAAGCCGCGAAAGCCGAAAACGCTCGCCGGGGCGAAACTGCGGACATGCCCTCGGCTCTG
>JBEIRZ010000009.1:0-36319 GCA_040375695.1 Planctomycetaceae bacterium
CGTTCCATGATCGCAGACACCATGCTTTACCAAGGTGATCAGCGTTGGATACTCGATGCAAAGTACAAACGAGATTTCGGGAACGAATCACGTAGCGATCGCTTTCAGATGTGCGGTTATGTCTTGGGTTTCGGGGCAAGCCGCGCAACGCTGGTCTATCCTATCGCATCCGACGCCATCACCCCGCACCGCGTCTTGCTTTCGACATCTTTTGGCAATAGGTGCGTAACGATCGATACGGTGGCACTTCCCATGACCGAAGGGCCCAAGCGCTGCCAGGAACGGCTCTTCGAATTCATCGCCGAATCGGATGCCCTGAAGCGTGCAAAGCAAACGCCGACAAACGCTCCATGACGCCAAGTCCCTTTAATTCGAAGTTTTGTTGATCGAGGAAGTTCCTGCACTTCAAATCGGCGGCCTGCAATTCCTGTGATTCGTTCCCGGGATGCAATTCTTTATCTCCTGAACTATGATGATTATGTCGTACCGCATGAGGAGTCTGATGAGTTTTGCCCCGAAACGAGATTGGTCGCCGGCAGAAAAGATGACGGAGGCGGCCGCGATTGCTCGCGCGGCGGCGATGTCTTCGGCCGACCGGTTTCGCCTCTATGCCGACTTCTTCGATGTCATCATCGCCGCGAAAAAGGCGAATGCCACCTTGGGACCCGCGTTAACGCGTCGCCTACACGAAAAAATCCTCCGACGCGACGCGATGAATTTGGTCTTCGCGAAACTGGATGCCCTCAAGCGTGCAAAGCAAACTCCAACAAACGCTCCATGACGCCACTGCACTCTTCAATTCCAAACCAATTACTACATTTGTAGTCAATCTGCCGTCGATTTCTTTTTCCAAATCTCCTGCCTAAACCTCCGTGCCTCTGCGCCTCCGTGAGAAACCATCACGCGCCAAAGATCCCGAAGAGGTTAGCAGTTAACCCTCTACCTTCCTCTTCGTGGCCTCGGTGTCCTTCGTGGTAAACCCCCCACGCGCTAATGCACGCGGGTCGGATGTGTGCGGAAGTGTAAGACCGGACGGCTTGCGCCGTGCCGCTTTTGTGTTTCAAAATACCGGATGGGTTAAGCTGTGCCTTTGGAATTTGCTTGACGGGACCGGACGGCTTGCGCCGTGCCGCTTCTGTGTGCTTCATGGCGATGGAGGATCGGTGATGGGGGAATCGAATTGGGCTTGTCCGGTCCCCGTCGCGGACAGCGCGGGCCGCATCTCGCTCGCCCATGGCGAGGGCGGTCGCTTGATGCGGCAAATGATCAGGGACCGGATCGTCCCCAAATTGGGGCTCGACCCGCGCAAACTCGGTGATGCCGCCGTGCTTGGTGATAATGCGGCGATTGGTGATGGGCCAGTGCTTGGTGATCGGTTAGTGGTTGGTGATGCCGCGTTGAGTGCGGATGGGTTGGTGCGGGGGCGAGTGCTTGGCGGGGTGGCGATCACGACCGATAGCTTTGTCGTCTCGCCGCTCTTTTTTCCGGGAGGAGACATCGGGAGGCTCGCCGTCTTTGGCACCGTCAATGACCTCGCCGTCAGCGGCGCGACGCCACGCTGGATGACGCTCGGTCTGATCATCGAAGAAGGTTTGGAATGGGAGGTGCTCGATGCCGTCCTGGACGGTGTCGCCGCGGCGGCGCGAGAGTCGAACGTTAAGGTCGTGGCCGGCGATACCAAGGTCGTGCCGCGCGGGGCGGCCGATCGGTTGTTTTTAAATAGCTGTGGCGTCGGGGTTTTTGAATCGGAGCCGCCCCCGGGGGCCGGGACGCTCGTGCCAGGGGATGTGTTGATCGCCAGCGGACCGATCGGGTGCCACGGCGTCGCGGTGATGTCGGCGCGGGAACAGTTGGGGTTCGTCCCCGAACCTCGCAGCGATTGCGCGGCGCTGACGCCGGCGGTGAAGCGATTGACCGCGGCGGGGATCGTCCCGGTCGCGATGCGCGACGCGACCCGCGGGGGGGTCGCGGCGGTGCTGCACGAATGGGCCGAAGATTGCGGCGCGACCTTGCGCGTCGACCAGCGACAATTGCCGATCAACGATGACGTGGCCGGGGTTTGCGAATTGCTGGGGCTCGACCCGCTCCATGTCGCTTGCGAAGGGATGATGGTCGTCGGCGTGCGAGCCGGTTCGGCCGATGCGGCAATCGAGGCGCTCCGCGGTTGCGACGTCGCGCGGCACGCCTGCGTGATCGGCGAAGTGGTCGGCAAAGGGATTTCGCCCGTCGTCGTTCGCAGGGGGCTCGGCCGCGACCAGCCGCTCGATGAGCCGCTGGGGGCGCCGATGCCGCGGATCTGTTGATGCGAAGTACGGCCAGCGAAGCGAGTAGGCTCTGGGTATCGATTACGAGCACCGCGATGCTGAGCACGAGCACGAAGAGAAGAGCCGGATCAAAGCGATGCAGACGAAAGCGTCGGTCAGCCGTTTTCGACTTGCGTCGGGTCAACACCTCGGCCTTGCTGATCGCCGTTGCGATGCAGACGGCTGTTCCAATAACCGTAGCCGAAATAGATCGCCAGACCGACGGCCAACCAAGCGACCAACCGCATCCAATTTTCGCTCGGCAGCGACAGCATCAGCATCACGCACAGGAGGATGCCGAGGGTCGGGAAGAGGGGCGAGAAGGGGCAGCGGAAGGGACGTTCGCGATCGGGGTCGACGTAACGTAGGATCAGCACCGAGGCGCACACGAGCGTGAAGGCAAAGAGCGTCCCGATGTTCGTCAGGTCGGCGAGGATGTTTAAAGGCAACAGGCTCGCCGCGGTCGCGACCGCCAGGCCGGTGATGATCGTCGACTTGTAAGGGGTCTTCCAGGTGGGGTGGACGGCACCGAAGAGTTTTGACGGGAGGAGCCCGTCGCGGGCCATCGCCAGGAAGATTCGGGGTTGGCCCATCATCATCACCAACAGGACCGAAGTGATCCCGGCCAGCGCGCCGATCGTGATGATGAACTGGGCCGAAGCGAAACCGACCTTTTCGAAGGCGCGGGCGACGGGGGCGTTCACGTCGATTTGCGAATAGGGGACCATCCCGGTCAGGACGGCGGAGACGGCGATGTAGAGGATCGTGCAGATGGCGAGCGACCCGATGATCCCGATCGGCAAATCGCGGCGGGGGTTTTTCGCCTCTTCGGCCTGCGTCGAGACGGCGTCGAAGCCGAGGTAGGCGAAGATGATCCCGGCGGCGCCGGCCAACATCCCCTTGTCGCTGCCGCCCAAGACCGGGCTGCCGAAGAGCGTCATGCCCCCGTAACCGAAGGGGGCGAAGTCGTCGGTCCAGTTGTTTACGCGGACGTACTTCAGCCCGGCGAAGATCACGAACAACACGACGCTGACCTTGATCACCACCATCACCGCGTTGGTGAAGGCGCTGTGCGAGACGCCGCGGATCAGGATCAGCGTCACGAGCGTCGTGATCAGGACCGCGGGGAGGTCGAAGAAAAACCCGGTGGCGAAGAACGAGCCGCCGTCGGCGAGGATCTTTTCGCCGGTCGCCGAAAGTTTTTCGACCGCGGCTTCGGAGCCGTTGTAATCGAACGGGGCTTCGGAAAAACGGTGCAGCGCGCCGCCGGGGGAAAAGATTTTGATCCCGAGCTGTTCGAAGAACGCTTGGGCGTATTTCGACCACCCGTGGGCGACCGTCGATGACGCGACGGCGTACTCCAAGATCAGATCCCACCCGATGATCCACGCCATCAATTCGCCGAGCGTGGCGTAGGCATAGTTGTAGGCCGAACCGGCGACCGGGGCCATCGACGCGAATTCGGCGTAACAGAGAGCGGTGAAGATGCAGGCCAAGCCGGCGACGACGAACGACAGCATGATCGCCGGACCGGCCTGGGTCGCCGCCGCCTTGCCGACCAGGACAAAAATCCCCGTCCCGATGATCGCCCCGACACCCAGCGACGTCAGCGCGACCGGGCCGAGCGTCCGTTTCAGCGCCTGATGCCCGTTGACCTCGTCCACCATGCTGTTGAGCGATTTGGTCCGAAAGAGTTGCTTGATCATCGGGTCGGGCTCGGGGGATGGTTAGGGTGCGAAAAGTTCATAGCGTAATCCGTCGCGGCGGAGGCGTCTTCAGCAATCCGTACGGAAGGGGTTCATTCGGAAAGGGGCTGGCTCCAGAGGTGGTCGGGGGCGACGCGTCTCAAGGCCGACCAGTGCTGGGCGGCGGCGTCGGCGTCACCCTGTTCCTCCACGAGCGTCGCGAGGTGGTAATGGGCGTCAGGGTAATCGGGGACGAGCGTCAAGACGCCGCGGAGGGCGGCGATCGCCAGGTCGGGGCGGCCCGTTTCCGCCAAGACGCAAGCGAGGCTCGTCCGTGCCTCGACGAACGCGTCGTCGATTTCGATCGCGCAGTAATAACGCTCGCGGGCCGCTTCGATCTGGCCGTCGCGATACAGGAGCTCGCCGAGTTGGAAACAGATGTCCGCCCGCGACCCGTCCCGGGCCAAGATCGCCCGGCAACAATCGATCGCCGTCGCCAAGTCGCCCGCATCCTCGGCCTCGTAGACCGCTTGCAGCAATTCGTCGGAATCGGGATCCCATTCGGCATCGCGAGCCGCAGGTGTCGACCCATCGCGAAACGGGTACGAAACCCCTTCACGAAGGGAAGTTGACTTGGGATCGCGCTGCGACGTTGACTTGAGATCGCGGTGCGACGCCGGGCCCGATTCGCGAAGGGACATGCCACCGGTGGGCGGGTCGGAAAACGGGTCGGGCATGCGGAGCGTTTCGGGGCTGGCCCGCTCCGTTTCGTCGGCCGGGTTGTCGGTTGCCGAAAAGTCGAAACGCAATTGGCCCCCCGGTTCGATCAGCCCTTCCCCTTGTCGCAGGAGGACCTGTTGTCCCTCGATGAGGACCGACAATTGGGCCAGCGGGCGGCTGACTTCGGGGAGGACCTCGGCCAATTCGCGGAGGCGGTCTTCGATCGCGCGGGGGCTTGCCCCGGCGGCGACCAATTCGGCCAACCGCCGCGCCGTCGCGACCTCTTGGAAATCGAAGTAGGGGAGTTTGTGCAGCGTCCGGGCGGGGACGATCAACCCGCGGCGATGCCAACGCCGGATCACCCGGACCGAAACGCCGAGGAGGTCGGCGAGCATCGCAGGGGTGTAATAACGGCGGATCGAGCGTTCGATTTCGAGCAGCCCGGCCCGTTGCCAAAGCTCGGTCTCGGGGATGATTTCGAGCTTTCCCGCGGCGGCCCGGGCGCGGATTTCGGGGGTCAGGAGCGCCGTTTCGGAGAGGGGCGATTCCTCGGCACCGATCACGACCCAATCGAGCTCCGCGGCATCGATATCGGTCACGACCGCGCCGTAGGAACGCAACAAGTTCGTCGCCTCACGGCGGTTCATTCCCCCCAGCTTGCCGACCAACGCGATCCTTCGCCCCATAAGCCCGTTGTCACCCTCACCCGGCTCGGGTTCGCCGGGCTCGTCACCCGAGGGGGGATCTTCGAGCAGGTGGTCAAATGGATCGGGATCGGACAAGGCGCAAGTCCCCTTTGTTTTCGCGTGTGTGTCGGGGCGGTGGGGTGACGTCCGTCAGCCGTTTTGGGCCGATCGGCGGGGCGGGTCGAGCGATCATGGTTGCGGCCCGCTGGGGATCCTCCCGGTGTCAATTTCGCGACCGGGCGTCCGCTTGGCAAGCTCACCGGCGGGGAATGATGGCTTCTGTTTACCCTTGTCGCCGGCGCTCGCCTTGGACTACGCTTTGGGAAGGATTTACCGATTATCAAGAGGTTGCCGAATGACCGATTCGAAAACGATCGCGCAGGATGAGGTAAAGCAGAGCCTTGGGGAACTCCCCGCGATGGTCGACAGTGTCGACGTCGATGCGAGCGAGACTCGCGAATGGCTCGCGTCGCTCGATTATGTCCTTAAGAGTAAAGGACGCGATCGGGCACTGTTCCTGCTCGAACAGCTCCGTGACAAGGCGGCGGCGGAAGGGGTTCAGTTGCCCCCGCAGACGCAAACCCCGTACGTCAACACGATTTCCGTCCAAGACCAGCCTCCCTACCCGGGGAATCGAAACCTCGAACGGCGGATCAAATCGATCATCCGCTGGAACGCGATGGCGATGGTCACGCGTGCGAACAAGAAGAACGAAGGGCAGGGGGGGCACATCAGCACCTTTGCCAGCAGCGCGACGCTGTATGAAGTCGGCTTCAACCATTTCTTTCGCGGCCGCGGCCCCGATGGCTATTCGGGTGACAGCATCTATTTCCAAGGACACGCGTCGCCGGGGATGTATTCCCGCGCCTTCCTGGAAGGTCGGTTGAGCGAAGAGAACTTGGAAAACTTCCGTCGCGAGTTGCAGCCGGCCGGCGGCTTGTCGAGTTACCCGCACCCCTGGCTGATGCCGGGCTTCTGGGAATACCCGACGGTGTCGATGGGGCTGGGGCCGATCATGGCGATCTATCAGGCCCGCTTCAACAAGTACCTGAAGGACCGCGGGATCAAGGACACTTCGAAGCAGCGGGTGTGGGCCTTCTTGGGCGACGGCGAGTGCGACGAACCGGAATCGCTGGGCGCGATCACGCTCGCCTCACGCGAAGGGCTCGATAACTTGGTCTTCGTGATCAACTGCAACCTGCAGCGGCTCGACGGCCCCGTCCGCGGGAACGGCAAGATCATTCAAGAGCTCGAATCGATCTTCCGCGGCGCGGGTTGGAACGTCATCAAGGTGATCTGGGGCGACGATTGGGACCAACTGCTGCAGCGGGACGAGACGGGCCTGCTCGCCAAGCGGATGGGCGAGATCGTGGACGGCCAGTACCAGAAATACACCGGCATGCCCGGGAGCTACATCCGCGAACACTTCTTCGGCAAGTACCCGGAGCTGCTGGAACTGGTCAAAAACTACAGCGACGAGAAGCTCGAACGGATGCGCCGCGGCGGGCATGATCCTGAGAAGGTCTTTGCCGCCTACAAGTTGGCGACGGAGATCAACAACGGCTTACCGACGGTGATCCTTGCCAAGACGGTCAAGGGTTATGGGCTTGGCGAAGCGGGCGAAGGGCGTAACGTCGCTCACAACCAAAAGAAGCTCAACGAAGAAGAGCTGCTCGAATTCCGCACGCGGTTCGGGATCCCGATCAGCGACCATGAGGTCGGCAAGGCGCCGTTCTACAAGCCACCGGAGACGAGCCAGGAGGTCAAGTACCTGAAGGACCGCCGCGCGGCGTTGGGCGGGTTCATGCCGAGCCGTCCGATCGAACACCCCACGATCGAAGTGCCGACGCTGGAAGAATATCGCGCGAAGCACGCGACCGGTTCGCAGGGGAAAGAGATGAGCACCACGATGGCGTTCGTGCGGCTCCTCACCGACCTCCTTCGCGACAAGAAGATCGGCGAACACATCGTCCCGATCGTCCCCGACGAATCACGGACGTTCGGGATGGAAGGGCTCTTCCGCCAGGTCGGGATCTATGCCCATTCGGGCCAGCTCTACGAGCCGGTCGATTCGGAGCAGATCGCGTTTTACAAAGAGGCGAAGAACGGCCAGATCCTCGAAGAAGGGATCACCGAAGCGGGTTCGATCAGCTCGTTCGCCGCGGCCGGGACGGCTTACAGCCTCCACGGCGTGAACATGATCCCGTTTTATATCTACTACAGCATGTTCGGGTTCCAGCGGGTCGGCGATTCGATCTGGGCCGCCGCGGACATGCGGGCCAAGGGGTTCCTGATCGGTGGCACCGCAGGCCGCACGACGCTCAACGGCGAAGGGTTGCAACACCAGGACGGCCACAGCCTCCTCAACGCGATCGCCTTCCCGACGGTTCGCGCTTATGACCCTGCGTTCCGCTACGAGATGACCGTGATCATCATGGACGGGCTGAAACGCCTGTATCAGGATGGCGAAGTCGCGATTTATTACATCACGGCCGAGAACGACAATTACGTCCACCCCGACATGCCCGAAGGTGTCGAGGAAGGGATCATCAAGGGGATGTATCGCTTCCGGTCGCAAGAGGTTGAAGGGGGGGCGAAGGCCCGCGTGCAGCTCTTCGGCAGCGGCGCGATCCTCAACTCGGCGCTGCAAGCCCAAGAACTGCTCGCTTCGAAGTATGGCATCGCCAGCGACGTTTGGAGCATAACGAGCTACACGCAATTGCGGCGTGAGGCGGGGGATGTCCAAAGGTGGAACATGCTCCACCCGACGTTGCCGCAAAAACGCAGCTACCTCGAAGAACAGCTCGCCGGGGTCAAAGGCCCGTTCATCGCCGCCAGCGATTATGTCCGGGCATTGCCGGAACAGTTGACCCCCTGGATCCCGGGTGATTACTACGTCCTTGGTACCGATGGCATGGGACGCAGCGAGACCCGCCAAGCCCTGCGGCGGCACTTCGAAGTCGATGCCGAATCGATCACCATCGCGACACTCAGCCGGCTCTGCAAGGCGGGGCTGTTCAGTCCCGAAGAGGTCGCCAAAGCGATCGTCGATCTCGGCTTTGACCCCGACAAGCCGAACCCTTACTTCGCCTGATCGGCGACCGCTCCCTACCCCAACCCCAACACGTTACTTAACCGACTCGCAACATGGCCAACGCAGTCCAAGTCAAACTTCCCGCCATCGGAGACGGGATCGAATCGGGCGACATCCTCGATATTTTTGTCTCTGTCGGGGACATGGTTTCGGAAGGACAGGACATCGTCGAAGTCGAAACGGACAAGGCGACCGTCCCCGTCCCCTCGTCGGCCAGTGGCAAGGTTTCGCGGATCCTCGTGAAGCCAGGTGACACCGTGGCGATCGGCGGGGCGATCCTCGAGATCGAAACGAGCGGTGGCGGTTCGGCCCCCGCGGCCCCCGCGCCGGTCAAGGCAGCAGCGCCGACGCCTGCCCCGGCACCCCCCGTAGCCCAAGCACCGCCCGCGGCGCCGGCCCCACCCGTAGTACAGGCCCCGGTCGTCGCGCCGCCGCAGCCCATCGCCCCACCGCCGCCGGTCCAGGCCGCGCCCGTTGCGGCACCGGTCGTGCAAACGCCCCCGGTCGTGCATGCCGTCCCACAACCGGCCGCGACGTCGCGAGACGTCGCGACACCGGTCGCCGCGCAGGGCGTCGCTTCGCGCGTCGCCACGGCATCGACCGACGAAGGGATCATCCCCGCCGGCCCGGCGATCCGAAGGCTGGCCCGCGAGGTCGGCGTCGACCTTGCCCAAGTCAGCGGGACGGGTGATGGCGGTCGGATCACCCGCGAAGACGTTCTGACGATGGTCCGCCGCGCCAGCCAAGTGGTCCGCGCGGCCGCCCCCGCCGCGACCCCGTCCGGACCGACCGTTTCCGCCGCGGCTCCCGGCGCCTCCGCCGACCCGACCGCTCGCGACGACAACGGCCCGATCCGCGTCGAACGGATGACCAAAATCCGCAAGACGATCGCCGCCCAAATGCACGCCAGTTGGTCGACCGTCCCGCGGGTCACGAATTTTGACGATGCCGATGTCACCGAACTCGAACGGCTCCGCCAATCGAGCAAAGATGACTACGCCGCCCAAGGGTTGAAGCTGACGACGATGCCGTTCCTGATCAAGGCGGTCGCGACGGCGCTGCGTCATCACCCCGAATTGAACGCCGTCATCGATAGCGAAAACGAACAGATCATCTACAAGGATTACGTCAACCTCGGGATCGCGGTCGACACCGAACGGGGGCTCGTCGTGCCGGTCCTTCGCAACGTCGACCAGGCCGGGATCCCCGAAATCACCCGCCGCTTGGCGGAACTTTCGGGCAAAGTCCGCGGCGGCCAATTCGCCGTCAACGAGCTGCGTGGCGGGACCTTCACGATCAGCAACCTCGGGGCGATCGGCGGGCAGTATAGCACCCCGATCGTCAACGTCCCTGAAGTCGCGATCCTGTTGGTCGGCCGAAGCCGCAAGTTGCCCGTCGTCATGCCGGACGATTCGATCCAGCCGCGGCTAATGATGCCGCTGAGCCTTTCGTACGATCACCGCCTCGTCGACGGTGGGGCCGCCGCGCGGTTCCTCAACGACATCATCGGGTATCTCGAAGCCCCCAGCCGGTTGCTGCTCGCCCTCTGATCCTTTCCCTCCTCATCGTCACGGGTCACCGCCATGTCACCTCGCATCCTCGGATGGCTCCTGGCGATTTGGGTGGGGCTGGCGGTGGGGATGGAAGCATCGATCGCCCAAGGGCAAGCAACCGAGAGTCAAAAGCCCGCGGATCAAACGGCCGAGGATCAAACGGCCGCGGCCAAGCCGACGGAAAAGCTGGACCTCTACCTGCTCGTCGGCCAGTCGAACATGGCGGGGCGGGGCAAGGTCGAAGATTCCGATCGGGTCGTTCATCCGCGGGTCTGGACGCTGAGCAAGAGCGACGAATGGGTGCCGGCGATCGACCCGCTCCATTTCGACAAGCCGGCCGCGGTCGGCGTCGGGTTGGGACGGACCTTCGGGCTGGAAATCGCAGACGCTGCTCCCGATGCGTCGATCGGGTTGATCCCTTGTGCCGTCGGCGGCTCGCCGATCGATGCCTGGACCCCGGGGACGCATTACCCACCGACGAATTCGCACCCTTGGGACGACGCGATCCGCCGCGCCCGCCGTGCCCTCCGCGACGGGACGCTCAAAGGGATCCTGTGGCATCAAGGGGAATCGGATGCGACCCCGGAGCTCGCGCCGAGCTATGCCGCGAAGCTTGACGACCTGATCGCACGGCTCCGCAAAGAGCTCGATGCCCCCGACGTCCCGTTCATCGCGGGGCAAATGGGCCAATTTGCCGAAAAGCCTTGGAACGATGACAAGCGAACCGTCGACCGTGCCCATCGCGAATTGCCGACGCGGGTCCGATTGACCGCCTTCGTCAACTCGGACTCTCTGGGGCACAATGGCGACTTCGTCCACTTCGACGCCGCCGCCTATCGCGAGCTCGGCCGGCGCTACGCCGCGGCCTTTTTAAAATTCAGCCGCGAGCAATGACCCGGAGGGCTAGTTGTGATCCGCCGCGATCGATCGCTAATGATCGCGACCGATCAGCGGCCGTCATATCGGCGATCAGAAGAGCAGGATCGCGTCGAACCCCAGCATCAACTGGTTGTCCGACAACCCGTCATCAAACGGCAACCGTGGCCCTGACCCGTCGTACCAGTCGGCACGGATCTCGGGGCGAAATGTCATCGCCCGGTTGGGGGTGTAATTCAAACCGACCGCGGTCGAGTAGATCTCGCCAGGGAAGGGCGGTAGGTTGGGGTTGATCGGGCGATGCAAACCGACCCGGGTCCCCTCTTCGTCGTTGAACCATTCGCCGCGAATGCCCGCACGCCAACGGTTGTTGATGCGATAGGTCAGGTATTGATCGATCCCGAACCAATCGGCGCGTTCGCCGTTGAGGTAACCCGCCTCTTGAAACCCGAGCCAATGGTGGAAGACATAATCGACCCGTGCGGTCATCGGCAGGCCGACCAACCAACTGTAGCGGGTGCGATTGGTGTTGCCGTCAACGACGCCCGGCAGGTTCACCAGGTTGTTGAATTCGTTCCCGGTGACGATCGCGAACGAAGTCCAAGAGCGGGCCGGCTTGTTGTCGTAGCGGACGCGGCCGATGAAGTTCACCGTATCGCCGATCCGGTCGAAGGCGTCCCAACCGTTCACGAGCCCAGCGTTGATCGTCCAAGCGTCAGATGGGAGGTAATTGAGCTGCGTGCCCCAGTGTTGGAACGGCCCGGCGAATTGGTAACTGTAAGACTTCGAATAGAAAAAGTTATCGACCGCCATCAACCCTTCATAACCGACGACCGAATAGAAGTGACCGGCTTGCAGGTTCAACTGTTGGCTACCGACGTTCATATACATTTGCGGCGTCGCGACACCGTAGTACCCGGTGTTCCAGCCATCGGCCCCGTTAGGCTCACGCTCCCAACCTCGTGATTGGGCCAATTCGTAATCCTCACCGAACATCACGTCGAACCGACCACCCAGTCCGGTGCCATCAGTCGGCAAACCGTTCTCGGCGATGAAATAGAGCTGGTTCAGCGCGGATTGGTTCGCCAAATCGACCGCGTTGTAGGGGCCGTTGAAACCGCTGCGGGGGTTGTCGGTGTTTCCCATGAACCCGCCGTTGATGAAGCCCCGCAAGTTCCAACCGTCCTGGGTGCGACGGGCGACGTTGATCAGACCTTCGGTATCAAGGTCTTCGAAATCGTTGAATCGTTCGATGTCGATGATCGACAGTTCGCTGTCGATCACGCCCAGCGGACCTTCCGCGGCCGCCGCGTCCGCCATTCCCCCGACCGCAGCCGCTGACCCCAACAGGATCGCCTTGAGCCATTGCTGAACACGTCCCCTCATCATCCTGAACCTCGTCCGTAAGTCGTTGCCTCGATCCTTCCCCGTGTCCGTCTCGCGACGGGCCGAGCCCCGGCGGGAAGGCCGACCTTCCTTGGCCATCCGCCTCGTGTCGGGGATTCATTCGGATCAGCACATTCGGGGGGGTTACCCCAAGGGGCGGGCAGGCACCCGGTCGACCCAGCCGAAATCTTTTAACGCCAGGGGGTCGCGCAGCGACCCTGGTCGGGCGACAGGCTGCACTCGAAGACCATGTTTAGATCACGCTCGATGGAACTTTAACGCCTGTAACGATTCTCCCTTTTCAGAACGTCAAACCGATTCGCCCGACGAGCGGAAAAAAAGGGGACATCGGTTCCGGTGGTAACGACTACGCGGAATCTGCGGGGCCAAAAACTCGTCTTTTGGGACCTTCCGGAAGGTGCCGCGGCGAGGCGTCGGCCGCCGGGGTGAGATCTCGCGCCAACTTGAAAGGGGGGATTCGCACCGCTAGACTTCCGGGTCGTCTCCGTAAGCCATCCGTGGTTCGAGGCCCCCCGGCGGCTCGTCATAGCGTCACAAGGGCTGTCGCCAGGGCCGTCACATGGGCCGTCACATGGGCCGATGGGCTTGCCGATTCCTTTCACTTCGTTTTTTTATCGCCTTCAAGGTAAGGGAATTTGATGGACTGGTTGAACGACCCGTCGGCTTGGATCGGGCTGGTCACGCTCACCGTGATGGAGATCGTCCTGGGGATCGATAACATCGTCTTCATCTCGATCCTCGCGGGTAAGCTCCCGGAATCGCAGCAGGACAAGGCGCGGACGCTCGGGCTGGCGTTGGCGATGATCACCCGGATCATGCTGCTGCTAAGCCTGAGCTGGGTGATGCGGCTGACCACGCCGCTGTTCAACGTCGGCGAGCTCGGCATTTCGGGTCGCGACCTGATCCTGATCCTGGGGGGGCTGTTCCTCGTCGGTAAAGCGACGCGCGAGATCCACCACAAGCTGGAAGGCGACGACCGGACCGAAGTCAAGGGACACCCGTCGTTCCAAAGCGTGATCGTGCAGATCCTGCTGCTGGACATCGTCTTTTCGCTCGACTCGGTCATCACCGCGGTGGGGATGGTCGACCAGGTATCGATCATGATCATCGCCGTGGTGGTGGCGGTCGGGGTGATGCTGGTATCGGCCGGTGCGATCGCGCGGTTCGTCGACCGGCACCCGACGGTCAAGATGTTGGCGCTCAGTTTCCTGTTGTTGATCGGCGTGACACTGATCGTCGAAGGGTTCCACCAGCACATCTCGAAAGGTTACATCTACTTCGCGATGGGCTTCAGCGTCTTCGTCGAGATGCTCAACCTGCAACTGAAAAAGCTCAGCACCCCTGCGGTCCGGCTGCGGGAGACGCTCGACCCGGCCGCCCATTCCCACGAGGCCTAGGCGGATCCTCAGACGGCCTAGACGGATCGCCTCGGGCCCGACCATCTTTCCAAGTAACCCTTTCCTTCTCGCACCGATCGGCAGCGATTCATGTCAGTCGAAACCCACCTCGCGATCGACCTGGGCGCTTCGGGCGGTCGCGTGATCGCCGGCCAAGTCGTCGGCGACCAGTTGAAGCTCGAGACCTCGCACCGCTTCGCCAACGGGCCGGTGCGGATGCGTAAGACGCTCGTCTGGGACAGCGTCGGTTTGTGGCAACACATCCTGTCGGGGTTATCGACCGCCGCCGGGCAATACGACCGGGTCGTTTCGGTCGGGGTCGATACGTGGGGCGTCGACTATGTCCTGATCGACAGCGACGATGTGCCGCTCGGCCCGGCCTTCAATTATCGCGACGCCCGCACGCAAGGGATGCTCGATCAGGCCTTTGCGATCGTGCCGCGTGGCGACATCTTCGCCGCGACCGGCGTCCAGTTCATGGAGATCAACACGGCATACCAGCTCCTGTCCCAGCGGCTCGCCGAGTCACCGGCATTGGCCTCGGCCGATGCGATCCTGTTGATGGGGGACTTTTTTCACTGGCTGCTGACGGGCCGCCGCAGCATCGAAGTGACCAACGCATCGACGACACAACTGCTCGACCCGCAAAGTGGCGACTGGGCGTGGGGGCTGATCTCGCGGCTCGGGTTGCCTTCCAAAATCTTCGCCAAGCCGATCGAGCCAGGGACGAACCTCGGGACGCTCGATCCCCACGTCGCCGCGGCGACTTCGCTCCAAGACGTCCCCGTGATCGTCCCCGCGACGCACGACACCGCTTCGGCCGTCCTTGCCGTGCCGGCCGAAAATTTCGCCCCGGCCAAACCCGATTGGTGTTACATCAGCAGCGGCACATGGTCGCTGATGGGTTGCGAAATCCCCCGCCCGATCGTCAACGAGACCGTCAGCGGGTTGAACTTCACGAACGAACGTGGCGTGGGGGGTACGACCCGGCTGCTGAAAAACATCGGCGGGCTCTGGATCTTTCAACAGATCCGCGCCTCGCTGCAGCGCCGCGACATCCCGGTGACTTGGGACACGATGGTCCGCCAAGCCGAAACCGCGCCGCCGCTGCGTCTGTTGATCGACCCCGACGACCCGAGCTTCGTCGCCCCCGATGACATGATCGACGCGATCCAGGCCTATGCCAGCCGGACCGGTCAACCCGAAGTCGCCGACCACGCGACGTTGTACCGCGCGGCCCTCGAAGGGCTCGCACTCCGCTATCGCATCTGCCTGGCGTCGCTCGAAAAGATCGTCGGCGGCGAGATCGACACGATCCACGTCGTGGGGGGCGGGTCGCTCAACGGGCTCCTTTGTCAGATGACCGCCGACGCTTGCAACCGACGGGTCGTCGCCGGCCCGGTCGAGGCGACGGCGACCGGAAACGTGCTGATGCAAATGATCGGGTGCGGCCGTTTGGCGGGGGTGCAAGAGGCGCGGGCGTTGGTCCGCGCGAGCTTCTCGCCCAAGGTCTTCCGACCCCGCGATACCCGCCCCTGGGACGAAGCGGCGAAGCGGTTTGCTGAGCTCGGACGCTAAGCCGCTGGCGGTCCCCACCCGCTGGCCTTACCCCGCTCGGTCTTGCACCTGGGGGTCGACGCTCATTCGGACTGGCCCCCATCGCCGCCATGACGCATCGCTTCGGCCGCGGCGCGAGCCCGATCGAGATCGCGATGCCGCACGACGACCTGGACGTACCGTGCCGCCTCGGGCCATCCCGTCGATCCCCCAGACCCTGCCGTCATCGCCGCGATCCCTTCCCCTTCGAGGTAGGCGACCAAAATCGCCGCTTCGGTATCGGTCAGCAAGTTCGAAAGGACGACGGGGCGGTCAGGATCAGGGTCGACGCTCAAGGGATTACTCCGGCATGCGTATCGCTTCGTGAATGGGTATCGCTTCGTGGATGGGTATCGCTTCGTGAATGGGTATCGCTTCGTGAATGGGTATCGCTTCGTGGATGGGTATCGCTTCGTGAATGCGTATCGCTTCGTGACAGGATCGACCGCCGCGGCATGATGCCTTGCATGGACACCGCATCGATTTCAAAGGACGCCGAAGGTTTCGAAGGCCTTGGTCGCCGACATCCCCGCGCGGATCGCGTCGCGGACTTGGTTTTCGGCATGGACCTTCGCGACCGCCGCCGCGATCACCGACCGCTCGACCCGCTGTGGGACGATGACGATGCCATCCTCGTCGGCAGCGACGAGGTCACCCGGTTCGATCCGCACCGAATCCCATTCGATCGGAACGTCGTAATCGATCACCCGCTGGCGGTCACGGCTATCGTAAGGGTTGCAGCCACGGGCGAAGACGGGGAAACCCATCTGGCGGATCCGTGACAAATCGCGGACGGCGCCATCGACGATCACCCCGATGCAACCGGCGTTGGTCGCGGCCGTCGTCAGCAATTCGCCCCAAATCCCGGACCGCATCGACCCGCCCGCCGCGCACAGCAGGACCTCGTCCGGCCGACACGAATCGATCGCCGCGAGCTCCAACTTGTACGGCTCGGGGTCTGGATGCGCCATCTCGGCCCACAGCGTCGTCTTCGCCCGGCCCAGCAGCAACGGCCCGCGGGTGACGAGCGGACGCAAGGGCAACCGCGGCGATTGGTGGCGATAACCGTGGGCATCGAGCGAATCGCAGATCAAGGGGACCGTCAGGCAACCGCGAAGTTCATCGAGCGGCGGGAGCGGTCCGGAGGGATCGGGCTGGGTCATGGCAAGGTGAGACAGTGCGTGGTGGGATAACGGCGTGGGATAGCGGTGTGGGATAACTGGGATCAAGACCGGTGTGGGTCAATGCGTGGGCAGGACGGCGGGAATTTTTTGCGGCACAATGGGCGAGGCAAAACACCGGGGCGGAATGACGATCCGGCCGGCGGCTCTTGACGACGCGACGCCCAGGCTTCAGCTTACCGTCTACCCGCGCCGGGGTCATCGCGGCTCGTCGCCGAAAACCTCCCCGAACCGCCGGCCACCCACCGCCGAGGAACCCGCCCGTGACCCCCGCCGCCACCCCCGCCGCCGACACCCACCGCTGGTACGCGATCGACAACGCCGCCGATGTCCCTTCACCCTCGCTGCTGATCTATCGCGAGCGGGTCGAAGAAAACCTTCGCAAGATGATCCGCATGGCGGGTGGGGTACAAGGGCTTCGCCCCCACGTCAAAACGCATAAGCTCCCGCAGATCGTCGCGATGAAGGTCGCCGCGGGGATCGATAAGTTCAAGGCCTCGACGATCGCCGAAGCGGAGATGACGGCGGCCGCCGGGGGCTCGGATGTCCTGATCGCTTACCAGTGCGTCGGGCCCAACGCCCGCAGGCTCGCGGAGCTGACCCGCAAGTTTCCCAAGACACGATTCTCGGCCCTGGTCGATAACGCCGGGACGCTCGCCGAGCTCTCCGCGGCGGCACAACACGCCGGCGTCGAGATGACGCTTTACCTCGATCTCAACGTCGGCATGAACCGGACCGGGATCGTGCCGGGTGACGACGCGCTGTCGCTCTATCGCGACCTCTGCCGGACCCCTTCGATCCGCGTCGGCGGGATCCACGCGTATGACGGGCACCTCCACAACCCTGACCCGAAACGGCTCGCCGAAGACGCCGCTCAAGTCCGCGCTGCGGTCAATCGCTTCATCGCTTCGATCCACCAGCACGGCGACAAAGTCCCGCTGCTGGTCGCCGGCGGCACCCCCACCTCGCCCCTCTGGGCCGCCCACGGCAGCCGCGAACTGGCCGCCTTGGGGCTCAACGTCCCCGTCGAAGTCGGGGCCGGCACCACCGTCCTGTGGGACTTCGGCCAAGCCGCCGAAAATTCTGACCAGGACTACGCGCACGCCGCCATCCTGCTCGCCCGCGTGATCAGCCGCCCGACCCCGGACCGCATCTGCATCGACCTGGGACACAAAGCGGTCGCCGCCGAAATGCCCCAGCCCCGCGTCCGCTGGTTCACCCTCGAAGATGCCGAGGTCGTGCTGCAAAACGAAGAACACCTCGTCCTCAAGAGCGACCGCGCCGCCCACTACCCGGTCGGCACCGTCGTCTACGGGATCCCCAGGCACATCTGCCCCACCGTAGCGCTGCAGAGCGAAGTCGTCTGCGTCAGCAACGGCAAGGCGGTCGAAAATTGGCCCGTCGTCGCCCGCGCCCGCAAGATCACGATCTGAGCCAAACTGTCACGATCAGACCCGCATGGTCACGACAGCTTCCCGGGTTCACGACAGCCTCGCGGGCCAATGGCCGAAGCGGAGATCACGCTTTCCACTTCACCGCTCGCGGTTCATTGGCCATCAAACCGTCGCCATGATCCGGGCCCGATTCGGACGCCCCACGCGTCAATCCGAGGCGATATCCAACGCGAACGCGGTGTCAAAACGTGGGCAAATTCCCCCCTGCCATCACAGGGGTGGCCGCGGCCCTACAGTGAAAGGTTAAAGATCGCCTCTCTCGCCTGACACCGAATCGTGGACTTGAAACCATTCCCAAATCACCTCGCCGAACGGGTACGCTGGGTGCGTCCCTTTCCGGCGGGAATGACGACCCGGGGAGGGGCCAGGGGGCGGGCGGCGGGGCAGGCGCCGGGGCAGGCGCCGGGGCAGGCCAGGAGTGGCGATGGCGAATTCGTCCTTTACTGGATGCACCACGCCGTGCGGGGGCACGAAAACCCGTCGCTCGACGTGGCGATCCGATTGGCCTGTGACCTCGGCAAACCGCTGCTGGTCTATCACGCCCTGTGCGAGCGTTACCCCTACGCCTCTGACCGGCACCACGCGTTCATCCTGCAAGGGGCCCGCGACGTCCAGCGTGAACTCCGCGATCGTGGCATCACTTACGCCTTCCACCTGCAACGGGACGGCTATCGCGGGGCCCACCTCCGAGACCTCGCGCGGCGGGCGTCGGTCGTGGTCAGCGACGAGATGCCGGTCGAACCGGTCATCGGCTGGATCGGCCGATTGATGACGCTTTGCGAGACGCCGCTGGCCTGCGTCGATTCCTCGTGCGTCTGCCCGTTGCCGCTCTTGGGCAAACCCTTCACCCGGGCCTACGCCTTTCGCGAACAGACGGCTCCCCTCTTCGCCGCGCGGCTGTCGCGTCCTTACGAGGACGAACCGGCGGACTGCGAAATGTTTCGCGGCGAACTCCCCTTCGAACCGATCGACCTGCAACCCGCCGATCTGGCGGAACTGATCGGCCGTTGCCAGATCGATCACTCGATCGCCCCGATCGCCGACACGCCGGGCGGGAGCCGCGCGGGGTACGCCCGTTGGGAGGCGTTTAAACGGAGCGGGCTAAGCGGTTATGCCCGTCGCCGCAACAACGCGGCCGACCCTGCCGGCGTTAGCCGCATGAGCGCCTACCTTCATTTCGGCATGGTCAGCCCGCTGCGGATCGCCCGCGAGGCGGCAGCGGTGCACGCCGAAAAATACCTCGACGAATTGCTGATCTGGAGGGAACTGGCGTTTCACTTCTGTCACCACATGGGTGAACGGGTCGAATCGCTCGAAGGGATCCCCGAATGGGCGAGGCGTACGCTCGCCGAACACACCTCGGACCCGCGTCCCGCCCTCCCGTCGTGGGAAACCCTCTCGCGGGCCCATGTTGGTGACCCCCTGTGGGATGCCTGCCAACAGAGCCTGCTTCGTCACGGCGAACTGCACAACAACCTCCGCATGAGTTGGGGGAAGGCGATCCTCCAATGGGCCAACACGCCGGAGAGGGCCCTGCACCTGGCGATCGATCTGAACCACCGCTATGCCCTCGATGGCCGTGACCCGTCGAGTTACGGCGGGCTCCTGTGGTGCTTCGGCCAATTCGACCGACCCTTCCAACCGACCCAACCGATCCTCGGCGAAGTCCGCCCGCGCCCGATCGAAGAACACCGTCAGCGGATCGACCTCGACAAGTTTCGCGTCCATGTCGATCGCGCCGTCGCAGCCAATTCGCCGCGGATCGCCATGATCGGCGCGGGGATCGCAGGGCTGATCGCCGCCCGAACCCTCACCGACCATGGCCTCGCCGTCCGCGTCTTCGACAAGTCGCGCGGCGTCGGCGGCAGGATGGCGACCAAACGGACCGACAACGGGCTGCGGTTCGACCACGGTGCCCAATACTTCACCGCCCGCGATTGCCGGTTCTGTCGTTACGTCCGCTCATGGGTCGAAGACGGGATCGTCGCCCCCTGGGAAGGGCGGATCGTTCACGTGCACGACGGCAAGATCCTCGCCGAAAAAGGGCAACCAACCCGCTACGTCGCCCTCCCGGGGATGAACGGCCTAGGAAAACACCTCGCCGAGGGGCTCGACCTTTCCCTCGGGACGACCGTCTCCCAACTGCGATCGGCACGCGGCGGCCAGTGGCAACTGCTGGACGATCAAGGGGAATCGCTCGGCGAATTCGACAAGGTGATCGTCAACACGCCGCCCCCTCAGGCGATCGCGATCTTGCAGGGCCACACCGACCTGTGCGAGCGGATCGCCCGCGTCGAAATGAACCCCTGCTGGGCCGTGATGCTGGCCCTCGGGTCGCGGCTCCGGGTCGATTTCGACGGGGCCTTCGTCGAATCGAACCCGCTCTCGTGGGTTAGCCGCGAAAGCGCAAAGCCTGAACGCACAGGCCCGACCGCCGACCAATGGGTCCTGCACGCCTCACCCACTTGGTCGGCCGCCCACCTCGAAGACGACCCCACCGCCGTTGCCACCGAACTGGTGGACCAATTCGCCACCGCCCTTGACCTGTCCCGCGGCGATCGCGATCTGCTCGTCAAACCGGCACATCTCGCCGCTCACCGCTGGCGATACGCGATCCCGACCCGACCGCTCGATGCCGATTGCCTTTGGGATCCCACCCAAGGGATCGGGGCCTGCGGCGATTGGTGCGGCGGGCCACGCATCGAAGGGGCCTTCCTCTCGGGGATGGCGATGGCCGGCGCCGTGCTCAGGCACTGGACCATCGACCGCCCCGCCACGCGGATGCTCTTCGATTGAGCCTCGCACGACCTCGGTCACTGCGATTTCAGCCAAGCGTGGACAACGTAGACGACCGTGGCGAGCGACTGGCCGCTGCACTGCTCGGGGACGTCTCGGGTCGTATGCCAATGGCTTTGCACGCCGAACCCGGGACGGGGATAATCGAAATCGATCAGGTCGGTCGTCGGGATCTTGGCGATCTCGTTCAACGGCAGGTGGTCGTCGCGGATCTCGTGCCGGATCCGCGGGACAAACGCCGACACCCCCAAACGCTCTGCCGTCTTGAAGAGCGATCGCGTGACTTCGCGGGCCATCTGCCAACTGTTCCGTTCGTAAAAGATCGCCAGCTCGCGATCGCCGACCATGTCCAGCAGGATCCCCGCACGGTACTTGATCGCGGGGGGCTGGGCCGCGTATCGCCGCGCGAAGTAATTCGAACCGAGGAAGTAATCGTCCCGGGGGTCGACAACCACCAGCTCTTCGCCGTCGAACAGGACGATGTCGACACCAACGTCCGCGGGGAGATCGCCGAAATGGTGCGACAATTCCATGAGCGCCGCCACGCCGCTCGCCCCGTCGTTCGCACCGACGAACCGCCCCTTCGGATCGACCGGGTCACGGTCCGGGTACGGGCGGGTGTCGTAATGGGCCGCCAAGAGATAACGCTTCGGCCGATCGGGGTGCCACGACGCGATCAGATTCGCAAGTTCGACACCTTCCCCCGTCTCCGGGTGACGGGCGCTAAAGGCCTGCAGCGTCACTTCGGCCCCACGCCCCAGAAAGAACTCGCGGAGATAATCCTGCTGGCGTTTCATCGCCGGGCTCGACGCCGGCCGGGGCCCGATGTCACACAAGGCGACGAGATAACCGTAGGCCCGCGACGCGTCGTAAGGGGCCGGTACGTTGGCAACGACGCCATCGGATCCCCCACCCCCGCGTCGCACCCAAAGCGCCAACCCGATCACCGCCACGCCGATCGCCGCGGCAGCCGGAAGGAACCAACCGAACCTCCGCGCACCCGCCACTTCCTGCCGGTCTCCCTGCCCAGCAGCGCCGGATCGCGGATCAACCCCCTGGGCTTCGGCGTGCGTCATGGCAAACATCTACTTCACCTGACCCTTTTTTAAAAATCTCATCACCAAGCCCACTGACGGCATTTCACCCAACCCCCGAAATGCCTCCCACAACCCCCAGCCTACGCATGCCAACCCGCACATCCCTACTCGTGCGTCGCCGCCCACCCCTCGACCGGGAAAACAGGGAGCGACCGATCAAGCGGCCGCGGCCGACCGGCGGCAACGCCTGTTGGTGACACATCGGCACCAGGCACTCACAAAATGACGCCCACCAACGACAGCGTCCGAAACGAGAGCGGGGACAAAACCAAAGGGGAGACAAACAACCAAAGCGGCGGCAGTTTAACGACTCGGCTCGCCCGCCGCAGCGCAAACCGGCCCAGAATCTGTCACTGCCTGCCCCCGGCCGACCAAAGCGACAATTTCTTCCCCATCTCGCCGCCAAGCCTTTCAAAAAAGGGTTACCAACCCTGAAAAAATCGACACTGAAAAGGTCGTTTTTCTCGAACAAAATCAAAAATTTTCCGAAATGATTCAATGAGGAATTGACGGCCAAACGTCCGCACGATACCTTCGTGCTTCCTCCGAACGAGGAAGTTGTCAAACCGTCGAACTTTGTGGGTGTTTTGTGACTGGGACGAATGAAGTAATCCGCATCCGAATGGAAGCGTACGATCATAGCGTGCTGGACCAAAGCGCTTCGGAAATCGTTAACACGGTGAAGGCGACGCACAGCGAGGTTCATGGTCCGATTCCGCTACCAACGCGAATCGAACGCTACACCGTTTTGTCCGGTCCGACGATCGACAAGAAGGCTCGTCAGCAGTTCGAAATTCGGACGCACAAGCGGCTGATCGACATCGTCCAGGCGACCGCCAAGACGATCGAAGCGTTGAACAAATTGAGCCTCCCTGCTGGCGTTGATATCAAAATCAAGGCCTCGGCCCGATAATCGGGTCATCGTTCGGTCGATCCCGTCCCGGCCTGCGTAGGCCGAGGGCATTGTGGCCTTCGTGTTCGCGAAGGCCTGTCGTTTAAGTGATTAAGAGAAACGGTTTCCTATCGAACGGACGTCTCTCCGATATCAGTAAACGTCGAACCTGACGCGGCCTAACAGGGCCACGCAGTCCGAAGGGGCTGGATAAGGGGTTCGGGCGGTTGCCGATCGGAAGACAAGCCCAAGACTGAAACTGCAAACCTTCGCAACACGAGGCGTCTCACGATGTCCCGCGGAATACTCGGCCGTAAGGTCGGAATGACACAAATTTATCGCGAAGACGGCACCGCCGTCCCGGTGACGGTGATCGAGGCTGGTCCTTGTCACGTGTTGTCGGTTCGGAGCAAGGATCGCGACGGTTACGAAGCAGTTCAGTTGGGCTTTGTCGACAAGCCACGCCGGTTGGCGTCGCGTGCCCAGCGTGGTCAAGTCGCGTCGCTGGAAAGCAAGCGGGCGAAGGCATCGGCCGCTGCCGGCGTTCAGGTCGTCGCCAAGGCCGGGTGTGAGCCCAAGCGATTCGTTCGCGAAATCCGCGATTTCGCCGGTCTCGAAGTCGGCAACGAAGTCAAAGTCGACATCCTCAGCGGCGTCAAAGCGGTCGACGTCTGTGCGACATCCAAAGGTCGCGGCTTCTCGGGTGTGATGAAGCGGCACAACTTCGCCGGTCAGCGTGCGACGCACGGCGTGAAGAAGGTCCACCGTCAATCGGGCGGCACCGGCTCCAGCGCCGACCCTAGCCGCACGATGCCCGGAGTTAAAATGGCGGGTCAGTACGGCAACACCCGCACGACGGTTCGCAATTTGGAAATCGTCCGGATCGACGCCGAAAACAACCTGCTGCTCGTCCGTGGCGGCGTCCCCGGCCCGATCGGCGGGTTCGTCTGTGTCCGGGAAACCAACATGCTGCGTTGATCCGCACGCAAAGGGAACCAGAGCGAGAATCGAGATGGCAAGCTTACCCGTATACGACATGGCCGGCAAAGAAGTCGGCACCTATGAAATCGACTCCAAGGATGTCGCGCCGCTGATCAACAAAAAGTTGTTGCACGATGCGGTCGTGATGTATCAAGCGAACCTTCGCCAAGGGTCGCACTGCGCGAAGCCACGTAGCCGCGTAGCCGGTTCGACCAAGAAGATGTATCGCCAGAAAGGTACCGGTAATGCCCGGGCCGGTAGCCGCCGTTCGAACATCCGTCGTGGTGGTGGTGTCGGGCACACGATCGAACCCCGCGATTACAGCTACCGGTTGACGAAGAAAGCCGTCAAGTTGGCGACCCGCATGGCGATCGCGTCGAAGATCGCTGACAACGAGTTGGTGGTCGTCGACAACCTAGCCCTCGACGCGATCAAGACGAAAGTCGTCGCGGGGGCGCTCAAGTCGTTGGGATTGGACGGCGTCACGACGCTGATCGTCACCGACCAGGCCGACCAAACGGTCTACATGAGCTCACGAAATTTAGAAGGCGTTTCAGTCTCGCCAGTCCGAGAACTGAATGCCCTGTCGGTACTCAAGCCCCGCCGGATGCTCGTCACCAAGGCGGCGCTGGATCGGATCAAAGACGGCAGCTTCGCCGCCTCGGCAGCGGCGGTTTGAGGCGTAAACAAGGTACACACATCGGGTGAATTGAAATGGCACAAGCGGCAACCACCGAACCCGGCGGCCTGATCGGTCTGGGGTTCCTCCCGCACCAGATCGTCCTCCGGCCCCTCGTCACCGAAAAGGGTGTCCATCGGGCGTCGCGGAACAATCAGTACGCCTTCGAGATTCATCCCGAAGCGACGAAGGGTGACGTTCGGACGGCGATCGAATCGTTGTTCAACGTCGAAGTGTCGAAGGTTTGCACGCAGACCCGCAAAGGGAAAGCCCGCCGATACCGGTTCCGGTTGGGTCACACCGGCGGATGGAAGAAGGCGATCGTTCACGTCGCCGGAGATGGTCGAATCGATTTCTTTTAGCATGATCGGCTTCGGTCGAGCCGCAAAGCGTTGACGCAGAGAACAGGCCCAAACGAACAAAGATAAAACAAAGATCGAAAGATCAACTAAGACGGGACAAACGGTACAGAGATGGGAATTCGAGTCTACAAGCCGACCAGCGCTGGACGACGTAACGCGTCGGTCAACGACTTTTCGGAATTGACCCCCGGTTGGAAGCCGGAAAAGAACCTGCTCGTTCCGCAAAAGAAGAAGGCGGGGCGAAACAACCAGGGTAAGATCACCTCCCGTCATCGCGGTGGTGGTCACAAGCAAATGTACCGGATCATCGATTTCCGGCGGTTGAAGGATGGCATCGTTGCCAAAGTCGACAGCGTCCAGTATGACCCGATCCGCTCGGCGAACATCGCGTTGCTTAAGTACGCCGACGGCGAAAAGAGTTACGTCATCGCCAGCCAGGGGATGGCCGCGGGCGATACGATCGAAAACGGCCCCGACGCCGCACCGACCGCCGGTAATTGCTTGCCGCTGAAGAACATTCCGCTCGATTCGACCGTGTGTTGCATCGAGATGCGTCCTGGCCAAGGTGCAGCGATGTGTCGCAGTGCCGGTTCGGGTGCGAAGCTCAAGGCACGTGACGCCGGTTGGGCCCAGTTGGAACTCCCCAGCGGTGAAGTACGCCGGGTTCCGGCCGCCTGTCGCGCCGTTATTGGCCGTGTCGGCAACGCCGACCACATGAACGTCGTGATCGGGAAGGCAGGTCGTTCGCGTTGGATGGGGATTCGACCCCACGTCCGCGGTACGGCGATGAACCCGATCGACCACCCGCACGGTGGTGGTGAAGGGCGAACCAAGGGTGGTCGGCACCCGGTTAGCCCACAAGGGAAGAGCGCCAAGGGGGGTGCGACGCGTCAACGTCGCAAACCGAGCAACAGCGCGATCGTTCGGCGTCGTAAGAGCCGTCGGTATGGGCAATTGAAACTGCACAAGTAACAGACAAGTCACGGTAAAACATGAGTCGCAGCAGCAAAAAGGGTCCGTACGTCGATCCTAAGGTCTTCTTCAAGGTTCAGAAGCAGGCCGAAGGCGGACGGCAAGAGCCGATCAAAACTTGGGCACGTCGTTGCACGATCGTTCCGGAGTTCATCAACGTTACGTTCATGGTTCATGACGGCCGCAAGCATGTGAAGGTGCTCGTCACCGAAGACATGGTCGGCCACAAACTTGGCGAGTTCGCCCCGACCCGCACGTTCAAGGGTCACGGCGGCAAGGGTTCCAAGAAGTAGGTCGGTTGTCGTCAGGACAGGGTTAGTTGGCAAGACAGAAGCGAATCGCAAGCGTTACGAGTAAACGATCATGGCAATGAGAGCGACACATCGAGGAGCCCGGATGAGCGCCCGCAAGGTGCGTCTAGCGGCGAATCTGATTCGCGGCAAATATGCCGACGAAGCGATGAACGTGCTGAAGTACCAACCTCAGCGTGGCGCCCGGTTTATCGAGAAAGTTTTGCAGAGCGCCGTGGGGAATGCCCAAGACCCGGACCAGAATGGCGGCAAGAGCTATCGGATCGAGGACCTGGTCGTTACCGACGTACAGGTCGGTCCGGGGCCGATGTTCAAGCGGATTCGCCCCCGCGCCCGCGGGATGGCGTTCCAAATCAAGAAGCGGACATGTCATATCACCGTCGGTCTGACGCCGATCGACCAGATGTAGGAATTGAACTATGGGCCAGAAAGTTAATCCCGTCGCGTTCCGCACCGGAATCACCCGTGGTTGGGGAAGTCGGTGGTATGCTTCAAAAAAGGATTTCGCCGACCTGTTGGCGGAAGATAAGAAGATTCGAGATTTCATTACCAAACATCCCAAGCGGCCGCAATACAAGAGTGCCGGGATCGACCGGATCGAAATCGAACGTACCCGAGACGAAGTTCGGGTTTTGATGGCGGTCGCAAGGCCGGGATTGATCATCGGCAAGAAAGGGACGGAAGTCGAGGTCTTGCAGAGCGAATTACAAAATCTGATCGGCCGCCGGGTGAACCTGAAGGTCGACCAGATCGAACGTCCTGAAATCCAGGCACAACTTGTCGCCGAAGACATCGCGCAGCAGTTGGCCAAGCGGTCGAGTTTCCGACGAACGCTCAAGCGTTCGCTGGAGCAGACCATGGATGCCGGGGCCAAAGGGGTCAAGATCCAAATGGCAGGACGGTTGGGTGGCGCCGAAATGGCCCGTCGCGAAAAAGCGAGCATGGGTTCGGTGCCACTGAGCACGTTGCAAGCCAAGATCGATTACGGATTCACCGAGGCGATGACGCCGCAGGGGCACATCGGGATTCAAGTGTGGGTCAATCAGGGTACTTACGGAGACGACAGCGATGGCGTTGATGCCCAAACGGGTCAAGCATCGAAAAAGCCAAAGAGGGCGCATAAAAGGTAACGCGACTCGTGGCAATACGGTCGTGTTCGGTGACTTTGGCCTGCAAGCGATGGAAGGCGGATGGGTCAAGGCGACGACAATCGAGGCGGGTCGTATTGCGGGTCAGCAATACGTCCGCGGCGAAGGCAAGCTTTACATCCGCGTCTTTCCCGACAAGTCGGTGACCAGCACTCCGCTGGAAACCCGAATGGGTAAGGGGAAAGGGGAGCCGGATTTTTGGTGCGCCGTCGTTCGTCCGGGAACGGTGTTGTATGAGCTGGGTGGTGTGACCGAACAGCAGGCGAAGGTCTGCTTCGCGCGATTGGCTCAAAAGATGCCGATCAAGGTTCGGTTCGTAACCCGTCGGACGGTTTGATAATCGAGGTCGCTGAAGCGAAATGACGAAGGTAAATGAATTGCGTCAGATGAGTGACGAGCAGTTACAGCTCACCGCAAAGGAGACGGCCGAAAAGCTTTTTCGGCTCCGTTTTCAAGCGGAGGCCGAGCGGCTCGACGTGCCGAGTGAAATCCGCAAGAGCCGGCGTTTGATCGCCCGGATCAAGACGCTCCAAGGGGAGCGGGCGCGAAAAGTTGCGGCAAAGTGATGCCACTGCCCGTCCTGGTGACGGGCCGAGGCCGGTAGGATAAGCGAAGTAACCAACGGGATCAGAAGCAGTTACCCCACAGCCCGATGTCGGGCCCCAACGTTTGAGTCATTAAGATGCCCAGAAGAGTTGTTCAAGGGATCGTCACGAGCGACAAGATGGCGAAGACCCGCCGGGTCGAGCTCGATCGGTTGTCCAAGCACCCGATCTACAAGAAATACGTCCGCAGCAAGACGATCTGCTATGCCCATGACGAGAACAACGAATCGTCGGTCGGCGATCGGGTTGAGATCATCGAGTCGCCACCGTTGAGCAAGCTCAAGCGGTGGAGCTTGGTTCGGATCGTTGCCAAGAGCACTGAAGTTGACGTCGCGGCACTCCGAGCGGCCCGCAAGGTCGAGGGGACCGAGGCGGTGGCGGCGGCGGAATCCAAGGCGAACTGAGCGACACGAAGCGGGCCTCAAGTACACTCCACCAATTCACCATTGTTGCGGTAGCGATCGATCATGATCCAACAGGAAACGAGACTGGATGTCGCGGACAACACCGGGGCGAGACAAGTGATGTGCATCAAGGTGCTCGGCGGCAGCCGTCGTCGCACCGCCGGCCTCGGCGATGTCATCGTTTGCAGCGTCAAGAGCGTTATCCCCGGAAGCGATGTCAAGAAGAAGGCGGTCGTCAAGGCCGTGGTCGTGCGGACGAAGCAGCCGACCCGCCGTGCCGACGGTAGTTACGTCCGATTCGACAGCAATGCCGTGGTGTTGATCGATAAGGACAAAGGTCCTCGCGGGACACGCATCTTCGGTGCGGTTGCCCGCGAGCTCCGCGATAAGAACTACATGAAGATCGTCAGCCTAGCGAGCGAAGTCGTTTGATCCCCGGTTTAGAATGAGACGGGTTGACGGAGACTGGGTTGGTAGGGTTTGACGAAAAGAACGAAACGAAGATTGATGCGGCGACTTAGCAGCGAGCAGTCGGCAGAGTAAGCAGCGAACAAGCAGCAATTAAGTGCAATTAAGTAGCGAGTACGGGTGGCAACGATGTTGTTCAAATTAAACGATACCGTGAAGGTGATCACCGGAGCGGACAAGAACACGACCGGTAAGGTCCTGAAGGTCGACCGCGAAACGAACAAGGTCATCGTCGAGGGTGTCGCGCAGGTATGGAAACACGTCCGCAAGAGCCAGAAGAATCCACAGGGCGGTCGTTTGAACAAAGAGATGCCGATCCCGGCGAGCAATGTGATGTTCGTCGATCCGGAGAGCGGGTTGCCGACGCGATTGGGCGTCCGCTTCCTGCCGGACGGTTCGAAAGAGCGATATGGGAAGAAGAGCGGGAAGGGTTATGGGGTGATCGGCGTCGCCAAGCAAGGGCGAGCCGCCAGCAAGGTTTGATCGCCAACGTCGGCGTCCAGGGGTTTGGAACAATACACTCAGGTCATCAGCGGTTCTGAAAGATGTCGGACTACAAGCCGCGACTGCAGGTCGCATACCAAGAGAACATTAGCAAGGCGATGGTCGAGCGGTTCGGATACAAGAACCCTTGCCAGGTGCCTCGACTAGAAAAGATCACCTTGAATATGGGTGTGGGCGATGCCGTCAGTGACAAAAAGGTTCTCGATCTCGCGGTTGACGCGATGACCGAGATCGCGGGTCAGAAGCCGGTGTTGACCAAGGCCCGTAATTCGATCGCGACCTTCCGGCTCCGCGAGGGGATGCCGATCGGTTGTATGGTGACGCTCCGGCGTCAACGGATGTACGAATTCCTCGACCGGCTCGTATCGATCGTCCTCCCACGGGTCCGCGACTTCCGCGGTATCAATGGGAAGGCATTCGACGGCCGCGGCAATTACAGCATGGGGCTCAGCGAACAGCTGGTATTCCCCGAGCTGAACCCTGACAAGTTCACCCGCCAGCAGGGGATGAACATCTCGGTCGTCACGACGGCGAGGACGAACGAGGAAGCGAAAGCTTTGTTAGAATTTTTCGGAATGCCGTTCCGGCAAGATGCCAAGAAAAGCGGCGTCGCGTAGGCGCCGCCGGAGTCAGATTTTTTTATCGTTGGTTTGTTGATGCCCGCTCGGGGTTCCGAGCACCCTTTACAAGCACCGCGTCAGGTACACATCCCCGTGGCAAGTAAATCGAAAATCGCCAAGGCCCTGCGTAAGCCGAAGTTTTCGACTCGACAGGAGCACCGCTGCAGAAATTGCGGCCGGCCTCGAGCCGTTTATCGAAAATTCGGCATTTGTCGGATTTGTTTCCGTGAGCAGGCCAATGCTGGCCTGATCCCGGGTGTTCGTAAGGCCAGTTGGTGATGAGTTACGAGAGGGAAACCCGAACATGATGACCGATCCTATCGCCGACATGTTGACCCGCATTCGCAATTCCGTGCGAGTCGAGCGGCCGTTTGTCGACATCCCTTCCAGCGGTGTGAAGAAGGGGATTGCCGACGTCCTGAAGCGTGAAGGCTTCATTTGGGACTGGAAGGAGCTCGACGAAGAGCCCGCTCCCCAGATCCGTATCGAACTTAAGTATGGCCCCAACGGCGAACAGGTGATCCAAACGATCAAGCGGCTGAGCAAGCCGGGGCGTCGGATGTATGCCGGTTCGCGAGAGCTCAAGCCCGTCTTGGGTGGTCTGGGGATTCGCATCATCAGCACCAGCAAGGGCGTGATCAGCGATCGGGAAGCTCGACGCGACAAGGTCGGCGGCGAGTTGATTTGTGAGGTCGCGTAAGTCAACGACTTCGGTTTCGGACAACTTCGGTTTGAGAGTGTGTAGACAATGAGCCGTATCGGAAAGAAGCCGGTTCCCGTCGCCAAGGGTGCGAAGGTCACGATTGATGGGCGGACGATCAACGTCGAAGGTCCCCAAGGGAAGCTGACGTACGAGCATCGTCCGGAAGTTTCCGTGGCGTTGGAAGACGAAGGCAGCAGCATCGTCGTCACCGGTGATGCCGCCGACCGCGAGTCGCGCAAGTACCACGGGTTGACCCGGGCGCTGGTTGCGAACATGGTCGTCGGCGTGACCCAGGGTTACGAGAAGAAACTCGAAATCCAAGGGGTCGGCTACCTCGCGACTATTAGCAACAATATCCTGTCGCTTCGCGTCGGGTTCGCCAACGAACTGAAGAAGCAAATTCCCAGCGACCTGAAGGTCAATTGTCCCGACCAGACGCACATTGTCGTTCGCGGCTGTGACAAGCAGCGGGTCGGTCAGTTTGCGGCTGAGGTGCGGGCGCTTCGCAAGCCCGAACCTTATAAAGGGAAGGGGATTCGGTACCAGGGCGAACAGATCAAGCTCAAGCCCGGCAAGTCGGCCACCAAGTAATTCAACGTCAGGCAACGCAATAGGTTTTCGGCTGTCATGGATAAGCATAAAAGGATCAACCGGCAGCGCCGCCGTCGCTCGCTGCGGGTCCGCAATCAGCTCCGATCGACCCTCGAACGCCCCCGGCTTTCGATCGATCGTAGCCTGAAGCATTTCGGTTGCCAGGTCGTCGATGACGTGACTGGCAAGACGCTCTTCAGCGCATCGACGCGCGACAAGTCGGTCCGCGGATCGCTCGCGACCGGCGGCAATTGCGAGTCGGCAGCGGTGATCGGCAAATTAATCGCCGAAAAGGCAGCTAAGGCCGGGATCGTCGAGGTCCGATTGGATCGCGGGTACACGAAATATCACGGCCGGGTTAAGGCCTTCGCCGATGCCGCTCGCGAGGGCGGACTTCAGTTCTAATACGGTTCCTTAAGGGTCAGCAGAATGAGTACCGGACAGCAGCGTGCCCGCAAGAGCCGCGACAGGAAAGAGAAGGTCGAAGAGTCGATGCCGGGCGATTTGCTCGACCGCGTCGTCAAGATCAAGCGTTGCGCCGCCGTCGTGAAAGGGGGCCGTCGCTTCAGCTTCGCCGCCATGGTCGTTGTCGGCGACGGCAAGGGTCGTGTCGGTTGGGGTTATGGCAAGGCCAACGAAGTACCGCCGAGCGTCAGCAAGGCGCAGAAGCAAGCTTCGCGCAGCATGATCAATGTCCCGCTGATTGACGGGACGATCCCGCATCAGATTTGGGGACATTTCGGCGCCGCCAAGGTCGTGTTGATCCCCGCCGGGGCCGGTACCGGGATCATCGCCGGTCAAGCCGTTCGTGCCGTCTGCGAAGCCTGTGGTGTGAAGGACATCCTCACCAAAAGTTTCGGCACCAACAACTCCGTCACGCTCGTCAAGGCGACGATCGACGCGATGTCGAAACTCCGGACCCGCGAGCAGGTGCAACTCCTCCGCGGCGTCGAGCTGGATTCGGCCAAGTAATCGGCCCCAGCTCCATCGGTTCCTCCCGTTCCATCGAATCATTCCAGTTCAGAAGTCAGTACCCCGGCCTAACGCGGTCGGGTGTTAAGGTGGGTTGTCATGGATCTCAACGAAGTCAACCGCGGCGTCGGTAAGAATCGCCCCCGCAAGCGTCTCGGCCGCGGCAAGGGGTCGGGGCTCGGCAAGACGGCAGGTAAAGGTCACAAGGGGCACCAGAGCCGCAGCGGTTTCAGCATGAAGCCGACTTGGCAAGGTGGCCAGATGCCAATGATCCGCCGGATCCCCAAGCGCGGTTTTACCAACCGTTATGCCAGCGTTGTCTTCGGCGTTAACGTCAGCCAACTCAGCGAGGCATTCGAGGACGGCAGCGAAGTCACCCTCGAAATGCTGGCCGCCAAGAACATCGCCAAGGGGACCTTCGATGAGGTCAAGATCCTCGGCGATGGCGAGATCACCAAGAAGCTAACCGTCGTCGCCCATCGCTTCAGCAAGTCGGCTGAAGAGAAGATCAACGCCGCGGGCGGCAAGGTCGTCAAGCTGCCGCCCAAGCGGACCCCTGACCAGCGGGTCGCGGATTTGGCACAGGCCAAAGGTTGATGCAGGGCCCGATCGGGCGTCTGCGATCGAGCGGGCGCAGGCGGGCAGCCTCTAAGACAGTAGAACACAGCGAATAATCGTAGCGAAATCGACGGTGAAACAAGCACGGTGCGGCCGCTCGGAAACGTGTTGCCGCACCGCCGTCATTTTCGGACCGGACCGATGGATCGAACGAGGCTCCCGCCCCCCGGACAGCTATCGCCCTGATCGGCCGGTTTCGGTAAACTCCCGGGAAGTCTGACGGATCCTCGCCTGGTTGGTGGCCCCTCATGTTCGAAAAACTTCGCATCATCTTTTCGATCCCCGAACTCCGCCGGAAGATCCTTCTGACGCTGGGGCTCCTCGCGATTTACCGCATCGGTTTTCACATCCCGCTGCCGATGGTCAGCCAAGGGATGGACGATGGCGGTGGCGGTGCCGCCGATTTCTTCCAAAAGGTCAGCCTTTTCGCGGCGAGTGACCTGCGGAATGCGACGATCTTCGGCCTGGGGATCATGCCGTACATTTCCGCCTCGATCATCTTCCAACTCCTCGGAACGGTCTACAAGCCGCTCGAGGAGCTCAAGAAAGAAGGTGAAGCGGGCCGCAAGAAGCTCAACGAATACACCCGTTACCTGACCGTCTTCATCTGCTTGATCCAAAGCTGGATGTACCTCCGGTTCATGATCATGGCCGGTGGTGAGACCGGTTACGGGAACATCAACCCGAATTTCCTGAATGCGGATGGGACCGGCCTCTACTGGGGTTGGCAAATCGTCGCCGTCATGGTGATGACCTGCGGCACGATTTTCTTGATGTGGCTCGGTGAACAGATCGACGAGTACGGGATCGGTAACGGGATCAGCCTGTTGATCATGGCGGGGATCCTGGCACAAATGCCGATGGCCCTTTACGAGTTGGTCAAGAACATGCGGGTCGAGCTGACCGGGCTCAGCCGCGGTCAGGTCGGTGTCGAGACGTTAATCGTCTTGGTCCTCCTCTTCGTCGGTGTCGTCTTCGGCGTCGTCTTCATCACCATGGGGCAGCGCAAGATCCCGACCCAGAGCGCCAAGTTCACCCGCGGTCGCAAGATGTTCGGCGGCACACGCCAACACCTGCCATTGCGGATCAACCAAGCGGGCGTGATGCCGATCATCTTCGCCAGCAGCCTTTTGATGATCCCCGGCGTGTTGCTCGGTTTCCTCGGGCAATACTTCACCACCGGCAGCTCACTCTTCAAGGCATTCAACTTCGCCAGCCTGACGCTGAACGACCAATCGTCGTTCATCTTCAACCTCCTTTACATCGCGCTGATTTTCTTCTTCTGCTACTTCTGGACGGCGATCACCTTCAACCCGAAGGAGATGTCGGACAACCTGAAGGAGAGCGGGACGTTTATCCCCGGCTACCGTCCGGGACGGAGGACGACGGATTATCTCGAAAAGGTGATGGTCCGGATCACTTACGTCGGTGCCGCCTTCTTGTCGCTCGTCGCGATCGTACCGACGATCGTTTACGGGTCGCTCGGCGTCCCCTACTCGATCGCCGGTTTCTATGGCGGTACCGGGTTGTTGATCGCGGTCAGCGTCGCCTTCGACCTGATCCAGAAGATCGACAGCCATTTGGTGATGCGAAATTACCGCGGGCTGCTCGAAGACGCCGGCAGCAATTCGCCCACGGGCAACTGAGCCTCGGCCAATGTACGTCGTGATGATCGGTCCCCCGGGGGCCGGCAAGGGGACCCAGTGCAAACGGCTGTCGGCAGCCCTAGCGATCCCCCACCTGTCGACGGGCGACATGCTTCGGGAAGCGATCTCCCAGAAGGGCCCCACCCAACACGGACCCACGCAATACGGCGGTGACCAGATCGGCGGTGGGCACCTCGCCCCCGATGACCTCGTTACCCAGCTGGTCCGAGACCGCCTCGACGATCACGATTGTCGCTTCGGGGTCCTGCTCGACGGTTTCCCGCGAACGGTCAGGCAAGCGGAGCTCCTCGAACTACAGCTCCGGACCCTCGACAAGAAAGTCTACCGCGTCCTGCAACTGGCCGTCCCCGAAGGGACCCTTGTCAATCGGCTCCTCCGCCGCGCGGAAGTCGAGAACCGACCGGATGACACGTTCAAGACGATTCGCCATCGCTTGCAAGTCTTTCGCGAACAAACGGCGCCGGTCATCGGTTATTATTCGCAGCAGGGTTTGGTACGACAGGTCAACGGCGACCAAGACCCGGACAGGGTCTTTCTCGACGTCCTCGCGGAGCTACGCCCTGAACCCGCCCGGTCGACTGAGCCGGCCCGGTCGACCAAACCGAAATCCTAAGCCGGGCCCACCCGAAACCGCACGACAACCGTCGGCTGCGTGGCGACCCGCCCCCTTCACTAGCCACTTGCCATGAAACGCTACCCCGGCAAACCGGCCAGCAACAACCGATCTCCCGGTGAGACGAAGTCGATCGGGGCACTCGTCGAACGATTGATGGCCAGGCGCGGCTACGCCCAAGTCTTCGCGACGGAAGGGTTGCAAGCGAGCGTCGAGGCGTCGATCGATCAGCGGCTGATCGGGTCGGTCCGCGTCGGGAAGCTTCGCGCGGGTGTCCTGAGCATCCACGCGTCCGATTCGGTGACGCTCCAGGAGTTGCATTTTGCCAAGTCAAAGATGCTGACGCGGCTCCAGGCGGATCACCCTGATAGCAAGATTCGCGACATCCGCTTCCAGGTCTCACCCTCGATCCGGAAGTGATTTCGCCGTGGACCGAGGCGGCTAGCAAGACCTTCGGTCCCGACGCCCGACGGTGGAGACCCGGCGATTGGCCGAATTTTTCGGGGATTTCGCCGGATTTCCGGGGTATAATCAATGGGTTGAAACTTCGGCTGCGGCAAAGTTTAAGGGTGCGGAGATGAACGATACGATCAAACGGAAAGGGGCGACGGGCTTCACGCTGGTCGAACTTTTGGTCGTGATCGCCATCATTGGGGTGCTCGTCGGGCTGCTGCTCCCGGCGGTGCAAGCGGCACGCGAGTCGGCGCGGCGGATGTCATGCCTCAACAACATGAAGCAGCTCGGCCTTGCGGCCCACCTCCATCATGACGCCGTCGGTTACCTTCCCCCGGCACGGTACGAACCGGGGATGAACCCCGTAGCGGGTCAGGAGTGCGGCGGGATTCATCCGACTTGGCTCGTTCGGCTCTTCCCGTATCTCGAACAAAAGGGGGCGGCGGAACGATGGAACGTGAACTTGCCGTGGTACGAACATGACGCGGAGGTTCGCGAATTCGTCCCCGACGTCTTCCTCTGCCCCTCGCGTCGGGCGGGGACACGGCCGGTCGGTTACAGCGGCGAACTCCCGGGTGATACCGGCCCGGTCCGGAGGTTACCCTGCGGTTGCCCGATCAACGGCGGGGGCGACCGCGGCTTCGCCCCGCTGGTCGTGACGGCTTCGGGCGGGCTCGCCGACTACGCGGGGAATCACGGCGACCTGACCCCCGGGGCAACCGGTGCGGCGACCGACTATTACTTCGGCGGGAACGGGTCGGGGACGATCATCAGCGTCCGGGCCCGCTGCCGGTTGGGTGTCCCCAACGAGCCGGCCGATCGGATCAAGCTCGCTTCGGTCACCGACGGCCAAACCAACACGTTCCTCTTTGGGGAAAAGCACGTGCCGGCGGAGATGCTGGCCCAATACC
>JBEIRZ010000590.1:0-2101 GCA_040375695.1 Planctomycetaceae bacterium
GCGCTCAAGCCGGCGATGTCGGGCGTCGTCCCCCAGGTAACGCTGGATGTGCCCAAGCGGCCCCGGACGGAACATTACGCGCTGCGACTTAGCGGCAGCCTCGATGTTCCCAAGGCGGGTAATTACACCTTCTTCCTCTCGTCCGATGACGGTTCGCGGCTCTACATCGATAACAAGATGCTGATCAACCACGACGGCCCGCATGGGATGGATGCGAAAACGGGCAAGGTTGACCTCCCCGCCGGCCGCGTCCCCTTCACGCTGACCTACATGAACATCACCGGCGGCTTCGGCTTGCAGCTCGAATGGGCCGGGCCGGGGGTAAAGCGCGAAGTCGTCCCCGCGGCGAGGTTCTTTACCGCGGGCGGCGAAGATTCGTTGCAACAGGTCGCGATTCGGACCCTGTCGCGGATCCCCGGTTACGAAACCGAAAAGTGGAATGACTTGACGTCGCTGGTCAAGTCGGGCCAAAGCCGCGCGGCGGCGATCAGCATCCTCAAGTCGATCCCGGACGACAAACGCCCCGGCGAACGCTTGGGTGACCTCGCCGATAACCTCGTCGCCTACCTCAGCGACATGCCGGCCGCGCTGCGAACCGGTCCGGCCGCTGCCGAAGCGATCGAATTGGTCCGCTCCCTCGCGACTCGCTTGCCGAAAGAACGCGCCGATGAACTCGCCAAACGGCTCGATAACCTCGATGTCCGCGTCATCGCGATCGGCACCGTCCAAGAACGGATGATCTTCGACAAGGAACAGATCGCGATCCAAGCCGGCAGGCCGGTCGAATTCCGCTTCTCGAACTCCGACTTCATGCCGCATAACTTCGTTATCGTCCAACAAGGGGCGTTGCAAGAGATCGGCGAAATGGCCGAAGCGACCGCCCTGGCGGCCGATGCCAAGACGCGTCATTACGTCCCCACTTCACCCAAGGTGATGCTGGCCAGCCGGCTCCTCGAATCGAACCAGAGCCAATCGCTGCTGTTCGAAGCACCCAAGGAACCGGGGATCTATCCCTATGTCTGCACCTACCCAGGACACTGGCGACGGATGTACGGGGCGCTCTATGTCGTCGCCGACCTCGAGCAATACAACGCCGACCCCGCGGGGTACCTCGCGGCGAACCCGATGGAGTTCAAGGACGAGCTGCTGAAGTTCATCTCACGCAACACCGAGTGGAAGTACGACGATCTGATCGGCAAGGTCGCGACCCTGCCCGAGGGCCGTTCGTTCGAGGTCGGTCGCAACCTTTTCAAGGTCGCCAACTGCGTCGCCTGCCACCAATTCGGCGGCGAAGGTTACGCACTCGGTCCCGACCTGACGAAGATGGAACCCGACAAGCAGACGGTCCAGCACATCCTCCGCTCGATCGTCGAACCCTCCCAGGCGATCGATGACAAGTATCGCTCGTACGCGTTCCTCCTCGATTCTGGCAAGCTGGTCACCGGCACCGTCGTCGAAGAAAATGACGATGTCGTCAAGATCCTGACCGACCCGCTCAACGTCCGCGAACCGACCGTCCTGTCCAAGGACGAGATCGAAGAGCGGTCGAAATCCCAGGTCTCGATCATGCCGGCCGGGCTGCTGAATAAGCTGACCGAAGAAGAGATCGTTGACCTTGTCGCCTACATCGTCGCCAAGGGTGATAAAAAGAACCCGATCTTCGGACACGACCACGACCACTGAGCCGAATGATGAATCGTTCCCTTCCCTTCGCCTTGATGGCGAAGCTTTCGGCCACCGCCGCTTCGCCGGCGGTGGCGTTGTTGTCGATCGCGTTGTCCCTTTCGGTATCGCCGCTGACCACGGTCGTCGCCGAAGATGCGAAACGTGACCTTGAAAAATTTTCTGGCGCCGCGGAACCGCTGACCCCCGCGGCCGCTTATGGCGAGATGGTCCGCGCCTCGGCTAGGCTCGAACCTCAAGCCCAACGGCAAGGGTTCCACGTCCCCGAAGGGTTCGAGGTCCGCCTCTTCGCCTCCGAGCCTCAGATCGCCAAACCTTTGAACATGGCGATCGACGCGAAAGGCCGAGTCTGGTTGACCCAAACGACCGCCTACCCTTACCCCGCAGCCGAAGGGGCTAACCCCGGCGATGCGATCAA
>JBEIRZ010000509.1:0-2864 GCA_040375695.1 Planctomycetaceae bacterium
ACGACCTGGCGGGCCGCCATGTCGGTCATGACCAAGAAGCGGCTGTTCGTTTCGACGATCTCGCCATCGCCGCAGCGGATCAGCAACCCGGCATCGGGGGATTGGATAAAAAGTTGCGAAAAGCGTGTCTCGCGGATGGCGCGTTCGAGCCGCGAATCGCGTTGGGCGCGGATCCGTGCGGCGAGCTCGGAATCGGCCTGCCCCGCTTCTGCTAACAGGGACAGCGCCAGGTCGAAGTCACCGTTGGCCGCGGCGGCGCGGGCGTGCGAGGTCTGGAGATTGGCCAGCGTTTCGGCCGCTTCGGCGTTCCCCGGCCAAGCATCGAGGGCTTCGCGGATCAGCGCTTCGGCGATCCCATAATCCTGATGCTTCGCGTCGGGTCCGACCTTTCGCATCAGCCGTTCGGCGCGGCGGAGAAGGTCGATGCTCCGCTCGTGCTCCTTCTCGCGGGCCAGCGCTTCGGCGAAGGCGGCAACATCGGGGAAGCGATCCTCGGGGCGGGTTGCCATCGCCCGCAGCGCCACATCGACCCAACCGCTGCGGATCGTCGTCCGTCAGATGACGTTTTCGGCCGCGCTGCGGATGCAATCGAGCAGGTTCTCGCCGTCGTGGGGCGGGTTGCCGGTGAGGATGCGGTAGAGCAGCCCACCGAGCAGGTAGATGTCGGTGCGGATCGATTGGGCCTGGGTATCGCCCGCGGCGAGTTCCGGCGCCATGTAAGCCGGGGTGCCGCCGATCGCCGCGGTCCGCGTCGATAGCGCGTCGGTGGGATCCAGCGCCATCGCCAACCCCCAGTCGGCCAACAGCACTTCACCGAACCGCCCCAGCATCACGTTCTCGGGCTTGATGTCGCGATGGATCAGGTCCCGCGAGTGGGCGTAGCGGATGGCGTCGCAGAGGCGAAGGAGCGTATCGAGGTTCTCGTCGAACGACATCTCGTCCATCGAACGATCCCAACTCGTCCCGTCGATCCGCTTCATCGAATAGAAAAGTTCTCCCTGCGGGCCTGTCCCCAACTCGTGCAGCGCGATCACGTTGGGGTGGTCGAGGCTCCCGATCGTGCGGGCTTCGAGCAGGAAGCGGTGGCGTGCGATCGGGTCGTTCGCCAGTTCGTCGCGGAGCACCTTGACGGCGACTTCGCGGTTGATCGCCCGTTGGTGGGCTTGGTAGACGACCCCCGTCCCGCCGCTGCCGAGCTTGCCGACCAGGCGGTATTCGGTCTCCGGGTCGGGCCGTTTCCCCGGGCCGACCATCGGCCGAAAGGGGACAAACCCCTCCTTCACCGGCTGGGCCAGGGCAGGGGTGGTCAGCCGCAATTTGCCGGTCGACGTCCGCCAATCGGGGTGATCGATGCGGCTCTGCCCCGCCGCATCGAATTCGAGCGTCACCGTGAGCGACGTCTCCTTCGACGCCGTGGCCTGCGCCAATAATTCCGGGTCGGCCTGGATCGTGGCGAGTAACCCGGTCGTCTTCAGCAGCTCGGCGGAATGCAGCGATTCGTCTTGGAAGGTTGTGTTGGCAGTCATACCTCCATACTAGTCGAGTGGTCGAGTCCGGCGAAATGTGCAAATCGTTTCCCCGGCGGCCTGGAGCGATTCGCCCCCCTGCCGAAAGCTAGCGAGGTGGGTGGCGCCATTAATTCAGCCTCGAAGACTTACCCACTTTGGCCTATTGGCGGGCTGATTTCGATCTTGTTCGCGGAACGCTTTTGATGCTACGGTCCGACGTCGTTTTAGTCCGATCGATCCGAAAATAACCGCGGTCGAACCCCTTCGTCACGCTCCCCGGTTCCGGGAAACTCAGCCGATGGCCACGTCCAAACCGAACGAGCAGCCGAGCGAACCCGTTACGGGCCGCGGCACGCACGGCCGCATTCCCCTGGAGCGGGGCTGCCTTTGGCGATCGGTCGCCGCCTTGACCTTGCTGGTCGCCTTGAGCGGATGCAAAACCCCGGCGCAAACCCAAAACACGTCTGGGACGGCCTTTTATCAGCAGGGACAATACACGGCCGCGATGGCGGAATTCCAAAAGGCGATCAGCTCCGACCCGCGGAACGCCGACGGCTATTACAACCTCGCCGCCACGATGCATCGGCTCGGCGTGCAACAGCGTGACGGCGCGATGCTCGGCCAAGCCGAATCGCTCTACAACCAATGCCTCGACCACGCCCCGAACCACGTCGAATGCCATCGGGGCCTGGCGGTGCTGCTGGTCGACACCGGGCGCCCCGATCGCGCGTTCGCGCTGATGAAAAATTGGGCCGCCCAAAACCCGACCCTTTCCGAACCGCGGATCGAATTGGCACGGCTGTACGAGGAAGCGAAAGAGCCGCAGACCGCGCAGAAGTACCTCGAGAACGCCATCCAGGTCGATCCGAACAACCCGCGGGCCTGGCTCGCCTTGGGACGGCTCCGCGAGGTCCAAGGAGACTTGGTCCAAGCTTCGCAGAATTATCAACGGAGCCTGGCCATCAACCCCAGCCAGCCGATGGTCACCGAACGGATCGCCGCGATCAATCGGTCGCTCGCCGGCCAACCGAGCCCCACCTTCTCGCAAGGGGGAACCCGCATGGCCCAGCCGATCAACACCATACCGACCCGGTATTAAACATGCCCATACCGACCCGGTATTAAGCGTCCCGAGCGTGGGGCGATATCCCATGGCCTCGGTTTGGTCGCGGCGTCCGAATCGGCCATGCCACACGGTCGGCCCAGACGGGGGTGGATCAACCGGGCGCCAGGCGGCTAAGTTGACACGGCATCGGTCAGCGGTTCGCTGCGCCGATCGAGCCCACCCGAAGCGAAGCTGGCCGAAGCCAATTTGCCCGGCCAAAGGGTGATCCGTCAAAGCCTGCTCGGCCCAGC
>JBEIRZ010000415.1:0-3899 GCA_040375695.1 Planctomycetaceae bacterium
GCAAGTGCAACGCCCCAGGGTTCGCCGGCTGGACGCTGATCGAAGAAGGTGGCGTCCCCGAAAACCTCGCCGAGGCGATGGCCGAGAACGCGAAGGTTTGGCAGCGGCTTGCCAAGGGTTGATTCGGTATTCTTCACGGCGTCCCCCGCCACCACCCGGCTTACCCCCCCACCACTGCTGGTCGGCGTGTCATGAAAAATCGCGAAGCATCTTGTTGCGTGTTGTCTGTTATTGGTCAGGGTTGGGGCATGAATCGGGTCGGGTCTGGTGGCCTTCGGTTAGCTGCCGGGCGGTGGGCGTTGGGTTGCATCGTCCTGTGGGGGGTGATGGTTGTTGCGGGTGGTGCGAGGGCAACCGGCGAGGATCGGCCGAACATCCTTTGGATATCGAGCGAGGATCATGGTCAGGAGATGGGGTGTTATGGCGACAGTTACGCCTCGACGCCCCAGATCGATGCGCTCGCGGCGCGGGGGTTGAGGTTTCGCAACGTTTGGTCGAACGCCCCGGTCTGTGCCCCGGCGCGGACGGCGATCATCACGGGTTGTTACCCCGCGAGCTTGGGTGGGGAGAACATGCGGAGCATGGTGGCGTTGCCCAAGGAGATCGTCCCGTTCCCCGTCTTGATGCGAAAGGCGGGTTATTACTGTGCGAACAACAACAAGGAAGATTACAACGTCGTCCCGGGTGGAAAAGAGGTGTGGGACGAGTCTTCGAAATCGGCCCATTACCGGAATCGGCCTCAGGGGAAACCGTTCTTCGCCGTCTTCAACGCGACCCAGAGCCATGAGAGCGGGATCCGCAATTTCAAAGGGGACCCGAAGCACGACCCAAAGCTTGCGCCGGTGCCGTCATTTCATCCCGACACGCCGCTGGTCCGCCGCGATTGGGCGATTTATTACGACAACGTGTCGGCGGTCGATGCGATCGCGGGGGAACGGTTGAAGGAGCTGGAAGAGGCGGGGTTGGCCGATTCGACGATCGTCTTTTATTGGGGCGATCACGGCTCGGGGATGCCTCGGTTCAAGCGATGGCCATCCGATTCGGGGTTGCGCGTGCCGCTGATCGTTTACATCCCGGAGCGGTTCAAGGAGCTCTATCCGACAGGGACGCAGGCGGGAGGGGTCTCGGAGCGGTTGGTCAGTTTCGTCGATTTCGCGCCGACGATGCTGAGCCTGATCGGGATCGAGCCGCCAAAGTGGATGCAGGGGTCGGCGTTTTTGGGTCAGCACATCGGGGAGGGGCCGAAGTACCTCTTCGGGTTCAAAGGGCGGATGGACGAACGGCCTGATCTGGTCAGGAGCGTCACCGATGGGCGTTACGTTTACTTGCGGAATTACATGCCGCACCGTTCGCAGGGTCAGCACTTGGCGTATCAGATGGAGACGCCGACGACGCGGCAATGGAATGAGCTCTATCGGGCCGGCAAGACCGACAAGGTGCAATCGATCTTTTGGACGGAGCCGAAGGAGCCGGAAGAGTTTTATGATTTGTCGAGCGATCCGGATGAGGTCAACAATTTGGCGAAGTCGCCGGCGCATCGGGAGCTGCTGGAGCGTTTCCGCGGGGTGCTGCGCCAGCACCTGATCGTCACGAAGGACCTCGGGTTCATGCCGGAGGGTGAGCGGTATCGGATGGCCGAAAAGGGGATCCCGTTCGAGCTGGCGAGGGACGCGGAGGTTTATCCGATCGAGGAGGTCGTCAACGCGGCGGCGATCGCGTCGCGGATCGACGACACGTCGGGGCCAACGATGGACAAGGTCGTGGCGTTGACGCGGTCTCCCGTCGCGGTGCTCCGTTATTGGGGCGCGATGGGGATTTTGATGCGCGGCGTCGCGGGGTTTGAAAAGTCGGGCCAGGCTCTGGAGGCACTGATCGACGACGAGTCGCCGGCGGTCCGGGTCGTCGCGGCGGAGGGGATGGCCCGATACGGAGCGGGCGCGGTGCGGGAACGCGGCGAGCAGGCGCTGTTGGGATTGGCCGATTGGTCCAAGGGGGACATCTTCACGTCGGTCGCGGCACTGAACGCGCTGGAAACTTTGGGTGAAAGGCTGCAGGCATTAAAAGGGGCGATCGGCCGATTGCCCAACGAGGGCGAGGTGCCACACAACCGGTATTCGAGCTACGTACCCAGGCTTTTGGAACGGCTCGGGGAATTGACAGGCGTTGACCAATCGCGTGGTAAAAAGGGGACCGAACCTTAGGGGCTCCGGGGGCTTGCTGGAGATGTTTTGTCGGGCCCTTCGGGTGGGAATGACGATTTTTGCCGGGCGGATCGGTCGGGCGGATGGGGTATTGGCGAGGAACGGTTGACTTCACCGGTACTTGCGACACATTCGACGGGTGATGTCGAGTTTCGAGAGCATCTGCGTGTTAAAAGCGGCGGTTTGGCACGCGTTGGCTTGGATTGGCAGATCTCAGGTTAGTCGACATCAAGGTGCGGCAAAGAGAAGTAGAAATCGAAGTAGCGGTTATCGAAAGCTTGTTGGTCGCTTTTATTGAGTAGGGGAATACCGGTGAAATTAAAAGCCTTTTTTTCTTCGGCGTTGTTTTCGGTTTTATGGGCTTCGACCGTCCCCGTTTCGGCCGAGTTGTTCATTGGTTATGGTAGCCTTATTAACTGTTCGATTTTCTCAAACGGCGGCATGGTGTTTGGCGGAAATGACGGTTACGGTTTCCGTTTCACGATGGGGAGCAACGCCGCCACGGCTATATCAGCTAACGTATTTATGTTTAACGTCTCAGAAGCGAGCGCCACCAAAAGTTTCACGGCGCAGATTTATAACAACGGTACCATTTTGGATAACCCGACTCCGTCACCGCTCATTTCATCGACGTTTGACGTCTCGCTCGGGGCGGGGGTAGCCGGTTGGTTTGATGTGGATTTTGGTGCTGGCATCAATTTGGCGGCCTCTCAAAGCTATGTTTTTGCTATCGAAGAGACCGTGAAGGAAGGAAATACTCAGATCGCTTGGTATGAACCGGAGTCCCCGGCGAGTTACTCATCGGGAATTGGTGCGTCTGGGATGGGTACATTCGTGTATAGGCTTGAGAACGATGCCTTCTACACAGATTTTACTTCGTTTACTGGTTGGCCGCCGAATTTCGGTTTACAGCTCCATTCGGTTCCCGAGCCGTCGTCAATGGCATTGATGGGAATGGGACTGGCCAGTGTGGCTGCTGCGGCGCGGAAGAAGCACAAGGAGAAGGCCGTGACGGTCGTGGCTCCGGTCGAGTCGGCAGTTTGATCGGTTACCAGGTTCGCGGTTGCGAATCGGTCTGTCATTTCTTGTGCACCAGACTTGGTCTCGTTAAACCAAGTTCTGTCTTATTCGACCGATGTTGAATGGCAATTACACTTCATTCAATTCGTGTTTTCTGGTGACGCTTGGATTGAGAGTTTTCCGTAGCATTCTTGCAGCAAGCGTCGCGCGCGGTCGGGTCGGGCGAGTTGAGGGATTGCCAGTTCCAGATCAGCGATCGCGTCTTTGTATCGCCCCATTTTCGCGAAGATATGCCCGCGGGTGTCGAGGATTTCGCCGCGATTAGGCTGCATCTCGAGGGCTTTGTTAGCGAGTTCGAGTGCGGTATCGAGCGTTGGTGTATCGGAGTAGGCGATCGACCAAGCGAGGTTGTTCATCAACTGGGCCGGCGATCTTTTGGACCGAGCCGAAGGAGCCGGAAGAGTTTTATGATTTGTCGAGCGATCCCGACGAGGTCAACAATTTGGCGAAGTCGCCGGCCCATCGGGAGCTGCTGGAGCGTTTCCGCGGGGTGCTGCGGCAGCAGCTGATCGTCACGAAGGACCTCGGGTTCATGCCGGAGGGTGAGCGGTATCGGATGGCCGAAAAGGGGATCCCGTTCGAGCTGGCGAGGGACGCGGAGGTTTATCCGATCGAGGA
>JBEIRZ010000595.1:0-2073 GCA_040375695.1 Planctomycetaceae bacterium
CCGCGGCGCGAAAGCGAATGGGCTGCCGAGCAAATTCTTGCTCGCCTGATTGACGAACGAAATGTGAATGTCAACCGGGTAATAGTTGACGTTTTGCTTAGTTAACTCCGTATTCGGGTCGGTCAGGTCCATGTGCTACGGCCCGCCGTGCTGGAACAGCGAGATCATCGCCTTCGCCTTGGGTGCGAAATGCGTCGGCCTGGGCAACAAATCGCGATGCGGCTTTTCCTTCAGCACCGGCGGCGCGGCACCCGCGTCTTCGCCCGCCAACATCCACTGCAGCGCGATCCCGCCGACCCCCATCCCCATCCCTTGCAACCACTGGCGACGGCTGCTCGGGAGCTGCGGAAAGCTCGCTTCGCCCACTTGTCTTTCTGACCGATCCATTTCATTCACCTCTCAAGGTTGCTCAATGCAAGGTTGCTCAATTCTAGGCTGCTCAATCGACGTAGAGGAATTCGTTCGAATTGATCAACATCTGACAAACGTTGATCAACACTTGTCGCCGCGCGGTCGACCCCGCAGGGACCCGACCCGGTTCGCGTTGGATCAGTTCCAATTGCGACGTCACAAAACGCTGCAGCACCGCCATCTCTTCCGCTGACGGTTCACGATGCAAAATCATCTTCCAAGCCGCCTGCAATTGGTGCGGCAACATCCCATCGTCCTTCGGTAACGGCCCGCCGAAACCGGCCCCGCTTTCGAAGGTCGCCTTACCCCCTTCATGCTCCAGCGTCAGCGTCAGTGCCCACGTGTACGAATCGGACGTCTCGTGCTCGCCGCACGCCGCCACGAAGTCGATCGCGTCTCCCTGTTTGACGTCGAACGGTTCGACGTTCGCGTCGACCGTCCCGTTCTTCGCGGTCCACTTACCACAAACACGATCGGCAACCACCACCGAACCGATCACGCCATCGCCGTTCTCTGACCCGTGCCCCAATTGACCGCGGACTTGCAATTTCCCGGCGCGCGGCGCGACCCACCGCCGGATCGCGGGATAATCGCGGTTACCCGGGTGACCTCCGCCGGCGTGGTGCAACACCCAGCCGATCGCCGCGTCCGGCAATTGCATCCCACCTTGCCATTGCCCGTTATGGAAAATCGGCAGCGGCGTGAATTTCGCGACCAACCCCGTTTCTGCCGCAACTGTCCCCGTGCCGTATTGCCACGTCGCGGCTGGGGGTTCTGGTAACTTCCAATCGAATGCCGCACGCCTTTCGGCAGGAACCTCCGCCGCAAGCTCTTCGCTCCGTGTCGCCAACCGTTCGGCCTGCTGCAACGCGAAATCGCCGTTGAGCATCATCAGTGACTGCGTCGCGACGGTCGATACCTGCCGGACGTCGCACAGCACTCCCATCACCGGCGCGTCGAACGATTGCAACATCGCCACGGGCTGCGTCCGACGCCACTTCGCATACACGCTCCGCCGCGGCTGATTCGGGTCGACCCGAACCTGACCCGCATCGTCTTCTTGCAGCGGGATCGGCGCCCCATACATCTCGGGCGACAAGGCCCCCGAAATCGCCAACACCGAATCACGCAGCACTTCCGCGTCGAGCCGCAGCAGCTCCTTACGCGAATAATACTGGTTGTCGGGATCGAGCTGCTGAGCTTCGGGCGTTCGCTCCGAACCCTGACGATACGCCGTCGACTGCAGGATCACCCGATGCAGGTGCTTCAAGCTCCATCCGTGATCGATCAATTCCCACCCCAGATAATCGAGCAGCTCGGGGTGCGAAGGGACGCTCCCTAACTTTCCGAAATCCCCCGCCGTCGCCACGATCCCCTTGCCGAAGTGATGCATCCAAACGCGGTTGATTAAAGCCCTGACAAACAGCGGGTTGGGCGGGTCGGCCTGGGTCAACCATTTCGCAAAGGCGAGCCGCCGGCCGCTGGTCGGCAACGACGGGTCATCGGCTACGAAACTCCGATCACCCCCTTCAGGGACGAGCACGGCGAGTTTCCCGGGGACGATGTCGCGGGTCGGTTGGTTGTGGTCCCCGCGATGAAACAGCTTCGTCGCCGGGATATGCCCCGCCGGTTCGACGAGCGCCTGCACGAACGTCTCGGCCG
>JBEIRZ010000568.1:0-2351 GCA_040375695.1 Planctomycetaceae bacterium
ATCGCGGATGAAACGATCCAAATCGAAATCGATCAGCATGCGTGGATCTCACAGGACGTTGGGTGAGGTGGTAATCATCGAAAAATGTGAACGCGGTCGCTGGCTTACTACAAATGTAGTCAATTTGTTACTACAATTGTAGTCAATTAGGCCGCCGAAAAGAGGCCTGACCCCTTTTTGACGGGGAGGTGGGCACTGCGAAGCTGCGGAGCGTCCGGGAGATCCCTTCTTCGGCCGGGAGCGGGAAGCGGTCCCAGCCGAGCGCGGCTTTGATCTTGCGGTTGGAAACGACGTAGGATTCGGTCAGTTTTTGGAGCCGTTCGCGGTTGAGCGGCAGACGCAATCGATCGCCGGCCATCGCGGCGGCCCGCACCAAGGGGGCCGGGCATCGCCAGACATGCGGCTTCCGGCCGAGGGCTTCGGCGATCAGCCCGATCAGCCGGTTCGTCGAGATCGGTTCGTCATCGGCGAGGTTGTAGGTGCCGGGCGGGGTGTCATGAGTCGGGGTGTCATGATCAAGGAGCGCTTCGACGACGTGGCAGACGTTATCGATCGAAACGAACGAGCGTCGGTTATCGAACGCCCCGAGCGGCCAGGGGATCCCTTTGCGGACTAGCGAATAGAGCAGATTGAGATTCCCCTTGTTCCCCGGCCCGTGGATCATGCAAGGGCGAAGGAGGTAGGGAAGGATGAGACCGGGATGAGAATCGGTGGCGGCGGTGACGATCCGTTCGGCTTCGAGTTTGCTTTGGCCATAGGGGGTCATCGGGTTGGGCGGGACGTCTTCGGTCAATTCGCCTGAGACCGAATCGGCAGCCGCCTTGACGGAGCTGAAGAGGACGAACTTGATCGGTGACGAAGCGTCACGCGATGTCGCGGTGATGCGGTCGATGAGCCTTTGGGTCAGCCCGGCATTGATCGTGAAATAGGCCTGAGGTTCGCTGACGTTTTTGGTGTCATGGGCCTTTCCGGCGAGGTGGACGACCGCATCGAGGTTCGACCACGGGATGCGATCGAGCTCATCCCAGGAAACCGACGCGGTGAACGGGGAGGGTTGCGGCAGCGCTTCACCAGCGTTCGCCCTGACCGTTGAATCAACGCTCGCTGAAGGCATGCTCGCTGAAGGCATGCTCGCTGAGGGCACGCTCGCTGAGGGCACGCTCGGGCGAGCGACTCGGTCGAGCGACCAGAGTTGGTGCTTGCGACTGGCGAGGAACGTCGCGAGGTTCTGGCCGACAAACCCGCTGGAGCCGGTGATCAGGACGCGAGCCAAGAGGGAACCTCCACGAAAGGGCTCAAGGTGTCAGGGGTCGTTACGGTCGGGGCGGCCAATCGAGCCCTGGGACGTCGATCGCCGGCAGGTCGGGAAAGACGCGATGCAACAATCGGCTGGTCGGGAAAAGGATGACCCAAGCGGTGATGAAAATCAGTAACAGGTCGGTCCGCAGGGAGAGGTTCTTTTGGTACCAAAGTTCGAGCTCACCTTTGGCGGGAGCGATTTTCTCGGCATAGAACTGTTGCGTCGGCATTCCCGATTCGGAGAGGAGTTTTTCTTCGTCGCGAAAAACGATCGACCCGATCCCGGTGAGCCCGGGACGAACGTCGTAGATCACCCGTTTGACATGTTCGGGGTAGGGGTCAAAGGTCTTATCGACGAGCGGTCGCGGACCGACGATCGACATATCACCCAGCAGGATGTTGAACAGTTGGGGCAATTCGTTGATCTTGGTCATTCGCAGGAATCGGCCCAGCGGCAGGACGCGGGGGTCGTGCCGCGTCGTGTGCAGCCCACCCGTCATGTTGGGGCTGTTTTGCAGCATCGTGGCGAATTTCCAGATCCCGAACCGGGTGTTCTTGAAGCCGATTCGCTGTTGAAAATAGAATACCTTGTGTTCGCCTGTTAACAGCAGGAGGATAGCGATGGGGACGAGCAAGGGTGCGAGCACCATCAGCCCGCAAGCTGATAGGACGACGTCCATCGATCGTTTGATGACCGGATACATTGCCAAAGCTTAAGGGATTGCCGGTGATCGTCAACTTCCAGGGTTCGATGTCGGCCGCATTTTCATGAACGACGAATCGCTGCAGAAAAACCCGTATGTGTGGCTGATCCCCTTCATCTTGGCGGGGGCGTGTTACCGTGCTTATGGGCTTTATCTGCATTACCAATTGGTTCATGAGGACCCGTTGGGCGTGGGTGCGGCGCCGGGGGATGGTGTCGAATCGTGGCGGTTTAACCCGAATGCGGTCAATTTGCAGGGGATGCTGGGAACCCCCTATCGCCATGGGCTCGAGCGTCTGATCGCCCGACCGGCGGTCGAGGGTGATCCGGCCCGACCGGGGATGATCGG
>JBEIRZ010000395.1:0-4116 GCA_040375695.1 Planctomycetaceae bacterium
GAGCAACTCGGGGTGCGAAGGGACGCTTCCTAACTTCCCGAAATCCCCCGCCGTCGCCACGATCCCCTTGCCGAAGTGATGCATCCAAACGCGGTTGATTAAAGCCCTGACAAACAGCGGGTTGGGCGGGTCGATCTGGGTCAGCCATTTCGCAAAGGCGAGCCGCCGGCCGCTGGTCGGCAACGACGGGTCATCGGCTACGAAACTCCGATCACCCCCTTCAGGCACGAGCACGGCGAGTTTCCCGGGGACGATGTCACGGGTCGGTTGGTTGTGGTCCCCGCGATGAAACAGCTTCGTCGCCGGGATATGCCCCGCCGGTTCGACGAGCGCCTGCACGAACGTCTCGGCCGGCTTCTTCGCACGCACTTCGCCGATCTTCGAGTCAAGCTTCTTCAGCTCTTCCGCCGCCTCGGGCAGGTACTGATAAAGCACCCCCGGGGTGATGTTGACGCTCGGGTTTTTGTCGAGCAGCATCTTCTGTTCGTCGGTCCGCTTGTCGGCGGCGGTTTCGTAGGCCGCGTACAATTCGCATCGCAGCTCCTCCTCGAATTTCATCAACTCCTTCGCGAGCGCCTGCTTCATGAACTCGGTCTGCTTCATCTCCTTCTCGGCGGCGATCTTCTGCGCCTCCTGTTCGATCGCGGCCGACGCGTCCCGATCGGCCTGCGTGTAAAGCGAGACCAGCCGTTCGCCAGGTGTCTTCCACTGCTGCCAATCGAGCGCCGGATCAAAGACGGCTCGGATCGAAAAATAATCCTCGTGCGAGATCGGGTCGTACCGGTGGTCGTGACACTGGGCACACTGCAGGCTCGATCCCAACAGCGTGTTACCGACGACTTGCATCGTGTCGGCGATCGTCTTGTTGCGGGCCTCAGGCGAATTGTCGCCGCTCCCCGTCCCATCAGCCGTCATCCTTAAGAAGCCGGTCGCCGTCAAACATTCGATCTGCTGCGGAGTCCAATCCCCATCGGCCGGTCCGGCCAGCTCGTCCCCCGCAAGCTGCTCCGTGACGAATCGGTCGATCGGCTTGTCGTCGTTCAACGAACGAATGACATAATCGCGATACCGCCAAGCCCAAGCCCGTTCGGCGTCCGCCAGCGTCGCCCCATCGCTGTCGGCATACCCCGCCGCATCAAGCCAATGCCGTGCCCAACGCTCGCCATACTGCGGGCTCTGCAGCAGCGTGTCGATCATCGCGTCGTACCAATCATCGTCGGCGTCATTCGCCCAACGTTCCCATTGCTGCGGCGTCGGCGGGACCCCGATCAGGTCGATGAAGACGCGGCGAATCAACTTGTCACGCGGCGAGTCCGGGGCAAAATCCAAACCCTCGGGCATCGCCGCCTTAACGATCTGGTCGATCCCGTTGCGGAGCCTCGATCCCTCCTTCGCCGCCTCATCCGCCAACTTCAACTGCGGCCGGGCAAGCGGGCGATAGGCCCAATACGACCGTTCGGCTTCGGTCAACGGGATCCCCGGTGCGATCGTCTCCGGTTCGGGCTTCTCTGCCGTCGCCCCCGCCGCAACCCAAGCCTTCAAGATCGCCAATTTTTCCGGCGTCACCTTCGTCTCGCCCGGTGGCATCTCTTCGCTTTCGATCCGCTGGATCAACAGCGACTCGTCGGCCTTCCCCGGCACGATCGCCGTCCCCGATTCGCCACCCTTGGCCATGAAACGGACCAGCCTCAGGTCGAGCCCCCCTTCATGCTTCTCCGTCGCCCCATGGCAATCGAGACAATACTCCCGCAAGATCGGCCGAACGTCCCGTTCGAATTGCGGGCTCCCCGTCGCCGCTCCCTGCGGGATACTTTCCTCGCCAACCGCAAAACCACTCGCGATCACCGCCAGTCCCATCATCAGGACCTTGGCTGAGCCTGCCGCTACGGCCCGGAAGGCTAAATGGAGATCTCGCTGCATGTCGCGGACCGAATTTCTGTTCAGAATTATAAGTCGATTCGAAGGTCGCATGGCGTTTCGCTTGCTGTCGTTGTCGATCGCTATCGTTCGCGTTGTCGATACTTGTCGGTTCCGTATGGACGGGGGCGACGTCACTTCGTCTCGCTCGAACCACGGTCGCCCTTCGCCCCACGGTCGCACCTGAAACAGGTAACCGCGTTAGGCGATGGGTACCAACAAGGCGGGGTGTCCGTCGGAACGTTCGCTTCAAAGGTGGGTCGTTGGAAGCTTTCGACGACGGGGCGGGGCATTTAATCGTCAATCGCGACACAACTCAACGTGCTCGTTACAGGCATGCCGCATCAAGATTATACCAGAAAAACTGACACCGCGTGAACGGTGAAGGCCCGTTCCGCCCTCGCCAACAGGCGGAAAAAATGGTCATACCCTCCCGACCCGCAGGCCCCCGACCGGTACCCACCGAAAACGTGTCAAATTTTCGCCAATCCAGCGCCCCGAAACCGCCTGCCCCACAGGCCCCGCTTTCCCGCTCGCTCAAACTTCGGCCCATCGATTACGCTAGACTCTGACGGAAGCCTCCGTATCAACCGTTCGTTCTCTCGCTGCCCCGCCTTCCAACCACGCATGTCGTTCGAGATGCCTACACGATTCGTAGCGTTCCACCCATCCACCCCGACCAGCGACCCGGTCGCACGCAATCGGCGTCGCGATCGGTGGCACCGCATCTTCGGATCCCGCCGTTTGCAGAACTGCTGCTTGATGCTGACCCTGCTCGCGGCGATCCTCGCCGCCCCAGGCCAATCCCAACGGCAATCGCATCAACTCTTCGCCGAAGAGGCCGAGGAGATCGCCGACTTCGCAAAGCTTGGCAAACCCTTCGTCGCCAAGCACTGTGCCAAGTGCCACTCCGAGACCGACCCCCAAGCCGAACTGAATCTCCTCGCCTTCACCGACTCCGACTCGCTCATCCGCCAACGAAAGGTCTGGATGAACGTCATCCGACAAATCCAGTCGGGATCGATGCCGCCCCAAGAAGAGCCCCAACCCGCCGCCGCCGACGCCGAGCGTTTCGTCGAAGAGATCCAAGCGATCTTCGACTACGCCGATCGACATGCCAAACCCGACCCGGGCCGCGTGACGATGCGACGGCTCAATCGGCTCGAATACAAAAACACCATCCGTGACCTGATCGGTGTCGACTTCGACCCCACCAGCGAATTCCCTTCCGACGATATCGGCTACGGCTTCGACAACATCGGCGACGTCCTGTCGCTCCCGCCGGTCCTGATGGAACGCTACCTCGACGCCGCCGAAGGGATCCTCAGTCGCGCCATCACCCCCGAGCCACCCCCGGTCCCCAAACGCCATCTCGCGAGCCAATACACCGAACCCGCCTCGGCCGACGTCGCGACCAAGCTGATCGATAACGGCTACCGTCGGCTCGACACATCGGGCAAAGAACCGATCGAGCTCGGCCCGATCAACACCGTTTACCAATGGGATGCGACCGGCGATTACACCTTCCGCACCAAGCTCCATGGCTCCGCGTCCGATGGCCAAAACGTCCAAGCCGTGATCCTACTCCACGGTAAAGATCTCCCCGACCCGTCCAGCGACGCGGAACTTGATGCGATCAGCGGCAACGTCCCCCGCCCCGCCAAGATCATCAAGCTCGTCGACGTCACCGCCCGAACGCTTGACCAGGCGATGGTCGTCGAAATCAACCTCCCCGCGATGCCTAACCGCGAACGGGTTTTGGTGGGCCAGATGAAAAAGCCCGAGGGCGAGGCGGCGATACTCTTCGTCGAATACCTCGCACTCGATGGCCCCCTCGACACCCGCCCCGCGACCCACCGCAAACTCCTCGCCGCCACCGAAGGGAAATCGGTCCCCGAACAGACCCGCGAAGTCCTCGATCGCTTCCTCCGCCGCGCCTATCGCCGGCCACCGATGCCCGACGAGTCCCAGCGGCTCGCCTCCTGGGTCGATGAAATGGTCGCCGCCGGCGAGAAATGGGACGCCGCGATGCAGGTCGCTTTTCAAGCCGTCCTCTGCTCCCCCAAATTCCTCTTCCGGGTCGAACTCGATGACCAACCTACCAACGCCGACATCCGCGACATCGACCCCTTCGCCCTCGCCTCACGTTTGTCTTACTTCCTGTGGGGCTCGATGCCCGATGACACGCTCCTCGATGCC